>NZ_QULX01000005.1:0-131669 GCF_003481835.1 Roseburia sp. OM02-15
GTCATGCAATTGCATGACGCGCACCTCGCAACAAGAATGCCGGAGCATTCTTGAATTTAAACCACACAATTACCCGTAAAATTTACACTAATTTCGGTGCGTCCAATTCAGATGGACGTTCTTTTAATGCGTATGCCAGATTAATGGCATGATCGGAACATCGCTCCAGATCGGTAACCAGATCGGAGAAAATAACTCCACCAAGTGGATTACACATAGAGTTCATAATACGCTCAATGTGATTATTAATGAGATCTTTCTCATGATCATCTACATGTTGCTCCAGAATTTCAATCTGATCCAGCTTGCTGTAATCATCTTTTTCAAAAATATCCAACGCCAGATAAACGGCATCCAACGCATCCTGAGACATATCCAGAAGTTCTTTTCTGGCTGCCTCTGACATTTCTGCTTTTTTCGCATTCATCTGTTCAATGTACTCTACAATATTTTCCGCATGATCGGATAAGCGCTCAATATCAGTAACCGCAATGGTCATCATAGACACACGACGCATATTTTCCGGTGACAGATCCAGGGATCTGAGGTCTACCATGGCATCTGCAATCAGATGATTCAGGATATTGACACTCTCCTCATGAGACCGTACGGAAGCTGCCTTTGACATACTGTAATTGAAGAAGCAATCCAGTGCACGTTTCAGATTGTCAGCTGCGATATGTCCCATACGTGTGATCTCACGCTGTGTCTGACGCAAAGCAACTGGAGCCGGTACTTTTGTCAGCTGTGTCATATATACCAGAGAACGATCTTCTAACTGCTGGTTTTCCTCCGGAAGTACCGGAACAATCTTCTCTGCCAGCCAGATCAGTTTATTTGTAAACGATAACTCAACCAGTACCGCGATAATTGCGAAAATTGTATGCGTATTTGCCACCTGACGTCCAACATCGCTCGGTGACAGACTCTGGATTCCTGTCAGTATGATTGGGAAGATATTGATCAATGCAACCAGGATTCCCGCACGGAATACGTTAAACAGCAGGTTCAAAATTGCCGCTCTCTTTCCGTTTCTGTTTGCAGTCAGACTTGCAAGCAGGTTTGGTGTAACAGAACCAATTGCCGCACCAATTACCAGGTAAACAGCTACGTTGTAGCTAAGCAGTCCCTGAATGGCAAACGCCTGAAAAATAACGGTTGAAGAAGAAGAACTCTGCAGCAATGCCGTAAATGCAATACCAAAGAGAATTGCAAGTGCCGGATTGTTCAATGTGGATAAGAATGAAACAAATCCTTCACTCTGGGATAACGGATGAATCGCAACTTTCATCATGGTAATACCCTGGAATAACATACCAAAGCCCATGATGACAGATCCTACATGCTTCACAAAATCATTTTTCATAAACAGATACATGATCGCACCTGCAAAAAGAAGCAGCGGCGTAAATGTACTGATGTTAAACGCTGTGATCTGTGCAGTGATTGTTGTACCAATATTGGCACCCATAATAACACCGATCGCCTGTCCCAAGTTCATCAGACCTGAGTTTACAAATCCGATAACCATAACATCCGTAGCCGAAGAACTCTGAACCAGTATCGTCATACCAAGTCCCACAGCAATTGCAATCAATTTGTTTTTTGTTGCGTGTTCCAAAATTGTCTGGAGTTTATCACCACAGGCATTTTTCAGACCAGCGGACATGATCGTCATACCAAAAAGGAACAATCCAACGCCACCCAATAGTGAAAACACTTCTACTATAGACATATATTTATCCTCCGTAATATTCGTAAAAAAATTGTAAATAGATTTTTACATACGAATCTATTTTAACAGTAAATTGTAAATTTGTCTTTAGCTTAAACGTAATTTATTGAAAATAGGTAAAATATAAGAAATTTCAACGTAAAATAGAGGTAAAATATATAAATAGTAACAAATTTATCACTATCCATTTACGGAACCATAATTTTTCACAATTTTTAATGATTATTTTAATGAAAGTAACGGTTGATTTTTTGTTTTGTATTCTGTATAATTCGATTTGTGACTAAATTTTTTAGTTTTGCGGATATGGCGGAATTCATGACCATTGAACTACTAACGTTCAATGGTAGGCAGACGCGCCAGAGCGCGTTCATTACTTTGCGGATATGGCGGAATTGGCAGACGCGCCAGATTTAGGTTCTGGTGGGAGACCGTGCAGGTTCAAGTCCTGTTATCCGCATAAAATAAGGGTTTCCGGGCATTTTTCATAGTCCCGAAAACCCTTATTTTTTATGTTTTGACAGCAACTAACTTCCAACCGGAATATATGCAGCTTCTATTTTCCGTCCCACCATACGATTTCACCGGCTTCTTCGGTTTTTCTCAGATCGATCAGACGCTGATTTTCCGATCCTCGGAACTGCAGACTGATATTTTTCTTATCTTTCATAAATTCTCCGTCTACCAGCACATCCACACAAGCAAGCACCGCATCCGTCACCTCACAGCGTGCTCTTCCGGTTCCAATCTCTTTTCCAGTCAATTCCTCGTATACATAACCACTGTAAGCCCAGATTGTTTTTTTCGGCAATTCACGGCGCACTCTCTGTAAAAACGGAAGCAACACGTACTGATGCTCCGGCTCAAATGGTTCCCCGCCAAGTAATGTCAGACCTGACACATATCCAGGTTGCAATGCATCCATCAGTTCTTCTTCTACATCTTTTGTAAAAGGCTGACCATAGGAAAAATTCCATGTCTCCGGTTGAAAACATTCCTCACAATGATGCGTACATCCGGACACAAATAAGGTTACGCGTACTCCCGGTCCGTCCGCAATATCTGATTTTTTTATATTACAATAATACATGTTCTATCCCCTCCAGATACTATCTT
This sequence comes from Roseburia sp. OM02-15, assembly GCF_003481835.1. Lineage (NCBI taxonomy): Bacteria > Bacillati > Bacillota > Clostridia > Lachnospirales > Lachnospiraceae > Roseburia > Roseburia sp. OM02-15. Next base: position 2,852 of record NZ_QULX01000005.1, read on the forward strand.
CAGCTTATCGGAACTGATTTGTCTCCGGCTTATATTCATAATTGATCTGTGCAAGCTGATCTATAATTTCCTGTTCTGTTACACCATACGCTTTTGCCAGTTCTGCCAATGATGGATAATGGTCTCTCAGTTCTGTATTTACAACGCTTAAAAGCATCACAGGATCTTTTGGTAATTTCATTGTTTTATTCCTCCAGCATCTATGTCTCTGTATCATTCCCTATTATAATACTATATGCTCTTTTTTGGTATTCTATTTTTCAAGAATCGTTGCCATACCACTCATAATAAAAAGTCCAAATACTGCCAGAATGCCGCCACCAATCTGCTGCCACAAACGCCCCATCGCAGATAACTCTCCGTTGTTATACTGCCACTTCCGCAAAAAGAAATAACATTCTTCCGGATACATCACCCAGATAATTCCAAGAATATACCAAACCAGTCCAAATATATTCATATACCATTTTGAAATTGTTTCCTGATCATTATAGATGATCCTGCACAGTGCGTAACTGCAACGCTCCTGTCCCATGTCTGGAGTAATATTCACGCCATCTTCAGAAAATTCAAAGTTTCCATTCTGGAGTACTGGCACTCCGTTATCATACAACTCTTTCTGCTCTGTATCCCAGCTTCCTGATATAGTCTGATCTGGAAAATAAAATGTAATTTGTTCCTTTTCTATCTCATAGGAAACTTCCTGTTTTTTATCGTGAGAAACAATTGTAAATTCATGATCCGATGTCTGCTCTATATAATTAGAAATGTTCTTTTCATACCGCGAATCACTTTTTTTATAGAAAAAGTCATCTCCTACATAAACACCCGAACGTAACGTTGTATAAGTTCCATATCCAAATGCAACTGCTGCAATTAATACAATAATAACTGCCTTTATCGCCTTTTTTCTGCTGTTCATACTCCCCTCCTTTTTCCCATACCGTCTCCTACTATTTTTATAAAATAATCATACCATTCCACTTTTTCTCCTGTCAACAGCCGTCGATTTTCTTTAACATATATTAAGAAAGACCGTTATATAACGTCTTTCTCAACAATTACATAGCAGTCTTTTTTTAATTTATTATTTTTGTTACAAATCTCAGAGTTTTTAAGGCTTTTTTTCCTCGGCCGAAATTTTTTGTTAGTCAAATCCCCGAAAAAAATTTTTGGGTTTTAAGTTATTTTTGCTAATTTACAGATGAAGCACTCTCTCCTTAATTTCCTGAGTTCTTCCCTGATTCCAGAACTGTGTTCCGATATAACCACAGGTACGACGTGCCACATTCATCTTATCCTGATCATGGTTTCCGCAGTTCGGACACTCCCAGATCAGTTTTCCGTCTTCCTCTACGATCTGGATCTCACCAGTGTAACCGCATACCTGACAGAAATCACTCTTTGTATTCAGCTCTGCGTACATGATGTTGTCATAAATGTACTGCATTACTGCAAGTACTGCATCCAGATTCTGCTGCATGTTCGGTACTTCCACGTAACTGATCGCACCGCCCGGAGACAGCTTCTGGAATTGCGCTTCGAATTTCAGTTTTTCAAAAGCATCTATATTCTCTGTTACGTGTACATGATAGCTGTTTGTGATGTAGTTTTTGTCTGTTACACCCGGGATCAGTCCAAAACGTTTCTGCAGACATTTTGCAAATTTGTAAGTGGTGGACTCAAGCGGTGTGCCATACAGACTGAAGTCTACGTTGTGCTCTGCTTTCCACTCGTTGCAGACATCGTTCATATGCTGCATTACTTCCAGTGCAAACGGTGTTGCACTTGGATCTGTGTGGGATTTTCCTGTCATATAACGAACACATTCGCACAGACCTGCATATCCCAGTGAGATTGTGGAATATCCACCGTGAAGCAATTCATCAATGGTCTCACCTTTTTTCAGTCTTGCCAGTGCGCCATGCTGCCACAGGATCGGAGCTACATCAGAAGGTGTTCCTTCCAGACGCTCATGACGGCAAACCAGTGCGCGGTGGCAAAGTTCCAGACGCTCATCGAAAATCTTCCAGAATTTTTCCATGTTTCCGCCGGAAGAGCAGGCTACATCAACCAGGTTGACAGTTACAACACCCTGATTGAAACGTCCGTAATATTTCGGCTGATTTGTTTTCGGATCTACATACGGTGTCAGGAAGGAACGGCATCCCATGCACGGATAACAATGTCCCTCACCGTTTTTGTCTACTTTATTTTCAAACATAATCTTCTCAGAGATGTAATCCGGCACCATTCTTTTTGCGGTACACTCTGCAGCAAGTTTTGTCAGATACCAGTATTTGCTGTCCTCATGAATATTGTCCTCTTCTAAAACGTAGATCAGTTTCGGGAATGCCGGTGTGATATAGACACCTTTCTCATTCTTGATACCCTGAATACGCTGTTTTAACACTTCCTCAATGACCATAGCCAGATCATCTCTGGTACGTCCTTCCGGAACTTCGTTCAGGTACATAAAAATGGTAATAAACGGAGCCTGACCGTTGGTAGTCATGAGTGTGATTACCTGATACTGGATCATCTGAACGCCCTGTTTTACTTCTTTCTGTACACGAAGCTCTGCTACTTTATTGATTGTCTCTTCATCTGCTTCGATACCACTCTGCTCGAATTCGTAAGCAACTTCTTTCTGATATTTCTCACGGCTTACCTGTACAAACGGTACCAGATGGGACAGGGAAATACTCTGTCCGCCGTACTGAGAACTTGCGATCTGTGCAACCGCCTGTGTTGCTACGTTACATGCAGTAGAAAAGCTGTGTGGTTTTTCGATCATTGTCTCGCTGATCACGGTTCCGTTCTCCAGCATGTCGTCCAGATTTACCAGACAGCAGTTGTGCATATGCTGCGCAAAATAATCAGCATCGTGGAAATGGATCAGACCTTTCTCATGTGCATCCACGATATCTTCTGGCAGAAGGAACCGTTTTGTAATATCTTTACTTACCTCACCCGCCATATAGTCACGCTGTACGCTGTTAACTGCCGGGTTTTTGTTGGAGTTTTCCTGTTTTACTTCTTCGTTGTCAAACTCAAGCAGGCTTAAGATCTGCTCATCTGTTGAGTTGGACTTACGCACCAGCGCTCTCTTATATCGGTAGGTGATATAGTTACGCGCTACAGAAAAGGCTCTCTGGTTCATGATCTGATTCTCTACCAGATCCTGAATTTCCTCTACACTCAGTGCACGATTCATGCCTTCACAAATCGTACGCATATTGGCTCCGATAACTGCGATCTGCTCTTTGCTCATCCGCTCAGTCTCTGCCACACTGTCATTCGCCCTGATCACTGCGGAAATAATCTTATCCAGATCAAACTGCGATTCTGATCCGCTACGTTTAATAATCTTCATTCCACTCGCCCTTTCTTACCACTTTTTCTCTTACTTTTATTATTTGTTCATCTGCTGTTCAGAGTTGTCTCAAGTAACATCCAACCCTTTTTTTCTCTCCAAACAGTTGAATTTCTATTATAACGATCCTGTTGATCCCTTTCGAAGCCCTGTCTTCTTCTCTGGAGGACCGTTCTTGACCATTGTACAATATCTAGTGTTGATTTTCAATTACAAATCCTACATCTAGTGATTTTCTATCAATATCCACAAATTTCAGTTAACGTATTGACTTTTTGAAATCACTCAGAATACTGCCTTTTTTTCGCAACTTTTTCCATTTAATTCAAAAAATTTCAAAATGCAAAAATAGCACTTTGCACAATTGACAAAAAATGTTTTTCAAATATCAATACTATATCTTGTATGTGCATTTTTTTACACACCTATTCCTCAAAAACAGAGGTTTTTACGCACAAAAAGAGAGGGAAAGAGTTCCGTCGTGATCAGGTACTCTTACCCCTCCCCTGATGTCAGATCTGATAACCAAACTGTCTATGTCATATTTCCATGACACAACATCTGGTATGATATTCATTTTTCTTATGCTTCTGCTGTCAGTTTTTCGATAGCAGCTTTGATACGTGCGATGGACTCTTCTTTTCCAAGTACCTCCATCAGCTCAGTTGCTCCACCCGGTGTCATCTGTTTTCCGGAAAGTGCAGTACGGATCGGCCACATTACATAACCGTTCTTGTATCCGTTTTCTTTTACATAACCGCTAAGCATTGCATACAGGGCATCGTTGCTGTAATCTTCCTGTGCTTCCAGTAACGGTAACACATCTTTTAAAACTGCCAGAGATGTCTCTGCATTTGTTTTCATCTTTTTATGTGTATACATTGCTACATCGTACTCCGGAACTGCCTCGAAGAAATCAATATGCTCTTTGATATCCGGGAAGATCTCGATACGTGTTTTTACCATCTGAGCGATCTTCTTGTAATCACAATCACGATGTACCACTTCTTTGATGTACGGCTCTGCCATCTCGTAGAATGCATCAAAATCCATTGCTTTGATGTACTCTCCGTTCATCCATTTCAGTTTTACCATATCAAAAACGGCCGGAGATTTGCTGATGTGATGATAATCAAATTCTTTCACCAGCTCCTCTAAGGAGAAGATCTCACGGTTGTCTACCGGACTCCATCCAAGCAGTGCAACAAAATTTACAACTGCCTCAGATAAAAATCCCTGTTCGATCAGGTCTTCATAAGAAGAATGTCCGCTACGTTTGCTCAGTTTCTGATGTTCTTCGTTTGTGATCAGCGGGCAGTGGATGTATTTCGGCTCTTCCCATCCGAAGGCATGATACAGTCTTGTATATTTCGGTGCGGAAGACAGATACTCATTACCACGGACTACGTGTGTGATGTTCATCAGATGATCATCTACAACGTTTGCAAAGTTGTAAGTCGGATATCCGTCGGATTTGATCAGGATCATGTCATCCAGCTCAGAGTTTGGCTGTGTAATGTCTCCGTAAATCTCATCATGGAAAGTTGTCTCTCCTTCATTCGGTACATTGGCACGGATAACATACGGTTTTCCTGCTGCCAGATTTGCCTCGATTTCTTCTTTGGAAAGATGCAGACAATGTTTGTCATAAACGCTGATCTCTTTACCGTTGATGTTCTGTTTTAAAGAATCCAGACGCTCTTTGTCGCAGAAGCAGTAATATGCCTCGCCTTTTTCGATCAGTTTCTTTGCATATTCCAGATAAAGACCGCTCTTGCAGCGCTCACTCTGGATGTACGGACCATAGCCGCCATCTTTGTCCGGTCCTTCATCGTGGATCAGACCTGTTTTTTCCAGTGTACGGTAAATGATGCCCAGTGCTTCTTCTACGAAACGCTCCTGGTCAGTATCTTCTATTCTTAATACAAAATCTCCGCCCTCATGCTTTGCGATCAGATATGTGTACAAAGCGGTACGCAGATTACCAACGTGCATACGGCCTGTCGGGCTCGGTGCAAATCTTGTTCTGACTTTAGCCATAACTCTACCTCTTTCTGTATATTTATTTCGATTCAACATCCAACTTTTTCAGTTTATCTTCATATGCTAGTAAAATCTACACATGATTTTGAATCACACAAACTGATAAATTTTTCTGAATCGTTTTCTTCATTCCATAAGCGTTCCTATTATAACGCAAACAGGATATTTCCACAAGAGAAAAAAACAGGATACCTGTCAGTATCCTGCCTGCAAGCGTCAGCTTGTCTTAAGTTCTTTCCAGAGCTGACTGTAATATGCTGTGGTATCCGCATCCAATGCTTTGTATACCTCACATTTTTCCAGTGTCTCCTCACTCGGGAAAATCAACGGATCATTCTTTGTCTCCTCATCCAGCTGATCGTATACTGCTGTATTCGGTGTCGGATAATAGATTTCCTCAAAGTTTTTCATCGCAATATCTTCTCTGCAGAGGAAATCCAGGAACTTCAGTGCACCCTCATGGTTTTCTCCTTTTTTCATCATTGTCCAGGAATCAAACCATACATTGGAGCCCTCCTCCGGAACGACATATTCCAGATCTTCATCATAATCGTTGGCTAAATATGCCTCACCGGAATAGCAGACAGCTAATGCCGCATTTCCGGCAACCATCTCCTCGCGGACTTCATCTACGAAATATGCTTCCACATCCGGTTTCTGCTCGATCAGCAGCTTCTGTGCAATGTCCAGTTCCTTACGATCTGTTGTGTTCAGAGAATATCCTTTATATTTCAATGCACACATATACGCATCACGGATACTGTTCTGCATAATAATCTCTCCGGCGTATTTTCCGTTAAACAGACTGTCCCAGCTTGTGATCTCCTCATCCACCATATTTGTGTTGTACAAGATACCTACGGTTCCCCAGAAATACGGAACGCTGTATTTGAGTTCCGGATCATAAGATTTGGACATTTCCCAGTAAAGATCACCAATATTATCGATATACTGCATTTTGCTGTAATCGATTTCTTCCGCCTCACCCTCTTCGATAAAACGCTCTACCATGTAATCGGAAGAACAGACCAGATCATATGGAATCGTACTCGCCATATATTTGGAATACATTTCCTCCGGTGTCGTTGCTTCCTCATAAAGCACTTTGATTCCGGTCTCTTTCTGAAACTGTTTTAATATGGAAGTATCAATATATTCTCCATAGTTTAATACCACAATGGTATCTTTTCCGCCAGCTTCGGACATATCCACGGAAGATTCTTCCTCTCCGGTAGCACCGCAGCCGACTAAAATTCCGGTCATGGCAACACACAGCGCCATTGCCACCCGGCGTTTCCAATTTCTATTTATCATACTGTCACCTTTCCCATTCGCCCGGCGTGTTCTATGCCATAAAATACTTTTTTCTATATAGAAGATGTTTTTCTTACAAAATTCAAGAATGCTCCGGCATTCTTGTTGCGAGGTGCGCGTCATGCAATTGCATGACATACTTCAACTGCGCACCTCTGTAATCCTGCCGGAGGCTATATCAGATGGGGGATTGGCTCCCACCACTGATACTAGCTTGTTTTTCACCACCTATAGAGGTGGGAGTCATCTCCCATCTGATATTTTTATCGCAACCGCCTTTTTGCCGTTTATCGTACTGCTGCTCTAAAGCGGACATTCGCAATCCGCTTTTGCTACCTGCTCATGAACGCAGTTGCTTTGCGACCTGCGTTCACTCTGTTCTGATGAATTCTCGGAACATAATTTGCCAGCAGTAAGATCACCAATACTACCACAAAAATCAGTGTGGAAAGTGCATACATTTCCGGCTTGATACCACGCTTTAACTCACCGTAGATCATGGTGGATAAGGTATTGATTCCTGCTCCCTTTGTGAAATATGTAACAACGAAATCATCCATGGACATTGTCAGCGCCATGAAAAATCCACTCATTACAGACGGGAAGATCATTGGCAGAATGACACGTACAAATGCTGTCACGCTGTTTGCGCCAAGATCTCGTGCCGCCTCGTACACACTCATATCCATCTGTTGCAGTTTCGGTAAAATACTCAAAATGACATATGGAATATTGAACGTGATATGCGCCAGTAAAATACTTACATAACCTAAATTCGTAAATCTGGAAAACCACAGCATCAGTGCGATACCTGTTACAATATCTGCATTCAACATTGGAATATTTCCCACGCCAAGAGTCAGTGTGTAGCTTCTTTTTCGCATTGCATCGATACCGATGGCTGCCAAAAGACCGATTCCGGTTGCGATCGCCGCAGATGCGAAACCAATGGTCAATGTATTCTGTAACGCCGCCATTACATCACTGTTGTGTAGCAGGTTTTGATACCATTCCAGTGTAAATCCACCCCATACAACACGGGATCTGGATGCATTAAAGGAAAGAACGACCAGCACTGCAATCGGAATATACAAAAACGCAATGATCAGCACCAGATAAAATTTCATAAAAAATCGCTTTACCATACGCTGCGCTCCTTTCCTGCATCTGTTTTTGAAGTAAACATCATACTGATCAACACAAAGATCATCAGCGCAATGGATAAACCAGAACCAAGATTCCAGTTCATACTTGTTGAGAATTCCTGTTCAATAATATTTCCGATCAGCATAATCTTACCGCCGCCCAGAATATCCGGAATGGCAAAAGTGGTCAGTGACGGAACAAATACCATGGTAATTCCACTGATGATTCCCGGCATGGTCAGCGGGATCATAATTTTTGTCAGTACTGCTTTTGGCGGTGCGCCAAGGTCTCTGGCTGCCTCAAGGATATCCTCATTCAGCTCGGAAACCGCATTGTATACCGGCAGTATCATAAATGGCAGATAATCATATACCATACCGATTACAATTGCCACATTGGAATTGGCAAGATGCTGTCCCGGCAGTCCAAGTGCGCCAAGCAGTGCATTGATAATACCGTTTCTGGATAACAATAGCTGCCATGCCATGATACGCAGTACAAAATTTACCCACATCGGCAGGATCACGATGATCGCCATCATTCCCTGTTTTCCGATGTTCAATTTCCGCAGCATTACTGCCAGCGGATATGCCAGCACCAGACAGATGGCGGTGCAGAGCAGTGCAAGCCAAAGTGCCAGCAATAAAGATTTCAAATGCACCGGCTGGAAAATCGCCAGAATGTTCGCCAACGTAAATCCGCCGTTTCCATCCCCCAGCGCATAAAATACGATCATCAAAATCGGCAATACCGTAAATCCCATGATCCAGATAATATACGGCGTAGCCAGTAAACTTCTCTTATTCATCCTTTTTGATAACCTCCTGTGCGGAAGACACTGGTTTGTGCATGATCTGAATATTTTCCGGTTTTACATACAAACCGATCTCTGTACCCGGATGGTAAGCAATGGTACTGTGCGCCAGCCACTCAAAGCCTTTTGCCTGCACTTTCATCTCATAGTGAACACCTTTAAACAAAATGGATGTCACAACACCGTCCATCATACCCTCTCCCGGCTGTACAAATTCCATATCCTCCGGTCGGATAACCACATCGACATTTTCATTCGGAGCAAATCCGGTATCCACGCATGGGAACGGACATCCAAGGATTTCCACCAGACAATCCTTCGGCATCACACCGTCTATGATATTACTCTCGCCGATAAAATCTGCTACAAAGGCATTCTGCGGCTCGTTGTAAATATCTACCGGTGTTCCTACCTGCTGGATCAGCCCCTGGTTCATAACAATGATACGGTCAGACATGGTCAGTGCTTCTTCCTGATCATGGGTAACAAAAATAAAGGTAATACCCAGCTCATTTTTAATTTTGATCAGCTCCTGCTGCATATCCTGACGCAGTTTCAGATCCAGTGCCCCCAGCGGCTCATCCAACAGCAGTACTTCCGGCTCATTTACAATGGCACGGGCAATGGCGATACGCTGCTGCTGTCCGCCGGAGAGAGACATCGGATGACGATCCTCAAATCCTTCCAGATCTACCAGTTTCAGTGCATATTTGATCTTATCCTGAATATAAGATTTGCTTTTTTTCTTTAATTTCAGTCCAAAAGCAATATTTTCTCCAACGCTCATATGGGAAAACAAAGAATATTTCTGAAATACGGTATTGATGTGACGTTTATCCGGAGACAGATTTGTGATATCCTGTCCTTCAAAAATAACTTTTCCCTCATCCGGTGTGGCAAATCCGCCGATGATACGCAGTGTCGTTGTCTTACCGCAGCCGGAAGGACCTAATAATGTCACAAATTCATTTCTTCCGATATCAATACTCAGATCATCCAGTATCTTTTTCCCGTCAAAAGATTTCGTCAGATGCTGTAAATTTAAAATTGGCTGTTCCATCCCATTTCTCCTCATGTTAATTATTTTTCCTGTTTAACCCACTCAAGATAAGTCCCCTTCGCTGCTCATTTTTCACATTGAAAACAGGATACTTACTTTAGTCAAAGGATATTCGCAATCCGCCTTCGCTACTTGCTCATAACCAAATAGCTGCTTCGCAGCTTATCAGAAGGGGCTTGCAGCCCTCCTGATACAAGCAAGTCCCTACCCCTGCTTATTGCTTTTCGCAATTGAAGCAGGGGACTTCCTTGATTTGGTTAAAAGGTTGGCGGCGTGCTCACCCACACAAATTTTGCCGGGCGGCTGCCGGTATTTTCAATATAATGATTTCTGTTCGCACAGAAATAAAAACTTTCTCCGGATTTCACGGTATATGTCTTGTCGCCAAGGTGCAAACGGATTCTTCCAGAAATCACATATCCGAACTCCTCGCCCTCATGAGGCTTATCCTCCTGCAATTTCTCCTTTGGCTGAACCACCACAAGCAACGGTTCCATCTGATATTGCTGCGCATTCGGCACAATCCACTGAATGCTGTTTCCGGCTTCATCAATTTTTTCAAAAAATGCGCCTTCCGAATACACCACATGTTCTTCTTCCGTCTCCTTGAAAAATTCAGACGGTGTCGTTCCCAGACATTCGATGAGATCCAACAGTGTCACCACAGAAGGTGCCACCTGACCACGCTCTAACTGGGAAATATATCCTTTCGTCAATTCTGACCGGTCTGCCAGCTCCTGCTGCGTCAGACCATTCTGATTTCTCAGATCTTTGATTTTTTCTCCGATTCTGCAATTCACATAATTCGGTTCCATGTTCTCGCTTCCATTTCTTTCGGATTAACACTACTATTCTAAATAGTTAACAAAATGTTGACTGTCACTAAACTTTTCGCACGATTTTGATTATACTATTATTAAACAGAAAGTCAACTATTATTGTTATTTTTTACATACTTCTTACTGTATTTTTTCCCGGACATTTCACAGCCTTTTCCAGAAACCAAATAGCTTTCATCTCAGTCTGAGTTGAGACTCCCACTTCTGGAAGTGGTGAGTAGTAACAAGTATTTCTCAGTGGGAGTTCAATCTCCGACTGAGATAAATGCTCCGCGAGGGCGCACATTGTCTGGGAGACAATGGTTTTGCGCCGACCGAAACGAAGTGTAGAGTGCAGTGATTCTGAAAAGAAGATGTCAGCTTGCGCTGACCAGAATCACGCACCAAGTCTCACGTGCGTTCGACTTGAACAACGTTGTAAATTTCCTTTCTTTTGCACAAAAGCAGACGGCTTCTTTTTATGCAAATACAATCCGTTTTCGCCTGTATTTATGCACATAAGAAACTGTCTGCTTTCATATATATTAGTAATCTCATGTCCGAAGGAGAACCTATGAAAAAAGAAAAACGCTTCTCCCTTCTGCTGCCGGTGGTAGTCTGCAGCATCCTTGCCATAACTATTTATTTTCAGATGACAACCGGAGTGATTTCCGTCAGCAATACTGTAAACGGCAAAGAGCTTCCGATTTATTGTGTGGATACCAAAGAACCCAAAATTGCGATTTCGTTTGACGCCGCCTGGGGCAATGATGATACTGCGCGGATTCTGGAAATTCTTGCAAAACATAATGTTCATGCGACGTTTTTCATGACGGGTGGATGGGTAGATTCTTACCCTGATGATGTGAAGGCAATTTATGAAGGTGGACACGATCTTGGCAATCACAGTCAGAATCATAAAAATATGAGTCAGCTGTCCGATACGGAAATCCGGAATGAGATCATGTCTGTGCATGAAAAAGTGAAAGCGTTGACCGGATATGATATGTTTCTTTTCCGACCGCCTTACGGAGATTATGATAATGAAGTCATCACGGGCGTGCTGTCCTGTGGATATTATCCGATTCAGTGGTCTATTGATAGTCTCGATTGGAAGGATTACGGTGTGGATGATATTATTACCCGGATCTGCGACAATAAGCAGCTGACCGGTGGGGCTATTATCTTGTGTCATAATGGGGCTAAATATACAGCGGATGCGCTGGATACGCTGCTGACGCAGCTGGAAGAAAAGGGGTTTCAGTTTGTGCCGATTTCAGAATTAATTTATCGGGAGAATTATCATTTAGATGTGACCGGAAAGCAGATTTTAGATTAAATGGTAGGGAAAATTTAGGTTATTGAAATAATACGAAATCGGAGAATCTTTTAGGATATCTCGACGTAAATAGCGCCCAAATTGATTTTTTCTTTATGAGCGATTATTAGCCAGAAAGACAAAATCAATTTGGGCGCTTTCATTAAGTCAAAGGATATTCGCAATCCGCCTTCGCTACTTGCTCATAACCAAATAGCTGCTTCGCAGCTTATCAGAAGGGGCTTGCACCCCTCCTGATACAATCAAGTCCCTACCCCTGCTTATTGCTTTTCGCAATTGAAGCAGGGGACTTCCTTGATTTGGTTAAAATCTTTATCCGAAACATCCCACATACTGCCCTCGTCCAGTCCCTGTTCGGTGAGCCATTCGTCTTCGACTTCCAGTCGACGTGTCTCACCCTTTTCATTTTCTAATATAACTAGACATTTTAATTTTTCTCCCGGCAGCCGTTCTTCACAGCCAAAGTCCGCCTCTGCGATCTGTTTGATTTTCCACATACAAATGCTCCTTATTGTCTCTTATAAAATCATACATTCAAAAATTTCATCCGCATTACACTATATTCGTTCCAAGCAAGGACATAATTTCCGCTATAATCACGCAGCACAATTCCCGTTACAACCGCATACCGCATTTCGGGCAAAACACAAAGTCTTCGGTTGTCTCATACCCACAATTCGTGCAACGCTTATAACCACCATAGTGATACCCCGATCTACCATTTTCAACTTTTTGCAAATGTTCCGGTAAGATCCGCACATCTTCGCCACGCTCGATTCTTCGACCGATTTCCCTATCCAATTCATACAGGGTGTGACAACAACTGGTCTGCACATAATAGTGTCTGTTCCATTTGAAACACGGAATAAAAAACAGTGACAATACGGTGTATGTCATAAATATCTGAAACCGTCCGTATCGTCCACACACACTACAGATTTCGGTCTGATTATAATCCAGATTTTTTCTTCCGTCCGTGATTCCCATCATAAAAAACATTTCTCAATCTCCTACTTTAAATCCACTCGTAGTCGCCGCCAGTTACTGCTAATGAAAGTAACGCATCCATACGCTCCACATTTTCTGCACCTTCTACTACTTCCAGCAGTTTTGCCGTCTCTTTTGCCACCGGCATTTCTTCATCCGGTCCGATCTCCATATCCGGTTCTTCTCCACAATACGGGCACACCAGCTTTGGTCCGATCTTCAGAGATAAAAATCTGTTTGCGCATTCTTCACATTCATAAAATCCGCACATTTCTGTGCCATCTGGTACATAATACATTCCATTCAACCTCTATTCTTACTATCTTATTTCTGCCGGGCAGATATATTCGCGGCAAAGTTTTGTCCATTTGCAACTATTCTATCACACCAGACTTTTTATAGCAAAAAATTTATGGCACATACAAGTAATGAATGTTATAATAATCTATATTTTAGATCATTTAATCTAATTTCGATTAGTTTTTATTCAGGCTTTCGATACATAGATTCGAAAACTTGATTCAAAATATTTTATACTTTTTCGAACTTTTAAAGGGGGTTTTATAATATGTCTCTGCAATCCCGCGCAGTTACAATGACAAAACAAATGATTCAGATTGAAAGTACCGATCCGGGTACTTATGAAAATGCGATGGCAGACTGGATCACCACACAGCTTGCGCCATATCCCAATGTCCGATTATCCCGTCAGGAAGTGCTTCCCGGTCGCCCAAATCTCATAGCTGAGCTGACCGGTGATCCATCTCTGCCTGCACTGGTGATGATCTGTCACATGGATACGGTTGTCGTAGGCGATGGATGGACGCTGCCACCTTTTGATGCCATTGAAAAAGATGGAAAAATTTATGGGCGTGGCGCCTGTGACATGAAATCCGGTCTTGCCTGTTGCCTTTCTGCATTTCAATATGCCGCAGAAACACTTCAAACATCCGGTAAAACACCAAAGCAGACACTAAAACTAATCTGTTCCATGGACGAAGAGGATTTCATGCGTGGTTCCGAAGCGTGTATACAAGCTGGCTGGGTTACAGACCACGACTGGGTGATTGATGCTGAACCGACCAATGGACAGATTCAGATGGCACACAAAGGCCGCACCTGGTATGAAATTGATGTGCAGGGACACACTGCCCATGCAAGCACGCCATGGAAAGGTGCCGATGCCATTGCCGCCATGGCAGAGATTATTCGTGAAATCCGACATGCGATTCTGTATGCACCGGTTCACCCTGATATGGGAAGTTCCACGGTCACTTTCGGGCAGATCACCGGCGGTTATCGTCCCTATGTTGTGCCAGATCACTGTAAAGTCTGGATTGACATGCGTCTGGTTCCACCCTTGAATACAGAAAAAACAAATGCCATCGTGGAAGCTGCCATTGAACACGCGGAACAGTCTGTCAGTGGGATTTCCGCAACCTATAAAATCACCGGCGACCGACCACCGATTGAACAGAATCCGACTTCTCCGCTTCTGGAAAATTTAAAACTGTCCTGTCAGGAAGTCACTGGAGAAGTTCCACAGGTCAGCTGTTTTACCGGTTACACAGATACTGCTGTCATTGCCGGACAACTCCACAACCGTAACTGTATGTCCTATGGTCCGGGTTGTCTCGAAGCAGCTCACCAACCGGATGAATGGGTTGTCATTGATGATATTTTACGCTGTGAACAGGTATATCAGCAGCTTGTAAAAAGCACAATTTAATAACAGGTATACCAGCAGCTTGTAAAAACACGATTTTATAAAGTCAATTTAGGGCATACAAAAAATGTATCTTTTTCAAAAAGTTTTCTATATAGAAAATAATCCAAGTTCTCTCTATAAAATAACAAACCTCAGATATCACGCCTTCTTTTTTCGTAATATCTGAGGTTATATATTGCTTTTATCCAAGAATGTTCTCAGCACTTTTACTGTAACATGCACAGCATACAGCATTTAATCCAATTTTTCTTTGTATCTCTGCAAATCTGACTTTCAGTTCATGTAAATTTAATCTGACTCTGTTACTGTTCGTTTCTCAGCAATTTTGTAATCGTCTGGATTATCGTTTTCATATTCAGCGGTTTTGTCAGATGTGCATTCATGCCTGCCTCCTGACTTTTCTTTCTGTCTTCCATGAAAGCATTTGCTGTCAGGGCAATGATCGGCACAGTTTCCGCATCCGGTCGCTCCAGTGCGCGAATTGCCTTCGCTGCTTCCATACCATTCATAACCGGCATCATAATATCCATCAAAATGACATCAAAACTTTCCTGCGGATATGTCGCAAACACATCAACTGCTTCCTGACCGTTATGTGCACAGGTTACTTTTGCTCCCTGTTCCTGAAGCAGTTCTGCAATGATCTCAATATTCAGGGCATTATCCTCAACAAGTAAAATATTTACTCCCTGAATCCCTGTTTCCGCATTTATCTCCGTCCTGTCGCTGACTTCTTCTTTCGGTGCAATTTCAAACGGCAGTATTACACGGAAAGTCGATTCTTCCTCCACTTTACTGGTTACTTCAATAGTTCCACCCATTTTGTCCACTAGCGATTTTACAATCGCCATGCCAAGCCCGGTTCCATGGTAAACGCTTCGCGCATCTACTTTTTCCTGTGCGAAAGGATCAAACAAATGCTTCAGAAATTCTGGTTTCATACCAATACCGGTATCCTGAATCGTGCAGCTGTACCAGATCCGATTTCCTTCCTGCTTTTCTGTTTCCATTTTGCATGAAATCGTTCCACCCGGTCGATTATATTTCACCGCATTATTCAAAATATTTACAAATATCTGCCGCACATGTAGCGGACTTCCGTATACGTATAGATGCAGTATATTCATGCTGCAATCCGAATGCTGCAAAGTGATACCTGTCTCCTTTGCATGAATCTCCGTCAGTGCCAGAATATCACCTGACAGTTCGCACAGGTCAAATGCTTCATGTGCAAACTCCACTTTATCATCTTCCAGCTTGCTCATATTCAAAACATCGTTGATCAGTGATAACAGATGATTTGCTGCAACTCTTGCATTTTTCCGGTACTGTAGCAATAATTCCTAATTTTGCAGATTACCGTCTTCCAGATCCAGATAGCCGATAATACCATTTAACGGCGTGCGGATATCATGGGACATTCTGGAAAGGAATTATCCTTTGGCAGCTTTGATATACCGCCCTTCCTCTGCATCTTCAACACTTCCCAAGGTACCATCATTCCAGGAATCCAGCAAAACATCTCCGGTGCCACGCTCAAACAGCATAATATCCGGTTTCAGATTATAGGATACCGACAAAAAATTATCCGCGAATGCCTCCGGATCAATGACGGAAGATAAAATACCAATACAAGTTCCATTTTCATCAAAAATACTGTTTGACAGCATAATGATCTGTGTCTCCTGATCAACCAATGTCGTTCTGCGCTCAGAAACAGTAAAATTTTTACTTACCCGGTCCTCAAACGAATACAATGGTCCCAGTTCCGTCACCTCACCAGTACTTTTGATCACAGTTTCATCCGGCAGACATACTTCCCAATGTGCATAACTCTGGTTGGCGCTGGATGCCTTCAAAATTTCTATGATCTGATCATAGTTCGCATCCGGTTGTTTCAGCCAATCTTTCAGCAGATAGGATGCCGACTCCAGATGCTCCTACTCATTTTTCATCTCATTTGTGATCATCTGCCCAATCTGTTCTCTGGAATCATTCAAAATGTTGAAACACTGTTGGATCGCATTCTTCTGTACAAAGGTCGTGTACTTAAAAAGAACACATGTGATCAGAAGAATCAGAACTGCCGCCATTTCAATATAAAAATATTTTTTCTTATGCAGTCTTTTTTTCATGATTATCCTATTTCACATGCGTTTACAGTTTATTGTTATATCATGTGCAAATTCAGCACATGATCCAATTCGATGTTGTCAATCATACCAGTATGTTGACTCGTCTGCGCTTATTATATTTTAACATTTATGATCATAGTATGCAATTGTCTCTGACAACAATCCCTGACATCCTTCTAAAACATCATCATATGTTTCATCAAAATTTCCTGTATACCACGGATCTGCAATATCACCCTTGCGATCTGTAAAATCCAGTAAAAGATGTACTTTGTGATCCGGATCACCATGGACAAATCGTTCCATATTGCGTAAATTGTATCGTTCCATGGCAATGATGTAATCGTAATAACGATAGTCCGCACTGGTCATCTGAACCGCATATTTCCCATCTACAGAAATGCCGTATTGTTTTAATTTATTGCGGGTTCCACGGTGTACCGGGTTGCCGATTTCTTCTCTGCTGGTTGCCGCAGAGGCAATTTCAAACTGGTCTGCAAGACCGGCTTTTTTTACTAGGTCTTTCATTACAAATTCTGCCATGGGAGAACGGCAGATGTTGCCGTGGCAGATAAAGAGCACTTTTATCATCGTTGCATAACCTCGCATTTCTTAGTTTTTCTTGATATTTCGGGCTTTGTAAGCCTCTGTGAATTTTTGCTTTCTGGCATAACCTGGTTTATTTTCGCATAATATCGTCAGCAAAAGGTGTAAAATAAGGTGTATGTTTTTCCATTTTACACCTTGCTGTTTTCAATTAAAAATCGTAATTACACAACCTGAATCCGGGCAACTTCTTCCCTGGCATCCTCAAGATTTACATGCGTATATGTATTCAGCGTTACGCTGATGTCTGAGTGGCCCATCAAATATTGCAATGCTTTTGGATTCATTCCGGATTTTGCCATATTTGAGCAATAGGTGTGCCGACATACATGCGGTGTAATGACAGGCATCTGTACTTTATAAGTATTATTATACTTCTGAATGATGTGTTGAAAATAATGCTCCCAATGCAGGGAATAACAGATACTTTCATTTTTATCAAAGTATAAGAATCCACTTTTTCCATCTACCATAGGTTCTGCTTTGGGCGGGTTTCGTTTTTCTATTATTTTCCGAAAGCATTCCTCTACATCCGCAGTCATAGGTATCTTTCTCGTTCCACTGGTTGTTTTAGTCTCTTGAATATAATATCCGATTTTTGATTTCTTCTGCAATTGATGATCGATGTTGATTGTATGCTCCTTGAAATCAATATCAGAAATCGTTAAACCACAAAATTCCGAGATGCGAAGACCGGTTTTAAATAAAATGTAGATTCCCTCATAATACCTGCAAAAATGAGGATCTTCCTTCACAAATCGTAGAAACTTACGTTCCTCTGCTCTGCTGATTGCCTCTCTTGTCACACTGTCATTCACAACCACTTCCATTAGCTGAAACTGAAATGGATTTTTCCTGATCAGGTCATCATCCACCGCCAACTGAAATGCCGGACGAAGAACTCCTCGGATTGAATGGATGGAACTATAGCTTTTCTTTTCTACCTGCTGAAGATGTATCAGCCAACATTTTGCATTCGAAATCCGAACCGTATCAATCCTTCTTTTTCCAAATGGATCTTTCTTCAATAAATTGATAACTGTTCCGTATCCTGCAACTGTAGTAGGTCTGACGCCGGTTTTGGTTGATGTATATTTTTCAACCAGTTCCAGCACCGTCATGCTTCCGCCATTTGTTGCAATCTGCTCAAAATGGTCCGCCTGGATTTTCTTCTCCATCTCTCGAAGCGACAAAGTACGGCGCTTTCCTTTCGGAGTTGCATCGTTATGGTCTAAGCACCAGCTATATACGCAGTGCTCCTTTCCCATCTCATCGACATACTTAAATCGATATCTGCCATCAGATAACTGTATTTCTCCATTGTGTAATATACGTCCTCTATGATCTCTCCTTTTTTCACTCATAATTTTTTAGTCTCCTTCATCAAATGTTCATTTAACTTGGAAGACCGTCTCGGTTTATTCATTATACCACAAGACCTTCTCTTCGCTAAGATAAAATGAACATTATTTTCATTACTATTTCTTCTATTCTGTCACTTAAACTGTACTGGCTGTGTCCAGATAATCTTCAAATAATTTTCTTTTGAACCGGATATGCGAACCAACTTCCAAAATAAAATCTGCTCCTTCATTTTCACCTGCGATTTGTCTCAATCTCTTTTCTCCAATTCCGTAATATTCTGCTGCTTCGGAAACATTTAAAGAATATTTCTTCCAAACAGGTATTGTTTTTTCTGTATGATTCATTCGCATTCCTCCTCCCCTCTGTTTGTATTCAACAGCGTTTTCGCTTTCTCCATTTTCATACTTGCAATCACTTCTCGTTTGCTTGTGCCTCCAACATACATAGGTGTACACATTTCTAAAATACGGTCATAGATACGCCTTTTATCCAACATGGTCTCGCTTTTTATTTCTTTCAGCGGAAGATTCGTTGTGATGATTAAAGGTCGTCCCGAACGGATCCTGCGATCTATGACGCTAAAAATAATTCCTAACGCATATTCTGAATTTCGTTCCACACCAAGATCATCAATAATCAAAAGCTGATATGAAGCCAATGCATTGATATATTCCGTTTTGTCTGCCAGCGGAAATATATCATCGATAATGGTATTGAAGTTGGTCATCTTTACCGTTACCTCTTGCTTTAGAAGTTCATTGGCAATGCACCCGGCAATAAAACTTTTCCCGGTACCAACCGGTCCCCAGAACAAACAGCCTATATGATTTCTTTTCATTTCCTCCCAGTTATCAACATAGCTTTTTGCCTTATGCATTACTGCATCTGACATATCTGCATTCTCAAATGTCCACTCTTCCATCCTGCTCTCGTCAAAACAGATGCTCGTATTTCTACTGACTAATTCCCGGTGTTCTTTGTCTTTAAAATATTTTTGTTCTTCTTCATACGCTTTTCTGTCACAGGCACATTGCCTGGAATGTTTCTTCATCCCCATAAATCCACCCTCAGGAAAAAATGCTTCTTTCGCTTCCCCACAGACTTTACAGTATTGCAAACCATCACTGCCTACACATACAGTATCTTCTTCTCTCATCACAAACTCTCTCCTTCCCCATAGCAATAATTTACTTCATGATATTTATTTCTTTTATATTTCTCAGTTACTTTACTAGGTGCCACATTTCCGACTCCTCCACAGCCATTTTTACGACCAGATGAAGGTGGCTTTTCCGGCTCTGTTGCAACTATCTTTTCAACCGCCTTATTGTCAACCGGCTGTAAACCTATCTCATCAGATGGAATTTTCACATATAAATGATTGGGTTTTGAAAATCCACCAGATCTGCGAACCAATAATCCCACATCATCTAATTCCTTCAACGCTGTTTTTACAGAAGATTTGCATTTATCGATTTGAACAGACAATTCATCTATTGGAAATATCAGATAAACATTTCCATACTTGTCTATCCAGCTATTCTTTCTCGATATCCGTGCCCGGTCATACAAAATCATATAAAGGAATTTTGCAGTTTGAGAAATTCGCAGCTTTAATAAAAACTTCGGAAACTGGAAGTACTGAAGCATCTGCTCTGACTCCTTCATGTATTCATATTTCATTCTTTTCTCGCCTCATTTCTGTTTCTAATTATTGTAAAAATCATTTTCATGCCGGCTCAAAAATGTCCTTACATATATTCAAAAGATGAAGGGCATAAATACAGGCTCTTGAGGAAAGTTTTTTATTTTTCCCGCCCAAATACCCTTTCATTAATACGAAACGCTGAGAGGCATTTTTACAGCCCCCTAATGAAATTTTTTTAATTTTTTTGATTAATTGAATATTTGAAAACAAAAAAACACTCACCTATTCCAGGTGAATGCCTTATCAAAATTTCCTTATTTTGTTGTCTATGACGCTTATTCAGATATGCCTGCATATCTGCTAAAATGTAATTGCCAGCAATTATATTTTCACGTGGGTATGGGGACGTAATCCCCATCAAGTCTGCCACTCGTAAGTAATACAATATTGTCAAAATGACAATACTGTAATACACGGGTGGATCTTGCTCTGGTTGTAACGTATGAATTCATACAATAATAGGCCCAAATGGGCACTTTCACCATTTGAGCCTATATATTATATGTGTCTTTCAAATGATAGCTTAAAAAATAGCTGTCTAGACGGTATGTTTTTAACGTAGAATTGATTTTATGGAAGACAAGGCATGGAATGCTTTGTACCTTTAATGGAAAAATTTAATGATATTTACCATGTACAAAAAAGAAACGGCAGATAAAAAACATCACACGAATCCTTATCGTGCTGTAAACTATATAAGAGATGAGAACGGAAATCCTATATGCCCTAATGGACGTAAATTTCTTTTCAAACGAAAACAACATGTAAGATATAAAAAATATGGACGTACAGAAGAAATCTATCCAAGCTTATTAAGTGTACCCTTTTTACATAAAACAGTGACGATTTTCAAAAAACATATATTAATGTAAAGAAACGCCAGAACCAGCATTTGTCGGAACTAGCGTTTCTTTAGCAGAGACTTATTTTACAGCCCCGTTTTTTGCTTATATTATTTTCCTCCGTTGGATTTCAATTTTGGAAAGAAGATGACTATCTTAAAGCCCTTTTCCCACGGGGAAGCAGCTTCCAGACGAAGGTTTAGATCGTCAGCCATCTTCTTAACCAGGTAAAGCCCTATACCGGTAGCTTTCTTTCTGCTGTCAGTAGAATCCCCGGTAAAGCCCTTTTGAAAAATATACGGCAGATCATATTTTTTTACACCGATGCCATTATCCTCAACTGAAAGGACATCTGCGATCTCCGAATGTATCATAGAGATTGTTAGCATGGGACTATCGCTGCTATATTTTATGGCATTGCTCACGATCTGTCCCAACATAAACTGAAGCCCTCTACGGTCTGTATAGACTGTTTCAGATTGCAGTTTATTGATAATTACAAACTGCTTTTCTTCCAGAAGTGGGGCATAGTCCTCCAGAACTTCCCCCAAGCAGTCATTCAAATTGATATCCTTAAACTGATAATCCTTTGTACTGCTCTTTAACCGGGCATAGTATAACATCTGAGTGACATCCTCCTGAAGCTGACTGCGGACATAATCCAGTTTTGCTTGCAGGGGAGGAGACATTTCGTTGCTCCGATTATCCAGGAGCATGGTCAACAACGATAGGGGCGTTTTCGCTTCATGTGCCCAGCCCTCCACATATTCTTCATAGTCCTGTAGGGCATCTGCCATACTGTTACTCTCAGTTTTGTGTTCCTGTAAAACTGATGCCAGAAGCCGGATAGATTCTCCTTCTTCCCGGCTGATGGCACTGAGCAGCCGTTCCTCGTTGCAGATGGCAGGATCACTGAGGAAATCCCGGAACAGCTCTCGGCGGGTGGTCTCCCGCTTGTTTAGTACAAACAGAATTGCTGAAAACAAAAGGAGGCTTGTCAGAACTACTAACCCACTCAAGGTTTGAAATGCCTGAATGTCAGAAATCCAAAGAATGATAGCACAAAAGCAATCCACGCCCAACAGCAACAGCAGCCAGGGGTAGTACCGTTCTATCATGCGCCAAAGCCGCTTCATGGAGCCACCCCCGTTTCCAGACGATAGCCCATCCCACGAACCGCAACGATTCGCTGCTTCATCTCAAGACCGGACATCGTCTTTTTCAGCCTGGTCAGATTAACCTGCAAGGCATTTTCGTCTATGTATTCCGTGGTTCCCCATAGTGCTATGCAAAGTTGCTCCGTCGTGACCAGAGCATCGCCGCCGGACAAAAGAGCAACCAACAGTTTTCCCTGATTTTTTGGAAGCACGACAGAGGTATTATGAATATAAAGCGTGTAGGTCTGCTGGTCTAACAGGAAATCTGGTCCCTCTATGAGATTGGTACGGCCTTCATACCTTTTGAGAATATTGGATACCCTGGCAAGAAGTCGATCTTTTCTGCACGGCTTCGTCAAATATTCATCAGCACCCAAGTGGAACGCTTGCAGTTCATCCTTTACCTGATCTCTGGAAGTCAGTATCAGGACGGGGATAGCGGTTTTATTCTTTAGTTCCTGGCAGATTTGAAAGCCACTGATCTCCGGCAAATTCAGGTCTAAGATCACAAGGTCAGGACGGAGGGCTGCCAGGAGCCGAGCGGCATCTTCCAACTCGGTGATTGCCTCCGCAAGATACCCGTCCTTTTGAAGCATATTGCAGAGTTCTTCCCGCATATAGACTTCATCTTCCACAACAGCAATTCTTTTCACGGCAGCACCTCCTTCCAAATTATTCTTCTCTCTGTGGCTGCATCAGTGTCAGCAAATACCGATCACTGGAGCGCTTGACCACTCTCATATAAATATATTCTATCACGCAAAGCAGCAAAATCATAGCAGCAGATACAAACATCATTTCAGCCACTGTCCCACGGGTTCGGGACGAGAGTATCCCTGTAAATAACGCCCTGACTCCAAACAAACTGCTGACAGCCGCAACCAATACAGGAAGTCCCATAAACCAGGTAATTTGCTTTCCAGCAGACTGGCAAAGGGTTTCGTAAGTAGCTCCCAGGCGGATCAGAGTCTGGTATCTGCGCCCGGTTTTCTGCTGACTCATCAGGAACTGAACACCCACGATGGTGTTGGCAACTACCAGGAAAACAATCGCAAGATAGAGGGTAATATAACTGGATGCTATGGTGTAGAAAAGCTGACGACCCATATTCTGAAGATAGCTTTCATATTCAATGTCAGTTTCGTCCAGCTTCTCGTTCAAATCCAAATATGCAGTCATAAGGCTATTTCCATTCAGAGCTTGCTCACTGAGCACCGCATTGACATAGGTATCATACATTCCCTGACTATAATATAGGAATGCTTCATCCGGAAGAATCAATGCAAAGGAC
This sequence comes from Roseburia sp. OM02-15, assembly GCF_003481835.1. Taxonomy (NCBI): domain Bacteria; kingdom Bacillati; phylum Bacillota; class Clostridia; order Lachnospirales; family Lachnospiraceae; genus Roseburia; species Roseburia sp. OM02-15. The sequence continues at coordinate 26,582 of NZ_QULX01000005.1, forward strand.
AAGGTTATAGAACGGTCCGTGACCAAATTCACAGACTGAACCTCTCCTGTAAGATGAATCGGACTACCATCCAGTTCCACCTTGGGATGCCCGGCCAATACTTGGTTCAGCATTGCGGTACGGCTTACCGTAGTAAACTCTGTATCAATATAGACAGCGGCCTCCTTTTCGCCTAATTGGAGAGCCGGATTGCCGGACAATTCCAACAAACGATTATAGTCCGATAAACAAATCAAATATGGGTATGTGGCATAACCAAGATTGTTCAGAAGGACATCCCGGTCTTCCGACTGGGGCAGGCTCCGAAGAGAGTCCATAACAGCGTCCATGCTGTAGGCATTATCATAATCTTCTGTGGTGCGAATACGCCCAACCCTCATTTCAAAAAGCTCTGAAAATTGATTTTCCAAACTGTTTTCTTTCAGGACTGCCTTTATATTCGGAAGAACCTGCGATGAATCTTCTGCAGTATGATCTTCAAAAGTATAGTCGATTACATGGCCAGAAGACAGGTTATTCGTTCCTGCAATTCCTACGCCCGCACCAAAACAACACAGCGCCGCCAGAATCAGCAGGGAGCTGATGGCCATGGAGTTTGACTGATGAATGACATTCTCCTGAATCTGCCGGAAGGTAAATACATGAAGCTGCTTATTTCCTTTTCCTTTCTTAACAATCAAAGCAATCAGTGCACGCATCCCATAGAAAAGCAGCATCGTACCAACTATGCCCAACAGCAAAGTCAGTCCCATCATACTTACCTTTGTCCATGCAATTCCCTGAATCGCCATGTAGTAAGCCACTGCCAACATCACACTTCCGCATATAGCAGCCAGTCCATAGATAACAGATGGCATTTGCTTTTTGGGGCGGTTCGTTGGCTGGGATAGCAAAGTACCGATCTCCTGGCGGCTGATTCGTCCACTCAAAATCAGAAGTGCCGTCAGCTTAATTGCCAGAAATCCTGCCAGCGTCCATTCAATCGCAAACCAGGATAAAGAAAACTGATGACCGATGATCCCCATGCCTACCAGCTTGGCGGTGACAAGACTGACAATTTCTGAAAGCACCACAGCCACAGGTAATCCTATGAGCATGGCAAGAATACTGGTCAGGAAATCTTCCGCCAGAAGCATACCAAACAGTTTACTTCTACGCATCCCCAACATTAGATAAACACCAAACTCATGCCGTCTGCGCTCGAACTGATACTTGCAGGCAAAATAGATCAAAAAGAACAGAATACCGAGGGTCATCCCATAAAACGCAGGAATCAGAAGCAGGAGTTTGTCAACTGCGTCACTCTCCATTTTCTGCAAAAAGAGCATCACATCTTGAGTGGAGATGGAAAGAATCATGTAAAATGCAACAATAGAAATCACCAGGGAGCTGAAAAACAGACCGTTTTCCTTTCGGCTGCGGCGACTGTTCCGAAGAATGAGATTAGAGAACATTTGCGCTGCCCCCTCCCAGTTGCGCCATCACCTTCAGGATGCGCCCGTAGAACTCCTGCTGGCTTTCGTCTCCACGCCGAAGCTCATGAAAGATCACACCATCCTGGATGAACAGGATGCGCTTACAGAAGCTGGCGGCATTGGAATCATGGGTTACCATCAGGATCGTAGCTTGTTCGTCACGATTCAGGCCGGACAGCTTCTCCATAAGACTTCTTGCGTTCTTAGAATCCAGCGCACCCGTCGGTTCATCGGCAAGGATCATTTGGGGATGTAAGATCAGAGCCCTTGCTGCCGCAACACGCTGACGCTGGCCACCGGACATCTTGGACGGAAACTTATCCAGAACATCAGAAATTTCCAGATAGTCAGCCAACTGCTTCAGCCGCTGGCTGCTTTCTGTTTCGGCTACCCCATGCAAGGAAGTCGGGAGCAGGATATTTTCCCTGCCAGTCAGGTTGTCCAGCAATTCAAAGTTCTGGAATAGATAACCAACTTTTTTGCCACGGTACTCGGCAAGAGCCTTTTCCTTGAGGGATTGCAGAGTATCTCCCTCCACCTGAATGCTTCCACCTGTAGGCTGAATCACAGTTGCAATACAGTTGAGAAGCGTGGATTTGCCGGAACCACTGCTTCCCATAATACCGAGAAACTCTCCCGGCATGACCTGAAAAGTGATTCCGTTCAGTGCTCTCGTCTGGTTTGGCAACGTCCCATAGACTTTGGTAAGATTTTCAATATTCAAAATTGGTTTCATGTGAATGCCTCCTATCCATTTCTGGGTAAATGATAGCACAGAAGCACAATAAATAACACTTACAGTCGCTGTAAGGATTCTGTTCCTGTTTTCAGAACAAGAATGACGCATCAAGCGGAATAAGTATATGTTTTGTAAAAACGTCGGGTGACAATGAAAAAATATGCTGGACTACCGGATTGGCTAACTTGCATTTCTTTGTCAATTCTGGTAACCGCTTCAAACATGGAAGTTTCTGTTCTTACTTTTATTATACTCAATCAATAAAATCAACACGGTTCAGCAAATTTTAATTATTTCCAATATGACAAAATTGCTTCCTGTTATATTTATCTATTTCTTTATTTCTCTATTATTCCGATCCGGTCTTCCAAAGGTATAAATAAGGTGTAAATTATTCGTCAATCATCAAAAAATCCTTTAAAGCCTAGGCTTTCACAGCATCCATTAAACACTGCCGTGGCAGATAAATAGAACTTTAATCATTGTTATCAAACTCCCTAAATTGCCCGGAAACGCCGTATTTTTCGGGTATTTCCGGGGTGTTGTTATAATTCTCTTTTCTGTGTCAACTAGGCAAATTATAGCATGATTTAGCAAGTTGTGACTATCTGTTAGTAGTAAAAAGGAATTTCCTACTACTAAGGATTTTTCCCACATTTTCAACCACTGAGACCATTACCTTTTTTCATCTGCCTAATCATTTCAATTCATACTTATTTTTGTAATAATCTTTTGCCAGTTTGCGTTGAATTCCAAAGGCGTTCCAATATAACGCTTTATTATCTATTGCTATTTCCAATTCAACTTTTTCACGCACTGTCTTATCTCTACTCGTAGCTCTGTTCTCAACAATCAAATATACCAATATTGATTCAGCATTTTGTGCAATAGTTCTGTATTTAGCTGTCGTTCTATTCTTATCACATGAAAGAACATCAAATTTTTGATTGAATTCAAATAATCTTCTTGCCGTATATCTTTTCCGCCAATCTCCATCATATGAATATTCCTTAAGTAGCCATGACAAATCATAAGCTAATTCTTTAAAAACATCAGCTGTCTGTGCCACCTCTAACAAACGATTATGGTTATCGTACATTACCCATACACCGCATACGCCTCTATACCTTGATATTTTGTTTGTAATAATCTCGTATTTCTCACAAGATTTCTGTAATTCTAACACTTTTACTTTTTTCATTATTTGTCTTTTCCAAGTTATTCACCACATTTTATGCATAATAACTTCTTAAACAATTCTTGATTGTTCAGCACAACAATACATAACTTCTCTCTTGCTCTTGATATGTTTTGGTAAAACAATCTTGGAAACAGATATTCTGGATTTGGATGTTCTCTAGCCGTCAAATCCCCATTCGCATCATATCTAAAATTATTATCTATCACAACCAAAACATAGTCAAACTCCTGCCCTATTACTTCATGAGAATTTATATACCTTGAATAATGATCAATGGAACTCGATACATAATGTGACGGAGTAAATGTAATTGGGATATATCCTTTTCCTTTATAAATATCTACAAGTCTATCCGCTTCATGAACATCATTAGCATACAATATATCAACATTCTTATACTCTATATGTTGTCTTGCTTTATCTCCCAACCTTAATAGATTTCTTATAAAAGAATACAATTCTTTGTTCGTTCTAATTCTATCAGACAGTTTTTCTTCTCTAAAACCTGCAACTTCCTTCAATCGTTTAGGATTGTTCCTTGCAAATTCTGTTCTCGATAACACTTGAGCAAAATCATACGCAAAAATTGCTCCTCTAATAGCACCAGTTTCATATGCCGATAAAATCATATCTACGCTACTCTTGTAAAGCCTTTGTGCCTCATCTACACAAATAATATCATATTGACTAATAAGCTCCTCACTTATCACTTTAGCCTCAATTACCGAAACATTATGTAAGCAACGATTCAATGTTTTATGCCCTTCACATATAATTCCACTATGTATAACGCACACTCTAAATTCCGATGAAGCGGTCTTTGCTACATCGTATAGTAAAAGAGATTTTCCTGTGCCTGCGGCTCCCTGTATACCCCATATTCTATTATCTGCACTAAGCCCGTTGATAATCTTCCCCTTTATCTCATTCTGCTGAACACTTAAAAAATATGCTCCTTGAATAAATCTTCCAGGGGTATTTAACGGAGATACCAAATAATCCCTCGGTTTGAAATAATCTTCCAATTTATCGCTTATAGGATTCTGCACCTCGCATATTTTGTTAAGCATATCTTGAAACGTAGTTTCCTTAAGTTCCCCATCTAATACATACAATTTGCAATTACCATCCGCTCCGGCAACCAAAGAAAAACTATATATATTATCGGCAATATGGGATAAATAGTATCTGTTCTGCAATAATTGATATTCAATCTTTTCTGCAGGTACTTCTTGACTTTTTAATTCGATATTTACAGCAATTTTGTTATTTCCAATTTTAAGCAAATCAAATTCCTTTCCAATATGAGGTATCGAAAAAGAATAAAACCAATTATCATAGCATTCGGATGTTGCCCCATGAAAAATAAAGTTATTTACAAGCCTAGCTATCTGGTCAATTTCCTCCATCCTAATCCTTATTGCTTCTGCTCTATCTGACAAAGCCATTTCATACATTGCATAAATTTCATTATCTATTTTTCTTGTAAGAGTGTATAAATTAACTGCTCGCATTTGTACATGTATCTCCATAAAAACAGCTTATTTTTATAAAATCTAAAATAACCCACTTTAAAAAGCGAGTCGTCCTAATGAGCGTGTTGGGATTCGAACCCAAAGGTACTCCTTCCTATTTTCAACGCATTCATATTATCATATTAACCACACACCATCGAGTCACGCCCAAGAATACCAATACTCACCATGAATGCTGCAAATACAACTGTCATTTTGTTTACCCCTTTCCATCTAACAAATAATTTCTTACTGTTTTTTCGCGACTCTGTTTCTTGCGCTTCTGCATTTGGCTTCCACACAAACCAGAATCTCTTTTTACGGAAAGTGACACCATTACTGCTGTTGCCAATACTCCAATTACAATGCTCCATATAGGCCAAATAATTCTTGTATATTATACCACCAATCACCTAATTTCACAATCAAAAAACGCCACTTTAACCGGAGCGTTTCTGCTGTATAGCAATGCTACACCACTTTAAACATTTTCTGCGATACCGCTTTTGCATCGTTTTTCTTATCAATCTCCGCCTGTGCCTTTTGGAACTCCTCCATCCGTTTCAATTCCTCCTCGGCATCGTCAAATCCGATATGTGTGTACACATTCATTGTGACCGATATATCTGAATGCCCCATAAGGTATTGCAGTGTCTTGGGATTCATTCCCAATTTTGCCATATTCGAACAATAGGTGTGTCGGCATACATGAGGTGTAATGTTTGGCATCTGCACCCGGTAAATGTCATTGTATCTACCAACCATATGATTGAATCGGTGCTGCCAGTGCATTGCAACAAGTGGCATTCCATTATCATCGTAAAACAGGAATCCGCTATATCCATCTATGGATTTCTCCACTTTTGGTGCATTTCTGTCCTCGATAATTGCCTGAAACATCTGTGCCACATCCTCTGTGATTGGCAATACTCTTGTTCCGGCATCCGTCTTTGTAGTTTCTATGATGTATCGCATATCCGATGTTCTCTGCAACTGGTGGTCGATATTCACGGTTCTGTTCTCCAAATCAATATCCTTCAGCGTCAGACCACAAAACTCCGATATTCGCATTCCTGTATGAAACAGTAGGTACACAACTTCATAATATTTGCAGTACACCACATCGTCATGCACAAACTTCAGGAACTTTCTCATCTGATCTTTTGTGATTGCCTCTCTTGTAACTGCATCATTTACCAATACTCCGGCAAGTTGAAATCCGAATGGATTCTTTACCAGAATATCATCATCTACCGCCATCTGAAAAGCTGGTCGCAACACTCCACGGATGGTATGAATAGAACTGTAGCTTTTTCCATCTTCCTGCTGCAATTTTATAAGAAACAGCTTTGCATCGGAAGTTTTCACACTTCGTATCGTCTTTTCGCCAAATGCTTCCTTCGCAAGTAATCTCTGTACTGTAACATATCCCTGTTTCGTGCTTTGCCTTACCCCGGTCTTCGTTTTTAAATATCGGTCTACAAGTTCACAGATCGTCATCTGTCCATCCACGATATTTACAAGTAAATCCAAATCTGTGTTTACCTGTTTTTCCAACTCACGAAGGGAAAGGCATGGCTTTTTACCCTTTGGAAGTTTATCCGTAGGCTCCAGTTTCCAACTGTATACAAAGTGTGGTTTTCCATCAATATGGTATTTATATTGATATTTTCCATCTGCTCTTACACTCTCTCCCGGTCTGAGGACTCTTCGTTTGGAATCACGCCTTGTCTGTCCTCTTCCTGCCTTTGCCATTATACCCGCCTCCTCAACTCTGGATGGTTACGCAGATACCTTTCAAAAGCTACACGGAGAATCAGCTTGCGTTCACCGTAGTATGCCAGAAAATCTTTTCCATCCGTATTATTCAATAAATCATAAAATTTTCTCCGGCTCAAAACAAAATATTCAATTGCCTCAGAAGGATTTAAAATATCTTTTTCTGCTAAACTTGGTCTTGCCATAAAAGTACTTCCTTTCTGCCAAAAGTGGCTGTTTTCACAGGTTTTTGAGGTCATACTATATATCACTCTGAACGCTGATAATATCAACTACTTTCGGCAGACAAACGGAATTATATCTCCGAAGAAGCACTGATAAATTTTTCAAACTGCGGACGGATAATCAGATATCTGTTTCCGCTGAATACCGCAAATCTGCCCCTGTTATCTTCTGCCAGTCTGCGCATTTTCTTTGTCCCAATATTAAAATACGATGCTGCTTCTTTGATTGTTAATGTGTACTTTTCACTCACAGGGACAAGTGTATTTTCCGTACTGCCGGAAATATCATGTTTTTCTATTGTCATGTGCAATCCTCCTTCCATACGGGGCTGCAGTATTTACGCAGCCCCAACTGCTTAGTTTGCTGCCATCTGAAGTACCTTGACTGCATCCTTGCGGATCAGCTTTCCGTCTAGATATTCACATCCCAGATATCCTACCTGTCCACGCAGGGCAAACTTTTCTTTCAGTGTGCGGATAGTCAGCGGGAAACGCTGAACGAGCCAGTAATTGTCGAAATCTCCAAATGCGATTACTTTCTGTCCCTTTCCGATAGACGGCATAGAATCAACGATCTGTACAGGTTTTGAGAAAATCGTTTCATTGCTGTCCTTCCACAGAGGGTTTCCGGCTGAATCTTTGAGGGTACGGAGTGCCAGAGCCGTCTCATCGTTCATAAGCCATGTGCCATGCTTACGGTATTTTTTATCCACGGACAGATACAGTTTGATGATCTCATCATAGCTGATGGCAGAATCACTCTCTGCCGTCACGCCCGTTTCTGCTCCGTCAGTGGCGTGCAGAATACCTGTCGGCTGATTTTCCCCCGTTCCGTTGATAAACGCCTGTTCCTCGCTTGTGCCAAAACAGCGTGCCATTTTCCTGATTACATAATCCTCTATGGCAAAGGACTGATCAGAAGCGAACTCCAATCCAAGTCTGACAAGCTCGGACAATCGGTATGCCTGTACTTCAAATCTCTGAAAACCATCCTCGTTATCCATGCCCTCCAGATTGACCATATCGCCCCATTCAGCCTGACCTTCACAGTCAAATGTCCAAAGACGGCTGTCACTTCTGGTCGCGTTCACAACGGTTGCCAGCTGACGGACTGCACTTTCTTTCTGGAGTGCTGCCGTATATTTTTTATTTGATTCTCCGGGCAGATGGTACGCATTTGTCTTGCTTTCACGGTTGTTATAAAGGCTGTCCGTAACTGCCTGTTTTCCTCTCATTTCGTTCCAAAAATCGTTATAATAAGCTGTACTGTTAATCATAATAAACCTCCTGAAAAATTATTTTTGTGTCATATAACCACTCTGTCTGCAATAATCCACTGCTTCAGAATAGGACAGATAAAACATCTCCAATGACCCGTCAACCACACGGTAATAGGGCGGGTCACAGGATTCGCTTGCCATGATAATGACCGGGCATCTGTCCCTTAAATTGATGACATTCACACATCTGTACTTGTTTGTTGAAAAATCCGATGGTTCAAACCGCATCGGTGGTGCTGCTTTCTGTTTTCCCATGTATACCTCCTTTTTTCTCAGCAGAGGAAATCTCTGCACAAGAGCCGATAGCCTGTTAAAAGTGTGGTTTTTTCTCCACCATCCCTTGGACGCTTGCGGACTACCGTACCGATTGTACGGAGTGCCTGATTAAAATTCCGGCTGTTCTCAGCAAAATATCCATTGTCATTACACCAGTTGCGGTACGCCTGATACACTGCTGATGTCCGGCATTCTGCATCCTTCTCCTGTTCCAGAAATTCCTCCACAAAAAGTTCCATCTTATCGCTGTCATGCTGATAGGACATGGTGGCATCTTTTACTGATTTTGGCTGGATGAAGCCTTCCTCCTGTAAGAGGGTGTAACCTTCAATCAGCCAGTTTAAGATGGCACTTGCTGCCTCCGGTCTGGAAAATTCTGCTTTCAGATTCTGTTCCTGTTCCCATTCCTCAAAATGTCTGTCAAAGGGAATGATCACGATACGTCCGCTCGAAAACAGAGTCATATCTGTAATAGCCGGAAGATAATTTGTATTTACATACAGCTTGAACTGTGGTTTAAAATCAAAACTGTTTTCATGCAGGAATCTGGCATTCAATGTATCATTTCCCGTCATGCTTTTAATCTGTGCTTCATTCAGCACCAATCCCCGCCTTGGCTCTGAGATATTGGCAAACCGCACTCCTGCAAGCCGTGCAATATCCTCTGTCGGGTTCTGGCTGTTGGCAGACGGCTTTGCAGCAATCGTTTCCGGTCGGACAGTCAAACCGTAATCTCCCATCACATGAAGTGTGCTTTCCATCAGAGTCCCTTTCCCATTTCTGGTGGTTGCACCGTAGTAGAAAAACATACATTCATAGCGGGTATCACCTGTCAGACCATAACCAAGGCTTTTCTGCATAAACCTTGCTTTCTCCGTATCCCCACTCATCACCTCGGAAACAAATCTGGTAAAACGCGGATTCTTGGCATTCGGATCATAGGCCGCTCCGGCAATCCTGGTCTGCTTGTCCTGTGGCGTATGCGGATGGAACTCTCCCGTCTGCAGATCCAGTGTTCCGTTCTGACAGTTCAGGTAATAAACATTGCAGTCGAACTCAGACATTGCAATCGGATACACACTCTGGGCGTCACTGATATAAGTGTTGCGGTAATTCCGGCTCTGCCATTTCGCAGAATATTCCAGATAGTCCTTTCTTCTGCGCTCATCGGTAATTGTCAGGGCATATCTGACCAGACTGTCCGCAAGGGATTTTGCAAGCTCCATTGTTTTCAGTCCGCCAATGTCTGGAATCCACCGGGTTCCGTCATACACATACCACTTTTTCCTTTCCGGCACATACCTTGCGATATCTTTATACACATCCGCAAATAATCTGCCTGAGCCGTTGTCATTCCACGGGTATCTGCCGTTATCCGACACATTCAGTTCTATCAGCTTCTGCAGCATATCATCAAAATCCCTCTCTGCTGATGTCCTTGCATAAGGCTGGTAGAAATCCAGTGCCTGTGCCACTGCCTTTTCCAGCGTCAATGCACCGTAGGTTGAGTCACTCTGCACACGGTCCCATTTGCTCCGCATCAATCCCGATCTTCGGAACAGCCTGTCCATCTGCTCTGTATCACCGCCACACCAGAACGCAAGGATACTTGCAAACGACATATCCGCATCGCTGTGGGATTTTCCTTCCGGGATTTCTCCATTCCACAAGGCTTTGAACTTTTCACCCTGTCTGGAATCCGATGCCAAGCGGATCACGGAATCATCCGCCAGATAGCTGCCGGGAATATCCTGCGCTTCGTTCTTTTTCTTAGAAATCGGACGGAGCATATAAGTTTCCAGTATTTCCCAAAGTTCAATGCTTCTCTCCTCAATGCCACAGTTTCGGATCGCATTTCCTGTCAGAGTGCAGAATTTCTTTGTCACACCTGCTGCATAGATTTCCAGACCAAGTTTCTGATTATTGATGTAATATCTGCCCGTATCATAAGACAGGGAAGATGCCTTACATACTATGCGGACTCCCGTGCCGGAGGGGCTGAATTCTGTATAGGAGTCCATTCTCTCCACGATGTCTTCTGCCATCTGTGTCAGTTTTCCACCAAACACGCAGTGGTCGATATCTACCATGCAGAAATCATCAAATGCACCCATACCGATTCCGTCATAACCATCCATTGCATTGACTGCCAATCGAAAATCCGAAAAGGTATTTTTATCGGCACTGCTCGCTTTTCTGCCATTTGTCTGATACGGCACTTTTGTCATGCGTCCGTTTCTTTCTTCATATTTCCACAGACAGAACCGTCCGTCTTTTTTCAACTGTTCCGGAAGTTTCTCATACATTCTGTGCTCCTCCTTCCCCGCTTATTTTCTGACGTATCATTTCTCCGTGGCTCTTGCCGATAACCACACCTTAAATTCGGAAACAGGAACCAATACCCGCTTGCCTACACGGACGATTGGAAAATCCGCTTCTCTGGTCAGTGCATACGCTTTGCTCAGGCTGATTCCCATCTGCATTGCCATTTCCTGTACGCTCATCGTGACTTTATCCATAGCCATCCTCCTCTCTGCATTCCAAACATGAATTGCTCTTGTTTTCTATCACAGTATACTTTATAATGTTACCAAAGACTATTTTCTATTGGTAAGAACTCGTACCGAAAGCAAGTTCTATCGGTAAGAATGGAGGTAGAATATGAACGAAGATTTCAGTTTGGGGAAAATGAGTGCGGATGCACGGCTGACCGCAACTTTCAAATACTATGAAAAGACAGAACAGAATGGAAAAATCGTAATCACCGCCTGTCTGGGCGAGGGCGATGTTCCGAAGCTCAACCGTGGATACGGCTTGGACGGAAATGAACTCTGGCTTTCTCTGAATAACCTGTACCAGAGTATCCGTGGAAAAGATGACAACACTGCTGCCGATGATATCATTTCTTGGTGTCAGCAGTACGCACACCCCTACTATGCCTCTGAGGACATCGAAGAATATCGTTGGGATATTGAAAAGGATACGGAATACTGGGATTTTTTCACTAACATTCTTGGTAATTTCACTTTTGATGTTCACACCATGCGGAAAGATCTCGAAAGCCTGTACCGGGATACCCTTGTAATTCTTATGTTCAAAAAATGTCTGGAACAGCTTGACGTTTCCACGGATCTTGCACAGATCACATGGACGAATGACTTTGCAGATTTTAATTTGTTTCCTATTCAGAAACATCTCGGTAAAATATCAGCTTACCTAAATAAAATGAGTGGCGTAACCATGAAGTTGGAACTGGATGAAAATGGAGAATTGAAGGTCATGCCGGATTTCCATTCTGTTTTTGATGCTGCCCGATTCGCTCTGTCGCAATATGTATCTATCCCTACAGATTACCCCATTGCTTATGCCGACCGTGTGGGCGTTGCCACCTGTGAGTGTTGCGGCCGTCTGTTCATCAAAAACGGGAACCGCCAGAAATACTGTGACAATCCAGAATGTAAAAAAGAACGAAACCGTAGAAAATCCCGCACTGCTTATCGCAGAAAGATACAGGAAGAAAATGATAACCGATGGGCATGACCATGTCTGTTTTCACACTGGGGCAAGATGTGGCAAGTAATACAGGTTATTTTCTATATAGGCTCTATAGGAATAACCTAAATCATCTGCCACAAGCTGCCCCAACTGATTTTTCCACAGAAAAAGGGCATCGGTTCATCACCGACACCCAGTGTCATTTTATCCTTATTCTCCATAGCGAAATGCTGAATTTCCTGTAAGATTCCTAAGCAGAATCTTTCTCGCTGTCTTATACTCTTTCCCGATAAAGCCAAGTCTGAGCAGGAAACAGCGGAAAGCGTATTTGTCATTGTCCGTTTCAGTCGGCTTTGATGATACTCTTTTTGCATCTCTTGCCATATCACACAGCCTTGAGATAAATTGTGTGTAGGCTGCAATCTCATCGCCATCTGCTGTGTACGGAAACCATGTAAAGTTTATTTTTTCCTCAGTAATCTCAATTTCTGTGCTGTCCGTCCGAAATGCACGTTGAAAAAGTGTCTGCTTATTTGCTGTGATTTTCTGCAAATTTTCCAATGCTATATCTGTAAGGCTTTCTCTCGAAATCACTATTGTCAGTTTGTCCTGCTGCACTGGCACTTCTTCCGTTATTTCCGCATCGTCTTGAAATCCACGCTCTCGTAACTGCAGAATCAGGTCTTCCACCGTTTCTTTTTCTGTTCCCTCCGGGATATGCAGTACACCCTCTTTGTCCAGTCGGTATCCTGCAATATCGTATGCACAGCTTGGTACCCGTTCATAATGCGGTGCTGTCCCAAGTATGTTTCCAATCTCCTGTGCTAGTTTTGGTTTCTGCTTCGATTCCAATGTGAATCTGATTTCATTCTTCATAATATGTACCCGCCTTTCTTTATTTGGTAGTACATATATCACTCTGACCGCACAGAATAGCAAGACAATTCTGATTATATTTCTGCCAAAATGTACGCAAAAAAACTGTGCTTTTTATGCGGCTTTTTACATGTTTTTTCTGCGCATTTCGGTACTATCTGGCAAAACAAAATCGGCTTTAGTGATGATATTCAGCGGATATTTTCACATAAACTGACTTTTGTGGGTATCCCCCCTGTTTAATTCTGCGAAAATTCGCACGAAGGGGGCCATCGGTCTTGAAGCGAAAATATTGTAGAGATTTAAACTCCCACTCCCCATTCTTTAGCACTTCCTATCATATACTGTACAAGTCATCAATTTTTCTTCTCTTCTCCATAACAGTATTCTTCAAAGAATTAATTTCTTCTTCATATTTTTGTATGTCTTGTTCCAGTATTTTAGCTAAGTCAATATTAATTTTTAATTGTAAAAGTTCTTTTGCATCCATACGGGCATGTCGTTTTCCTGATTGAAGCATTCTCATTGCTTCTCTCATTTGTGGTAATGATAACAAATACCCAACAACTCTTGGACTTGATTTTTTACACTTAAGCCCTACCCATTCCGTTGTTCCTATTGCTTCTTCTTCCGGATTAATTATACATTTTCCCAAATAAGGTTCAAGCTTAGAAACAACCAAATCCGCTCCTGAAAATTCCACCTTATCCGATCCAATCATCGATACTTCTGGTACTTCATCATAATTAACACCACCACACAACGGGTAAACACTATCTAAATCAATCAACTTTCTATCGTACGCCAAATCACCTTTCTTTATTTTATTCAATTCAACAATTTTTACATAGTTGCCAATATCATTCCATGCAGCTCCTCTAGCCACTAAACTAATTTTTCCTTCCAGTACATCCCATAACCATCTATACTTCGCGTCTAGTCGTAATGTACTTCTACTAAATATTGCTTTTAATGTTGTTTCAAAACCATATCTTAGTGATTTTTGACTTTTATTTCCTCTGTAATTAAACAAAACCTTAGGCAAATCATTCTCTGTTATCAAATCTGATAGGCCCTTTCTTCGTTTATATCCAATTGCTTGAGGTTCTGCCATAAATATTTTTTCATCCAGCAAACCGCAATCATCAAAAACTTTTTTTAGTCCTTCAACTCCTTCCTTTTTTGTCCATCCACTTTCTTTAATTTCCTTTTCTATCCTATTTACTTGTTCCGTACTTCTTTTCTCTGCATAAATAACACAAGTTTTTACACTTGTATATGGCTTAAAAGTTAAATAAGGAAGGGATATAATAGCCTTAATTTTAAAATGTGATAATAGATATATTCTAGTATCCAATTCTGTTGGTGTATCGCATACAGATTCTGGAAGTACGCAACAAAAAACCCCCTGTTCTGGTCTTAATAATTGGTACCACCTTTCAATAAATAAATCTTCTGATATCTTCAATTCACCTGAAAATGCCTTCTCAACTGATTTTTTTTCGTCTGGAGTTAATTTCAGTGAAAACGGCGGGTTTGAAAGTACAATATCAAACTTTTCATTTTGATACTCTTCATGCATTTCTAAAATAGTAGGTCTATCTTGTATACAATAATCTGAAAAAGGAAGTAGCCCACTTGTCACAAAGGTATTCATACTTCCATCTCCATGTAAAATCATGTTTACCTTTGCCGCCAACCCTAAATCATAATTATTCTCAATCGCAAATAGTGATCTCTTGGCCCAATTAGTATGTGTTTGACCAGAAAATTCAGCTTCAAATGTTTCCAATGCCCTGTCACTTAATCCTGCTTTAAAAGTTCCATTTTCATACATTTTTTTTACTATCGACTTCATGTAAACAATTAAGAAAGTACCCACTCCACAAGACGGATCGATTACATTTGGCATCCTATGAATTCCTCTACCATCAGGCTTCTCTACAAGAACTCTTTTCGCATGCTCTGTAATATCACATAATTCTGTCATGAACTCAACCAGCTGAACAGGCGTAAAAAATTGTCCTTTAGTTTGCGTGAAGCCATGTGCAACTATTTCTTCAAAAAAGCTTCCTAATAAATCTCCTCCGTATACATTCTTAGTTAAAGATATTCCTTCTAGCCTTTGCACCACGTAAAAGACTTTTGATGGTTTTATTCTGGCCTTATCAAAAGCAACATTATCACTTTTTTCATCTAATAAATAAGAACTTTCCGCTTTTTTATATAGTACATTCATTCTGTCCACTAGTGCATCTGGACTCTCCACAATATTGCCTACATAATTTACTTGAAATTCATACTTATTTCCTGGTCTGATTTCTTTTTCATCATAAATTTTACACAGAAATAATTTTGTGATAACTGCAAATACGTCATTATTATTTGTTCCACCTCCTCCCCAAATAACATTATGTAATTCTTCTGTCAATTGCTTAAAAAACAATTCATCAGAAGTCTCGTCTAATGGAATTGACGTCTCCGTTTCCTTTGGAACACGCGCATAACTTTTTTGAATTACAGTTCCATACCCCTTCGGAATAGCATTTCCTGCTGGTTCTCCTGCATCCTGCCACTTGTCATATTCTCCATACTGACTAGTTGATATTACCAATGTGTTAATTGCAGGCTCTCCACTATCATTAAACACAACTGTTGTCCATAGCAAATAATCAGGTCTCTTTATTTTTTCAAGCTTACTTGATTGAAAAAGTTGCCCTTTTATCAAATATCTTTCTGATATATACTTCTGCGGCGTTTTTAGCTCAAAATATAAAAAAGGAGACCCATCCTCATTTCTAATAACAATATCTGATCTGCTCCCTTTTGCTCCCTTTTTAGGTCTTCCCGGTGCTTCATAAACTTTCTCAATATCTATATATTTATTTTCAAATTTATATCCGTACTCTTTCTCCAACTTCAGAAGTAAAACAGCCCTTACCATTTCTTCGTCATTTAAGTTAGTCGTTGTCCCCTTAAAGTCTGGTGCCTCTGGATCAACATTTACACATTTAGGATTATATGTAATCTTTCCTTTTCCAGTCTTTTCATCAAATGTAATTGAGGAAATTATATCAGATTTACTATCCTGAATATATTTTATATATAATTTTGGTTCAAAAACTTTCGCCATGTTGTTTCTCCTAGATTATTTTTTTAATTGATCAATCACTCGCTCTGCTTCTTTCAGGGCAGTTCTTCGTACAAACTCACTATATGAAGCATATGCTTCTATTCTAGCCGCCTGTTTCAATTTCGCTAATTCCTCTTCACTCACTCTTATACTCATAGAAATAGTTTTGTTCATTCCCAAGCCCTCCTATGTCAAAAATTATATCATTTGTGTGCAACATTTACAATACAATTCTCCACGTCCTCAACATAGAAATAGCCACTTTTCATAGTAGTTCTACTAGCAAAAAGCGGCTATATATCAGCATTTACAAATTATTTTTCATGATTTCCATATAGTTTTCTGGGAATCCAATCAACTTCAAATCAATATCATCACTATACTCACTTATCACATTTTCCACGGTTTGAATCAAAGATTTTTTACTACTCTCATCTGGTAATCTTTTTAATAGGACAAGCGTATATGCAAATAATGAATTATTCTTTATTTCTGAATGTTTTCTCAAAAATGACGTTGTAAACTTTGCCGGAGGATTAAAATCTGTATTATACATTCTAGCCGCATGCGCACATTTGTTTCGTAAAACCGATAAACAATGAAGATGATTTTCTAATGTATTTCTTCCAACACCAACCATATGAGCAATGGCATCTTTTTCTGAATAATACATAGAGCTGTATAATTTAGACATATTAGAAAAAGACATTAATTCCACAATAACCCACAATGGCATTTTACTAGAATATTTCATTTTATGATGCTTCACAATTAGGCTATCTTTATAATAATTTTTCTCCCTGCTGAAATTTTCCATAACTTCCCTGTAACCCTTTTTGTTATAGAAATTATTCTCATCATAATGCTGATCATACGGAGTCTCCGTACATTTAGCAATTGAAAATCCATATGCAATCTGCGTCCTATAATATACTTCTGCTTTTTCAATATACCGCCGAAATGTATCACGTAATATTTCATCCACTTTGTATAGATGATATACCGTTTCAAATGTAGTTCCCACTATATAGTCACTACCAGAAGGGGCTTGTCTGAATTGTAAAGCATAACCCGTAAAACGATAATAATTTACTCTTTTCAAAATATCTTTTGCTTTCTCTCTGTCTGTGATAATCATACCATGGGCTACTAACTTATCCAATTGTTCATCGAAGGTCAATGGTTTTTTCAAATCCATAAAATCTCTCCTTAACGTAAAAAAGCTGAGCACAAGTCTCAGCTTGGTCCCCAATGCCAAAAAGACTTCGGGCAACTCTGTTACATATAGTATATTCAAAAAGCAAAAAAATTGCAATAGTTTTTATTATTTTCTTAGAAAAATCTATCACATTGAGTCTAAGTAGTCCATTACTACTAAGGATTTCTCCCCACACCTTTGACTTTATCCCAATTCCATCCATGAGCCTTAGTAGTCGAAAACGTAGTATTTTCAATGCTTTCCGCCATATTCTGCCCTGTGTTGCCCCACTTTGCGAAGATATGCATTATCATAAAACTGGTGTGCCGTGGCAGATGAAAAGTACTTTAATCATTGTTTTGTTTCTCCTTGTTTTGCCCAGAAATGCCCTGTTTTGCAAGGGATTCCGGGGATTTGTAAAATGTGTGTTTTGGATGGCATCTTGGCAAAATAGGGCAAGATGGAGCAAGTTATTGCGGGCTGTTAGTAGTAAAGTTGGTAGTAAAACAAGGTAGGCTTACTACTAAGAATGTTCTATCATACATTCTCTAACCAACATTAATAATTCTAACAAAGACAAATCATTTAATTCCTCATGCGTATATTTCGCATAATATTCAGTCAACACATTTGTCAACTTGATTTCTATATTAGCTAAATCCTCTTTCAATTTTGCAGGAATAGTACCTGTTTGCAAATTATATAAATATGCCTCATCTATTTTGTAAGCAGCATTTCTAACATTTTTTTCTAAAGTAATATATTCAAGTTCTTTATTCTCATCTATGTTCTTTGGTTTTAAATACCTAGAATGTGACATGTCCATAATAGATATCGCAGAAAAAAGTTCATTCAAAAAATTTTTCATATCATTTTCAGAAACACTATTGTCACACACCGGACTATGTGTATGTGTTTCAAACAGATTAAGTAACGCTTTCCTAGCTTCAATATTATTAGTAAAATTCAAATCAATATAATCTTTAAATTGACTCTTAAACCACATTCTATTACCACAGTGATAAAATAAATTTTTAACTACATCACCATACTGCTTAATCAACATATTATATTCCAGATAATCAATGGGATACGCAGCTATTTTAAAAGGTTCATATAAATTGAAATGAATACACTCCTTATCATCATGAGGAAAATCCAACCTTAATTGATATCTATCTTCGTTGCTCTGTGAAAAGAAAATTTCCATTTTTGTAGTTGTCCTAGACCCATTTTCATATTCACTATAAGATGTATTCGGTTCCATGTAAATTCCTTCAATCATGCAGTTTGTGAAAATATCTCCAAAACAACATAAGAACCACTCTGCAATTATTCTGTCTTTATCATTGAAAAATGGACTAATCTGCATACACATTAATGTATTGATTAATACAAGATATTCTAAATGTTTTTCAATTATAGACAAATCACATTCCGAAACAATTTTCAGCTCTTTGCTCTCAATGATTTCTTTATTAGGATAGATTTCTTGTATTTTTTCCCTTCTCTGCATATCGTCTCTAATTACCTTAATGTAGTTAATTATTATGCTACTTTGACTATATTCATTTTCATACGAAAACCTGCCATCTTTTTGTGCCTTATCCATATAATATTGAGTGATTTCGGAATTAACTAATATCATTATATTCAAAATATAATTGGCATCATCATAAGACATGATTTTACCTTTCAATTTATTGAGTTTGTTTCTTATATCATCAAGAAAAAGATAAATAGAAACAATCCTTTCGCTCTTTCCATCCAATAATTCTTCTGATTTATCATTCAGTATCTCATCTATTAACCTCTCATCATCTGCTATATTAGCAAATATTCTTTTTGCAATATTGGGGTTAAGTTTATACATTGATTTTGGATAAGCATCCATTAGCCAATATAATGTTTTTTCAAAATTATTGATATTTGCACCTTCTCTCTAATCCCATCAAACATATTATATATTTTATTTTATTATTTTTCCATAGAAAAAACGCCCCAGCCAAGCCGGAGCGTCATCCCTTTTCCATATTAAATTACCTTAAACATCTTCTGCGACATCGGTTTCTCCTTCTTCTGCTCAACCTCTGCTTGTGCCTTTCGGAAGTCTTCCAGCCGTTTCAGTTCTTCCTCAGCATCATCAAATCCGATATGCGTGTACACATTCATTGTAACCGATATATCCGAATGTCCCATCAAATACTGCAAGGTCTTGGGATTCATTCCCGATTTCGCCATATTGCTGCAATAGGTGTGTCGGCACACATGCGGCGTGATATTCGGCATCTGCACACGATAGATATCGTTGTACCGCTTCACCATGTGGTTAAAGCGATGTTCCCAATGCATTGCCACTAACGGCAGTCCTTTGTCATCCAAAAACAGGAACCCGGTATATCCATCCACCACTTTTTCTACCTTTGGTTTCTCCCGGTCTTCGATGATGGATTGAAAGCATTTTGCAACATCCTCTGTTACCGGAAGTTTTCTTGTTCCGGCGGAAGTCTTTGTTGGCTCAATCACTAAGGTCATATCAGATAACCGTTGAAGCTGATGATCTATATTCACAATCCTGTTCCCTAGATCAATATCCTTAATTGTAAGACCACAAAATTCTGAAATACGCATACCTGTATGAAAAAGTATATACACAACTTCATAATACTTACAGTATACATTATCATCATGAACAAATTTAAGAAACTTTCGCATTTGGTCCCGCGTTAATGCTTCCCTGGTAACACTGTCATTTACAACTACTCCAGCAAGCTCAAATCCAAACGGATTTTTATAGAGCACATCGTCATCCACCGCCATTTGAAAAGCAGGTCTTAATACGCCACGGACTGTTTTCACTGTATTCTCATAAGAATCATTCCTCTCCTCTTACCCCAGTGCCACATCCAAGATCATCATCAAACTAAATCCAAGTGCAAAGAAAAGCGTACCGATATTTGAGTGCTGTCCCTGAGATATTTCCGGAATTAGTTCTTCAACCACGACATATAACATGGCTCCTGCTGCAAAGCTGAGTAAATATGGTAATGCCGGGATTACCCGCTGTGCAGCAAGAATCGTCAGTACTGCTCCAATCGGTTCAACCACTCCTGAAAGTACACCTCTCAGAAATGCCTTTCTCTTACTTTCACCCTCTGTCCTAAGCGGCATGGATATAATCGCTCCTTCTGGAAAATTCTGGATAGCAATTCCAAATGATAAAGCAAGTGCACTTGTTGCTGTAATCTGTGCATTTTCAGCAAGAAATCCAGCATACATTACACCAACTGCCATACCTTCAGGGATGTTATGTAATGTAACTGCCAACACCATCATCGTAGTACGGCCAAATTTGCTTTTCGGTCCCTCTGCCTGATCACTTCCAACATGAAGATGCGGAATCAAATGATCAAGTGCGAGTAAAAACAATATACCAATCCAGAACCCAACAACTGCCGGAACAAACGATAAAGTTCCCATATTTTCAGATTGTTTAATTGCCGGAATCAGAAGACTCCAGATTGAAGCCGCAACCATTATACCTGCTGCAAACCCTGCAAGTGCACGTTGCACGGATTTATTAAGTGTTTGTCTCATAAAAAACACACATGCTGATCCTATCGTTGTTCCAACAAACGGAATCAGTATACCTTCAAAAATATTTATTCGCATTATATTTTCCTTCCATATATGCTCGAAAAAATTCATTGGCAAAAATAATTATCTTCAGCGGTATAGTATTAGTTCTATAGCTTATTGATTATATTGCCTAATACCTAATATATGTTATTCTATAATCTTTCATACTTTCATCACATTAGTTTTAACTAACCGTCTAGTATAAAGAAAACCGTGCAAAAAGCAAACTGTAATTTTACACGGTTTTCTTATGCTTAAATATATCACTTACGTAATCATATAACAATATATTTCTTGAACCCTCTATATTCTCAATCACTTAATGATATATTTTGTTCCTCTGCCTTTTCCTTCAACTGCAATCACACCCTTTTTCTCCATAGCTTTCAGTAATTGTGTTGTTTTTGATTTGCCAAATGGGACATATGGTGCAATTTCACTTATTGGTTTCAGCATCGTCTTACTTAAAAATTTGTAAATCACTTTTTCGTCTTCGGTTAAATTGACATTCGTTTCAAATATCGGTAGTACAATTTTTATAGCATTTTCTGACACTTCAAATTCTGGTTTTATCAAACTCTCTGCATACAGTTGTTTGATTCGTGTAATTCCTGTTCCAAATATCTCTACTAATCCCAGTCTGTAGAATACATTTGCAAGATTTCTATTTCTTAAAATAGATAGTTTACCTGATAAATATTCTTCTGCCGTTATTCCAGCCGGCAATCCACCAGGAGACACCACTTCTATTCTATCATCAAACATAGAAACTCTGATGTGTGAATTAATATCCCATACCCTATGAATCAAAGCATTTGCAATTGCTTCTCTGAAAGCTGCTTCCGGTATTTTCTCTACCATCTTTCTGTCAGCCCCCTGTATTACTTCATATTGATAATAATCTCTAAATACAGCAAGTGCTTTTTCATATATTTCTAAAACCGATATATGTTCAAACGTTACTCTTTTTTGAATAATACTGATATTCTCACCGAACTTAACAATATCAATTCCTGAAAAATGATTTTTATCTGCCAAAAGTCCCGCTGCATTATTATAACCATTTATATTGTCATACAGGTTCAATGTCTTTAAAGTATCTTGATTGAAAGTTTCAATGTAAATATTTTCTTTCAGTTTACACTGTAAAATTTCAAAAGATAGCTCCTGATCTTTACAAGGTAATTCTTCGAAGCTAATATTTTTTCCATCTAATACAAGCCTTGAAAATTCCAATGTATCTACCTCTATCGTTGCTGTATCATTTCGTTTGTATGCTTTTGATTTATATAAATACGGTTTTTGAAGACCACTTTTTACAGTAAGTTTTATCGTCTGATCATTGTTCTGTATTTCAAGTGTATAGTTTGGTTGAGGTGATATACTGTCATTGATTTTATTTTCGATATCCAGACAGGCCTGTTTTACATCTGGCAATCCTTTCACATTTCCATTATCATCAACCCCAAAAAGAATTGTTCCACCATTGTAATTCGAAAAGGCACTAACTGTTTTCAAAAAAGTATTCGTAATCGTTTCCTTGAATTCTAATATTCTTGTTTCACGCATAGTAATCGTTCCCTTTCCAACCATAATGATTATATTATATGCAAAAATGTGCAAAAAATCAATCGTATTTTTTTACGATTGATTTTTTGATTGATTTTGAGTATAGTACTATTTTTTGACCAACTGAATTATGACAATTTTTTTAATTATTCCGATTCGATCTTCCAAAGGTATAAATAAGGTGTAAATTATTTGTTTCTATCTAGAAAATCCTACAAAATCAAGTCTTTCTCGCCATACTTTAAACGATGCCGTGGCAGATGAAAAGCACTCGAATGCTCATAAAATCTTCTTTCAAAAAGCGCTATTCTGCTGCCATTTGCAGCATTTTACGCGGTGTTAATTCTTCTTTATGTATCGGTCATTTCTGTGCATAAAATGCAAATCTTAGCAAAATATTGCAAGTTGTGTACAGCAATCGTAGTAGAAACGGAGTAAAAATCAGGCGGGGTTACTACTTCTATCTAATTTAAATATATCATACCTTGTGGTAATTCAAGGTATGTCCCTATCTGCCTTGCTAGTCCTTTTAGTTCCCTGTAAATTGACGTTTTTACGATATAGTAATCAACTCCAAAGATTTTTTCAGTTAAGCCAAACATTATATCATCCATACGCAATTCTTTATCTTTTAAGCATCCTTTTTGCACCATGTCAATCGCATTTTTCTGCCATTTTGCTCAATTGTGCAACTTGCCAGTCCTGTAAAAAAACATGCAAAGCTATATATTTCCTGCACTTTTTCTTACTTTCCCTGCCTGCGCTTTCCATTTTGATCTGCAAAATTTCTTTCATTTTTGTACACAATTACTACTTTTTATCTTTCTCTTGCCTGCCCCTCTCAAATGCTTTATTATAGAGTTAGTCAAAATTCACTGAAACAGGAGGACACATCTATGGAATTAAATCAGGTATTAGAAGCAAGAAGAAGTATCCGTCATTATCAGGACCAACCGGTTGATCTGACACTGATCGGACAGATGATCGAAGCAGCGATTCTTTCTCCAAGCTGGAAAAACAGCCAGACTGCACGCTATCACGTTGTTTCATCTCCAGAAATGTTAGAAAAAATCAAAACGGACTGTCTGCCGGATTTCAATCAGAAAAACTGTCAGGACGCTCCGGTTCTCATCATCTGCACCTTTGTGAAAAACCGTGCAGGCTTCGAAAGAGACGGTCAGACATCCAATGAAGTCGGACAGGGATGGGGATTCTATGACTGTGGTCTTCATAATGAGACTCTCATTCTGAAAGCCAAAGACTTAGGTCTGGATACTCTGGTTATGGGAATCCGCGACAGCGAAAAAATCCGTGAAGCGCTAAATATTCCTGAAAATGAAGAGATCGTTTCTGTTATTTCCGTTGGATACCGCGCGGTTGATCCAGAAATGCCAAAGAGAAAATCCATGGCAGATATTACAAAATTCTATTAAGAATGCTTGAAAAAAACGATAATAGCTTTGTATTCAACACAAAAAAGAGGGGTTTTCATCTCAGTCTGAGTTGAGACTCCCACTTCTGCAAGTGGTGAGTAGTAACAAGTATTTCTCAGTGGGAGTTCAATCTCCGACTGAGATAAATGCTCCGCGAGGGCGCACATTGTCTGGGAGACAATGGTTTTGCGCCGACCGGAACGGAGTGTAGAGTGCAGTGATTCTGAAAAGAAGATGTCAGCTTGCGCTGACCAGAATCACGCACCAAGTCTCACGTGCGTTCGACTTGAATCTGATATGATTCCCCTCTTTTTTATTCGCTATAATTTACAAATCATGAAATTTTCCATCTTGCATTATCTGTCATAGCAGCATTTTACTATAAGCTTTTCTTCATAGTCTCCTATTTACAGATTTTTCTTCATAATCTCGTAACTTATAATTTCCTGCTCCAGCTTGCAGTCATGCTCCAGCATATATTGCATAACCTCCGCATAAAATCCCTTTTTCAGAAGATTTCGTGTTTTCACTTTGTCCGTTTCACTCAATTCTCTGCCATATCCGCTATAGGTTTCCAATTCAGAGACTCCCATATACAAAGGCATAAAATCTATCCCGGTTCCTTTTCGCAAATGTTTCAAAATATAGAAGCCATCCGGATCAAGATCTCCAAAATGAAACCATTGTTTCTCTGGATTTTCTTTATAAACCTGTTTCAAAAATGCCTGTTTTGCACTGTTATGATATCCTGCCAGGAAAAGATATGCACACTTTTCATCCTTCAGGCGATGAAAAGAAGTAAGATTTTCCACCGTGACTACCTTGTCTGCCCCTACACGAATAGCATTCATCTTTTGTATCAGTTCCGAAGATAGCGCGATCGGTGCATCTCCGATTCGGATACGTTGTCCATTCTCCAGCTGGATTTCTATATTTCCTTTCAGATAAATATATGACGGATTGGTATAAATCTGAAACTCTTCCAGAATGATTTTCTGCCGTTCCCTGGTATCGTCAATGCCTTCCAGAAGTTCTGAAAAATCCAGGTATTTCGAAAGCACTTTGCATACTCGCGTTCTGTAATGATCTTCAAATTCTTTGCTGCCATCCAGTATCATCATAGACAGTTCCCGTTCCAGAATTTCTTCTTTATTTGTGCAGATAAACTCTAAAATCCTTAGCAATTTGTCGCATACATCTAATTCATAATCCGGTTTTCTTCCCGCTTCGACTTTGGCAAGCTGATCCCTGCAAAACATGTCGCTAACCGCATATTTTTTCTGTTCTGTATCATCTGCAACTTCTGCAATTCTTACCTGTTCTGCATTATCTGCCACACTTATCCGCCCAGCATCATCCGTGATCTGTATATCATCCGCAAGCCCCTTCTGCATCCATCTCTCAAAAAACGCAATCTGCTCCTGAATCATATCCTTCTTCTGTTTTCTATCCAACAGTTCATAATACTCATCCAGCTTTTCCTTGCAGGCAGCCAGTTTTGTGATCACCTCATCTTTTTTATAAATCCGAATCAGTCCCTGCTCCTGCAAAACCTGCATCTCAGTTTCAAAATCCTTCACCTGTGCTACATTTGCAAAATCAGAGACATATTCTTTCCACACCTTCTCCGGTTTGACCGCAAAATTCTGTAAAACAGCATTCGTCCCCTCATAAGTTTTGCTGTTTTCATATTTGTCCAACAGGGCATGCAATAAATTACTCTGATTAATCGTTAAATTCATCCAGTTTCACTAATCCTTCCACTGCATTCGTATATCGTCCGGTAATGATCAGGCTGACGGTAGACTGAATATACTGACCGATACTTCCTATTTTCTCCGGCGGTGCGGCATAAATTACCTGAAATCCGTTTTCCTCCAGATATTTTACCATCTGCTCAATGCGCTCTCGCGACAGCGCGGAAAACGCCTCGTCGATAAATGCCAGACGCGCACAGCAGCTTCGCTGCGGATAACACTGCAACAGGCTTGCTGCCAAAATAATAAAATATGGTGTCTGTTTTTCACCATTTGACGCAGAACCCTGTTTTTTCGAAAGGTCAGCTGTTATTTTTTCCTCACCCTGACGGCTTGTGATCTCCATATCATAAGTAAAATACTTCCGATAATCCGTATATTCTTCCTCATCCTCCTCATTTAAGATCATATCCATAAATTCCCGGATGTCCCGTTCCATCTCTTCGTCTTCCCGATTGGCATTCATATACAATTCCGGAGAGTTCATGTAATTCTCCAGTTTTTTACAGATCCGGAAAAACAGTAATCGCTCCGGTTTTTCCTGCATCTTAAATTTATAGGTATCCTGCCCGAACGGAATCTGCTTCAATTCACGGTTGATCGCATCAATCTCACGTTTTGCCTCACCGATGGTCTCATTCATTTCTGCGACAAAATCATTCATAAATGCACTTTCCAGTTTCTGTGACTGATCCAGCAGTTTACTGTGCACTTCTTCAATTTTTACATTCGCAATCTCACGATATTCTTTCCGATAAAACGGAATGTACGCCGGACCACGCTGGTTCATATCCTTTCCGGCGATTTTGCAATATTCGATCTGTTCATTTTCCAGCTCTTTGACACATTCTTCCAGACCGAATCTCAGTTTTTTCAGCGACAATTCTGAAACCACACGAACCTCATCCTGCTTTGCAGAAAGTTTTTCGTATTCCTCTAACATTGCCCGTTCCAGTTCAAGATACTTCATCCGGATTTCTTCATATAGTTTTTCACAGGTATGAATCTCTCCTGAGATATTTTTTCGACGCTCCTCATAGCCTTTCTGCTCACTCTGACATTCTCCGATTTTTGTATAAAGGTGATTTTGCTGTGTCTCTACTTCCTGATAAGCCTTTTTCGCATCAATCTGCTCCTTCAAAATAGCCGCAAATTCCGGGCTTTCCTGAATCTGACGAATCGTATCTTCGTATTTATGCTTCTCCGTCTGATTTTGTGCCAGCAGCTCCGGAGCTTCCACATGGTAATTATTTATTTCCAGATCTACGCCACGCAGCGAACTGATTTTTTCTTTCGTCTGCTTCAGTTCGTCCATCACCTGATCATAGGCTTCCTGCACGATCTGTTTTTGTTCACGCACAGATTTTTTCTGCAATTCAATGGCATCCTGTCCCAGACAGATCTGCGTCTTTTTCATATTCATGCAGGAAACCGCATAACTCTTTGCAAGCATTCCGTCCTTCATCAGACCGCCTTTTGGATATTCATGCAATTCGTTCAAACTGTCGCACAGATGAATTCCGTTCAGCAGGTAGTTGGCATATCTTCTGGCATCAACATTTGGAATTACTAACTGTTCCGCAGCCGATCCTTTTACCACCTCAGAATCCGGCAGCTTATCCGTAATGACAACCGTTGCCGCATGCAGCTTCTTTTCCTGCAAAACACGCATTGCTTCCAGACAGTATTTTCTGTCCACGATCAGATAATAGCGCTTTCGTCCCAGAAAAGTCTCAATTGCCTGCCGCCAGGAAGTATCTTTCAGATCCTGAACCAGTTCTGCAAACATACGCACCTCGGCATTGATTCCCTTTTTCGCAAATGCATCTTTGATCACCTGTTTTGCCTTAACTACTTCTTCCGGGAAAATGATCTGATTTGCATCCAGCTGTTTCAACTGTTTTTCCAGATTCGTAAGTTCCTCATGCCGTATACGTTTTTCATCCTCTAAATGAACTCTCTGACTTACAAGCAGATTCTGCTGCTTCTCCACTGCATCCAGTAAACGAAGCAGTTCCTTACGTTTCTGATCCGCGGAAGATCCTGCTTCCCCAAGATGCAGTAAGACCGGTCTGCTGCCAGCATCCAGTTTTTCCAGCAACCATGCAATTTCTGTGGAAAGTGCCTTCTGAATCCGCAGCAATTTGGCAGTCTGTTCCTCTTCCTTTTCGATTTTAAACGAAATCTGCTGAACCTGACTTTTCAGATTTTCTATGGATTTTTGCATTCCCTGGTAAGCGTCATTGGACTCCGCGATCTGTAACCGCTCTCTTGCTGCTTCCAGAAGTTTTTGCAGATCCTTCTGTCTCTGCTCCAGTTCTTTTTTCTTCTGCTCTAATTCCGTGACATGAATCTCAATTTCCTCTTTTTCCTTCTGTTTTGCCAGAACTTCCTGATACTTAAAGATCATTTCCCGAATGTTGAAATTTCGCTTTTTCGTTTCGTATTGCTGACTTTTATTTTCAATCTCTACCAGTTTATTTTTGCTGTCACGCAGATCTTCATACATTTTCCGGATATGGTCGAACTGCTCCCGCTGTTCCCGAAGTTCCTTCAAAGAATCCACATTTCCCGGCTCCAGTACACATTCCGCAATAAACTGATCAATGTTATTCTGTGGATCAAATGCCATCATTTTGATCAGTTTGGAACGGTATTTGCTTACCTCACAGCGCAATCCCAGCGCACGTATGATTTGCTCCGTTCCACGCTCTCTGCCCATAAACTCTGCCGATTTCATGCGGACACCTTTTACTTCCAGCAGATTTTTCGGTGTTACATACATGTTTTTTCCATCAATCTCACAAAAATTTAGATCCTCGATCTGCGCATTTCTGCAGACAAACCAGCTACTGCCGGGTGCAGAAACCTCATCCGGGGATTCTATGCACACGCCGATCACCAGATGTTCCTGCTCTGCCGGTGACCAGAATTCCATTGCAATATAACTGACAACCTGTCCCTGACGGAGATACCTCGTTGCACCATTACTTTTCGTATCGCCCCGCACATAGCCTTTTACCGTTCTGTCCTTATCTTTTGCCGCTTTGTTAAACTGTGTATTTCCAGTGAGCACATACGTCATGGCATCCAGAACCGTTGATTTACCACTTCCGTTGACACCGGTAAACAAGGTGGAACCTTCCAATTCGATACACACATGCTGAAAACGGGACCACTGCACTAATAATAATTTCGTTGCTGCTTTTCTATTCTGCATCATCCGCATCTTCCTCCATTTCGGTATCTTCTTTTTCCATCATTCTCTTTTCCGTCACTTCCACAAACTTTTTAAATTCCTCTGTATCCAAAGCAAACTGCAAAGATGCATACAGGCGGATGAGGCAATCCGGCTCCCCGACCTTTCCTTTCACTTCGATCAGATTGTAACGGGAAAATAATTTCAGGATATTTGCCATCAATGTTTTGTCTAACGGTTCCTTGAGTCCGTATTTTTCCAATGTAAATCCAAGATCCGTGATGGAAACTGTAATTGTCTGTGCCAGGCTTCCGCTGCGCAGGCGGTCCACATACAACGTCCACAGACAGCACAGCACCAGACTCTCCGCTTTCTTCAACGCCAGACGGTTACCCTGAAGTTTTCCATTTTCGCCAAACTCCGCACTGTTTCGAAGCATGACTACACCATTTTCCCGGTCAAGCACGATATCAAATCCAATAAAGGAAAAATACTGTTCAAATACTTCCTGCCGCTTTGCCACAAAATAATACATTTTTTTATAATCTTCGTCCTTGTCCCGCACAAGAAACGTCTGTTTTAAGAGTCTTCTACAGCTTTTCTGAAATAAATGCTTCTCCGAAGAAGTAAAATCTTCCCATATTGTCTCTATACTCATCATGCATCCTCCTTCGTTATCTTAAACCGTCTCAAACGCATGTCATTTGCTTCATAAAATCCATCCTGCACTTCCACTTCAAATCCGTTTTCCTTTGCATAGGTGATCGCGGAAATATTGGCAAGAATATCTTCTTTTCGATGCAGCGGGAGATCCTCACTCTGAATTTCTCTGGCATCTCTCATCTGTTTTTCCAGATAACGCTTCATCATATCCCGGGCATACGGGTTGTACGCCTCTTTTCGCTGTGCTTCCATTGCCGCCTGAATTGCTTCTTCTGTCATTTCTTCGATTTCTGTCACAACCGGCTCTTTGATCGACTGCATCTGACGCGGGAAGCGCACAGATCCCTCATCCAGGAATTCGTGACTGTTCAGTTGGAACAGGTCTTCCATCTCCTCCGGCAGCGTATCTTTCATGGAAAGTTCTGTCATTTCTTCCATCAGATACCGCATGGTCCTCTCTACATTTCCACGGATATCATTCTCACGATTTCTCAGGAATCGCGCCCTGCCGATTGCGATCTGCAGATAAATATTGATCTTATGCTTGATATCATGCATAATCTGGTCATAATCTTCATCCAGAAAACGCTTGGTTGCCTGAATCATATCCAGTACCAGGTCTTCTGCCTGCATATGATCCATATTTTCTTCTTCCATGCAATCCTGTACCATACGCTCAAATACCGGTTCATCCGCGATCATCCCATCTAATTTTGTTTTTATAAAAATTCGATAAATATGGATATTCTGCTGTTTCGTCAGTCTGGAATACTCACGGATAAAATTTCCGTCACAATATTCCAGAATATTTTCGGTCAGGCTCTCCAGTGTCTGTTCCTGCACCATTTTTTCAATAATCTTTCGAATGAATGTAGAAAGTTTTTTCAACGCTTTGGAGAGATCCCTTGCGTTTTTATTTATATTTTTTATGCCGTTTACATATGGATTTTCTTTCCACTGTTCCGGATTATTTAACGTATTGTATATGTTGTAAATATAACTGGAAAATTCCTCCTGCTCCGGTTTTTCCAACTGATTTAAAAACTCTGCCAGCGCAATTCCGTTTTCCGTCATTACGATCTGTTTTTCGTATGTCGTATCATCAATTTCTTCATACAGCCAGCCAATCTCTTTTGAAATAAATTTGCGAATCACAGCTGCTGCCATATCATTTGCGGTCCTGTCTCCGGTGTACTCCTCCTCTGACAATTCCACATGATGCTCCAGGAAATAAATTGCCAGCGTATCCCGGATCCTGTTTCGCGGAATACGATAACTGATCTCTCTTTCATATTCTTTATAAATCAACTGCATGCAGTCGGCATAAATTCTCTGATTGCTGCCACTTGCCAGATTATTGAAAAATCCTGCCGGAATTACATTAAAAACTTGAAACATCAAAAAAGCTCCTTCCTATGTATTTTCCGTTCTTTTTTATATCATACTATAGATCCTTTGTTTTTTGCAAATTCAAGCGACCATTAGTTTAAAAAAAGAAAAAAGTGCAGCAATCATTTCTTTCATTGCTACACTTTTCATATTTATACTTTATACGTTATGTAAGTTTTTTATCTCAGTTATGAAAACTCTCACTTCTATAAATCGTGAGTAATATTTACCGCCAGATTCCCCGCCGCTTTCGTATTTTATAATACATACTGTTTTCCATCACCATAACTTTTTCCAATGGAACGCTCTTGAACACCGGCATTTTCATCTTGAACTTGATCCAGAAGAAGGAATAAACCGCCAATATCGCAAAAGTAATTCCCGTTACCAGCCAGATCATATTGCGCTCCACCGGATCTGTGGAAATATTCAGAATCATATAAATAATTCCTGCAATACCAACAATTGGAAGCACCGGTCCGAAGGGCACTTTAAAACTAAGAAAATGCCATCTCTTATGTTCTGGTAAACAAAAAAGACGCCTGCGGCTGCAGACATCCTTGACTGGTTTCATTTTCTATATTTTGTTTGCTTTTTTTATTTGCACTTATCATAATCACTCAATATGGATTTGTATTGTAAAAAACGATACAAGATTCAAGTCGAACGCACGTGAGACTTGGTGCGTGATTCTGGTCAGCGCAAGCTGACATCTTCTTTTCAGAATCACTGCACTCTACACTCCGTTCCGGTCGGCGCAAAACCATTGTCTCCCAGACAATGTGCGCCCTCGCGGAGCATTTATCTCAGTCGGAGATTGAACTCCCACTGAGAAATACTTGTTACTACTCACCACTTGCAGAAGTGGGAGTCTCAACTCAGACTGAGATGAATTCGATAAATTATTTGAAGTTTGCTCCACACGCAATTTCAGGGTGATTTATTTTATTATCTTTGCTTTTTATGATTCGTTCACCAGTTTGCCGGTCATATGCTCAGGGCTCAACTCCAGACAAAGCACGCGCACCAGGGAATGTGTCAGTTCATGTTCCAGATAAGCGGCATCATCCGTAAATTTTCGACACAGATTTGTGCAAATATATTTTGTCTTCTCTGCCTCTTTCACAACGCTGATCTGCCCAAAAACCACTACACTGCGAATGTTCAACGCCCACTCGCCTTCTTTGCGATATCCCTGATCATAAACACAATAAGACGCTTTACTGCAAGCTTTCAATAATTGTATCATGGATTGCTGACCAATTACCAGTATATGTCAAATTTTTTATATCCAAAAACTATATCCACACAGACAAAAATGCGAATCCAACACTTACTAACATCGACCTTTCAGCATGATACGTTTTCAAAAATACTCTATCTATAATTGGTATTGCCCATGCGATTAACCCTGTTATAATGCTCGCTACAGAATACAGCACTATTACACCATCCCGCAACAACAGAATACACAAAAATATGATGATGGTTCTGAAATAATAATATAGCATAGAATGTTTTCCATATCTATACTGGAAACTGTAAGTTGTAAAAATCAGCGGGTAAGTTGCATTTCACGATTTATTCAGAATAAATCAGACATTTTTCTCATAATCTAATTAATTGAATTACAGAATTAAAGATTTCTGGTCATGTTTTGACCAAATAGAAAAAATCCCGGAAGCAATGTACTTCCGGGATATAAACTCTTTTGA
Organism: Roseburia sp. OM02-15; assembly: GCF_003481835.1. Taxonomy (NCBI): domain Bacteria; kingdom Bacillati; phylum Bacillota; class Clostridia; order Lachnospirales; family Lachnospiraceae; genus Roseburia; species Roseburia sp. OM02-15. The sequence continues at coordinate 59,136 of NZ_QULX01000005.1, forward strand.
AAAATCTCTTCCGAGAAAATTATCTCTTTGAGAACTGTGGTGCACGACGAGCAGATTTGAGACCTGGCTTTTTACGCTCTTTCATTCTCGGGTCACGTGTTAAGTATCCGGCTTTCTTCAGAACTGGTCTGTAGTCAGCGTCTACTGTAAGTAATGCACGTGCGATACCATGTCTGATAGCACCAGCCTGTCCTGTGTAACCGCCACCTTTAACGTTTACCAGTACATCAAATTTGTCAACGTTCTCTGTAGCTACTAACGGCTGACGAACGATAACTTTTAATGTCTCAAGACCAAGATACTCATCGATATCTCTTTTATTGATTGTGATTTTACCTGTACCCGGTACAAGGTAAACTCTTGCGATAGATTTTTTTCTTCTTCCTGTTCCGTAATATTTAGTATTAGCCATGATTATTTACCTCCTTCACCGATTAAAATGTCAGAACTTCTGGTTTCTGAGCTGCATGTTTGTGATCTGGTCCAGCGTATACAAATAATTTTTTGTACATCTGACGTCCAAGAGGTCCTTTCGGGAGCATGCCTTTAACAGCAAACTCAATAACTCTTTCCGGATGTTTAGCCAGCATCTCTTTTAATGTAGTCTCTTTCATTCCGCCTACATAATCAGAGTGATGATAGTAAATCTTCTGATCTAATTTTTTACCTGTAACTTTGATCTTCTCAGCGTTTACAACGATTACATAATCACCTGTATCGATGTGCGGTGTGAAGACAGCTTTGTTTTTACCTCTTAAAACCTTAGCGATTTCAGAAGATAAACGTCCTAATGTATATCCTGTAGCATCAACTACATACCATTTTCTTTCAACTTTGTCCGGGTTGGCCATGAATGTGTTATTCATTGATTTTTCCTCCTTGAATAAATTTGCGGCTTCCACAAATGTGAATGTCCGGACACATCTGCTTCCTGCCTGTTAATTTTGAATAATGTGTCTGCATTATCCGGGTTTTGTTTTCTCTGACTTGTGGAGAATCATCAAAAACTCTGCCCTGCTGTCGGGTCCCAACCGACCGCCTATATATGAAATGCTTTTTTGCACACAAAAACACTCTTTGTCAGACTTGTATATTATAGTACAGCGTGCTCCCTGTGTCAACGATTTTTTCCATAAAATTATGCTATTCATTTCATTTATCATATATATTCAAATAACGTTCCTGCTTATCTGAAAATGTGGTAAAAAACATATGATGAGCAAGTGCATTTTTCATGTTTTTGCTGATTTCCTCTCCTATGTTTTCAACTTATGATTTCTAATTCCGTACTTTGCAAACTCATTCACATGTTTTGTTCACTCTACCCACTCATATTTTTTCAGTTCGCAGTTTTTAATTCCAAATTTTGCAAACTCTTCGTTGGTCATATCATGGAAATAAGATTCGATCACTCTTGAAATACCATTGTGCGCCACCAACAGATATGTCTTTCCATCGTTCCGCTCTTTAAGGTCGTCCAGCAAGTTGTAAATTCTCTGGCAGAGATGCAGCATCGTCTCACCGCCCTCATAGCTGCAGATAAAATTTGTTTTTGCTTTCTGAAACTCCGGTGCATTTCTTGGTGAAGTACCTTCGTATTTTCCAAAATTCTGCTCTTTCAAACGCGGTTCTTCGATTGCCGGAATTCCTGTGATCTCAGAAATATGTCTGGCGGTATCTGCTGCACGTATTAATGGTGAATACAAAATCTCATCAATCTGCAATCCTTCTTCCAAAATTTTCTGTCCAAGTGCAATTGCCTGCTCCTGTCCATATTCCGTCAATGCAATGTCCGTGGAACCACAGATTTTATCTTCCATATTCCAGAATGTCTGTCCATGACGCGTAAAATATACACATTTCTTATTTTTACTCATTTTCATACCTCAATTTTATTCTGACGTTCTTTAGCTTTCAGATACATACATTTACTTTTATAATTCTTTCAGTTGAAAAATAATGCTATTTGTATTCATTCTCATCTGATTTCAAACAATTGAATCATCTACATTCTAGACCGATTAATCCTTCTGTTCATCTCAGTCTGAGTTGAGACTCCCACTTCTGCAAGTGGTGAGTAGTAACAAGTATTTCTCAGTGGGAGTTCAATCTCCGACTGAGATAAATGCTCCGCGAGGGCGCACATTGTCTGGGAGACAATGGTTTTGCGCCGACCGGAACGGAGTGTAGAGTGCAGTGATTCTGAAAAGATGATGTCAGCTTACGCTGACCAGAATCACGCACCAAGTCTCACGTGCGTTCGACTTGAACCTCCATCAGGCTTTCCGGCGGAATCTCGTACTCAATCCCAATCATCGTCAGCCCATGCGCCGGAGCCGTCGGTCCTGCCGCTTTCCGATCCTTTTTTTCTAATATCACCGGAATATCCTCCGGTGCGATCTTACCGATTCCCACATCAAAAAGCGTTCCCGCAATGATCCGCACCATATTATAGAGGAAGCCACTTCCGGTAATCCGAATCGTTAATAATTCACCATCCTGTTTTAACTCACAGGAATAAATCGTGCGGGTCGTATCCTCCACTGCAGTATTTACTGAACAGAAACTTTTAAAATCATGTGTTCCCTCGAACTGTTCTGCCGCCTCACACATCGCCGGAATATTCAGTTTTCGGTAAACAAACCAGGTATCCAGACGTCTCTGCGGCATCGGAAATTCACGGTTTAAAATACGATATTCATAGGTCTTGCGACTGTTGCAGTGACGCGGATGCCAGTCTAACGGAATTTCACTGGAATTCTGCACCACAATATCATCCGGCAAACGCTGGTTCAGCGCATAGGAAATCTTTTCCGCCGGCATCCGTGCATTTGTGTCAAACACTGCCACGTTTCCATAAGAATGTACTCCGGAATCCGTACGACTCGCGCCGATGACCACGATATCTTCCTTCAATAATTTGCTCAGTTCCCGGTTCAGGACACCTTCTATCGTAATTCCGTTTGGCTGCACCTGCCATCCGCAATAATTAGTCCCGTCATAGGCAACCACAAGTTTCACTCGTTTCACACCCAAACACCTCCCTTTTCATGTAAAAATATAATTTATTTCTACCTAACAATTTTTACTAACATTTTTTTCAATTCAAGAATGCTCCGGCATTCTTGTTGCGAGGTGCGCGTCATGCAATTGCATGACATACTTCAACTGCGCACTTCTGTAATCCTCCCGGAGGCTATATCAGATGGGGGATTGACTCCCACCACTGATACTAACTTGTTTCTCACCACCTATAGAGGTGGGAGTCATCTCCCATCTGATATAAAAACTTTAAAACAACCTACAAAAAACTGCATAAATTCAAGTAGACAAACATACCACATATCTCACAGATTTTCCTGCGTATGATTCAAGAATGACTTTATTCTCCCACAGAGTTTTTCATCCTCTCTCACCCGATATATTCTTCTCACTGAATCCATACAGTTTCCTCATTATTTCAATTTCATTCTATAAAATTTACTATTATCGCTTTTCAAAACTTTATAAAAAGATCCGTATCACAATAATCACCGCCAGATACACGACCATCACCGCATATGCCTTATAATCCGCCGAAATATAACGCAGCGGTTTCATCTTGGTTCTGCCCTCACCACCGTGATAACAGCGCGCTTCCATAGCCGTCGCCAGATCATTGGCACGTCGGAATGCAGATACAAACAGCGGCACCAGGATCGGCACCATCGCTTTGGCTCTCTGAATGATATTACCCTCTTCAAAATTCGCGCCTCTTGCCATCTGTGCTTTTTTGATCTTATCCGCTTCCTCTGCCAGAATCGGGATAAAACGCATGGCGATCGACATCATCATAGCGATTTCATGCACCGGAACTCCGATTTTTGACAATGGTTTTAAGCCTTCTTCCAGACCATCCGTCAGCTTGTTCGGTGTCGTTGTCAGCGTCATCACAGAAGTACCTACAACCAGATAGATCAGTCGGATTGTAAAATATACCGTATTGCTGACACCCTGATCTGTGATATGGATAAATTTCCATGCAAAATAAGTATTGTCTCCCTGTGTAAAAAACAGGTTACATACTGCTGTAATAACGACAAGCACCCAAATTGCCCGGACACCTTTCAACATAAACGAAAACGGAACCCTTGACAGTTTTATAATCACAAGCAAAAACAGAGTGACTACAACAAATCCCACAAAATCGTGAAACAGGAACAAAGACACAAGATACATCAGTGTTGCCAGCAGTTTCACACGGGGATCCAGTCTGTGTATGATCGACTCGGTCGGATAATATTGTCCAAGTGTAATATCCTTTAACATAACTTCATAATCTCTTTCTTAGCTTCCTCTATCGTGGTTACCGAAGTATTGACATCCAGACCTGCTTTTTTCAGATCCTTCATCAGATACGTAACCTGTGGCACTGCCAGCGATACCCGTTCCAGTTCTTCCACATGGGAAAAAACTTCCGCCGGCGTTCCATCCAGCATCAGGCTTCCATGATTCAACACGATAATACGATCTACATAGTTGGCAACGTCTTCCATACTGTGAGACACCAAAAGCACGGTCATTTTCATATTCTCATGCAGCTCGCGGATCAGGTCAAATAATTCATCCCGTCCCTTCGGATCCAAACCGGCAGTCGGCTCATCCAAAATCAGTACTTTCGGATTCATGGCAATGACACCGGCAATGGCTGCACGGCGTTTCTGCCCACCGGAAAGTTCAAACGGTGACATTTCCCAGTATTTTTCCGGAAGTTTTACTCTAATAAGCGCTTCTTTTGCTTTCTCCAGTGCTTCTTCCGCGGAAAATCCCTGATTTTGTGGACCATAAGCGGCATCTTTTAATACTGTTATCTCAAAAAGCTGGTACTCCGGATACTGAAACACCAGTCCCACTTTTCCTCTCAGGGAACGCAGGGAATATCCCGGTGCATAAATATCCTCACCGTTGTAATAAATATGCCCCTCATCTGCCTTGATCAGTCCATCCAACAGCTGGATCAATGTAGATTTTCCAGAGCCGGTATGACCGATGATTCCGACAAACTGTCCTTCTTCGATTTCCAGATTCAGATTTTTCAATGCATGTATCTCGTATGCACTGCCCGGTGCATAGGTGTAACTCAGGTTTTCGATTTTAATTGACATATTGCCTCCACCAGTTCCTGTCTGCTTAAAATCCCGTCCGGGATTGGCAGACTTTCCTTTTTCAGTTCCCATGCAAGCCGGGTGATCTGTGGTACATCTAAGCCATAACTTAACAGTGTTTCTACCTGTGAAAAAATCTCACGGGGTGTTCCCTGCATCACCACACGACCGTCATCCATGACAAACACATAATCCGCATCGATAACTTCTTCCATATAATGTGTGATCAGAATAACCGTTACATCTTTTTGCCGGTTCAAACGATGTACCGTGTTTAATACTTCTTTTCGACCATTCGGATCCAGCATGGCAGTCGGCTCATCCATAATGATGCATTTGGGCTCCATTGCCACAACACCTGCAATGGCAACGCGCTGTTTCTGACCACCGGACAAACGGTTCGGAGAATGATAACGGTATGCTGTCATGCCGACTGCCTCCAGACTGTGTCCGACACGCTCCCAGATTTCTTCTGTAGGCACGCCGATATTTTCCGGTCCAAACGCCACGTCTTCTTCTACCACACCCGCAACGATCTGGTTGTCCGGATTCTGAAAGATCATACCTGCTTCCTTGCGGATATCCAGAATATTTTCATCCTTTGCCGTGTCTTTTCCATCTACCCAGACGGTTCCCTCACTCGGTGTCAGCAATGCATTCAGATGTTTTGCAAACGTAGATTTACCGGAACCGTTATGTCCCAGCACAGCAATAAACTGCCCTTCTTCCACTTCGATATTCACATCATCCAGCGCCAGTGTCACATCCTGCACTTCGCCCTGTTCATCCCGGCGCACAAATTTATGTTTTAATTTTTCTGCCTTAATAAATGCCATGTGTAAGAATCCTCTTTCATGCTTATCTGTCTCATTCTCTGCGAAACATCACTTTTCTACATAAAATGTCCAGCCAGGCACGTTACTCAATATAATCGTCAAATTTTGTCAGATGTCCCATCAGCTGCATCTGAGAAAAATTATTCTGGCGCAGTGCCTCGTACAGCACAACTGCCACAGAATTGGACAGATTCAGGGAACGGATGTCACTTAACATTGGAATCCGCACGCATCTGTCTTTGTTATGTGCAAGAATATCTTCCGGGATTCCGGCACTTTCTTTTCCAAACATAATATAGCAGTCTTCTTCATAGGACACTTCTGTATACACATTTTGTCCTTTTGTGGTTGCCATATAAATCTTCGCTCCCGGATTTTTCTCCAGGAACTCCTGATAATTTACATAAGTTGTCACATCAAGATCTTTCCAGTAATCCATACCTGCCCGCTTGATCTGTTTTTCATTCAGACGGAATCCAAGAGGCTCGATCAGATGCAGGCGTGTACCTGTTGCTACACAGGTACGCCCGATATTTCCTGTATTTGCCGGGATCTCCGGCTCATACAGAACAATGTTCAATTTTGCCATAATCTATGCTTCCTTTTTCTCTGCACGGAGTTTCTGTACAAAGTGCTCCATACGGTCTAATGCTTCTTTCAATGCTTCCAGTGAATATGCATAGGAAATTCGTAAAAAGCCTTCGCCACAGGCACCAAATGCGGTTCCCGGAACAACTGCTACTTTCTCCTCCTGCAAAAATCTGGTTGCAAACTCGTCGGAAGTCATGCCAAATTCTTTGATACACGGGAATGCGTAAAATGCACCAAACGGCTCAAAACATTCCAGTCCCATCTCTTTAAAACGATGCATAAGATAACGACGACGTCCGTTATACTCGTCACGCATATGTGCCACGTCTTCATCGCCGTTTTTCAGTGCAGAAACACCTGCATACTGGCTGGTAGTCGGTGCACACATAATTGCAAACTGATGAATTTTCAGCATCTGCTGTAAGATCACCTCTGGTCCACATGCATATCCGATACGCCATCCTGTCATTGCATGAGATTTTGATAATCCATTGATATAAATGGTACGATCTCTCATTCCCGGAAGGGATGCAATAGACACATGTCCGTCATCGGTATAAGTCAGTTCAGAATAAATCTCATCGGTAATAACATAGAGATCATTTGCAACGATAAGATCCACCAACGCTTCCAGATCACTTTTCTCCATAACAGCACCGGTCGGGTTGTTCGGGAATGGAAGTACTAAAATCTTTGTCTTCGGTGTGATTGCAGCTTCCAGTTCTTCTCTGGTCAGACGGAACTGATTTTCTGCTTTCAGTTCAATGACAACCGGCACACCGCCTGCCAGCTTTGCGCATGGCAGATAGGATACATAACTCGGCTGCGGGATCAGCACTTCGTCGCCCGGATCCAGCATGGCACGCATTGCGATATCAATGGCCTCGCTTCCACCGACAGTAACCATAATTTCATGGTTATAATCATATTCCAGACCGTATTTCCGCTCCAGGAAATTAGCGATCTCAATTTTTAATTCTTTTAAACCGGCATTTGATGTGTAGAAAGTTCTTCCCTTTTCCAGAGAATAGATACCCTCATCACGGATATGCCATGGTGTGTCAAAATCCGGCTCACCAACACCAAGAGAAATTGCATCCTTCATTTCACTTACAATGTCAAAAAACTTACGGATACCGGATGGCTCAATTTCTGTAATTACTTTTGATAATGGGTTTCTCATGGTGTCATCAGCATCCTTTCATCTTTTTCTTTTTCTGCCATAATGGTTCCGTGGTCTTTGTACTTCTTCAAAATGAAGTTTGTCTTGGTACTCAGTACGGAATCCAGTGGTGAAAGTTTGTCTGATACGAACTGTGCTGCTTCACGCAGGGTACGTCCCTCGATAGTTACAAGCAGATCATAACTTCCGGAGATCAGGTAAACTGCATTTACCTCCGGGTAGTTGTAGATACGCTCTGCGATCTTATCAAATCCCTGTCCTCTCTGCGGGGTAACGCTTACCTCGATCAGAGCAGTTACTTTTTCAATATCTGTCTTATCCCAGTTGATCAGTGTATGATATCCGCAGATAATGTGCTCTGCTTCCATTGCTGCCAGTTCATTTGCTACGCTGATTTCATCTTCCCCAAGAATAATCGCTAATTCTTTGATAGCAATGCGGCTATTCTTCTCTATAAATGTCAAAATCTTTTCACGCATGTTCGGTTCCTCCCTTACAACTCTAATTACAAAACTTTTTTCTGTAATAATTTGGAGATGTGCAAAATCATCTCTCCACTCAACTTCAGGATCTTGTTCTAAAATTTATCAATTCCTGATTAAATATGCAGGTCACTTACCTGCAGTCCCGCTCGTGGCGGCTCCAAAAATCTGCGTTCTTCCTCATTGATCAGGACTCTGTCGTTTCCGGCTGTTGCTTTTCCCACAACGACTGCCGGAATCCCCTCTTTCGCCAGATCCATAACCAATCGGTTGCCATCCTCCGCTGCCATCAGCAGACTTCCTCCGGAAGCAATCTGATACGGATTGATGTCAAAAAATTCACAGATTTCTACGGTTTCCTGCCGGATCGGTATTTTTTTCAATGTTATGTCAAGTCCGACGCCAGAGGCTTCTGCCAGCTCCCACAGCGCACCAAAAATGCCTCCTGTAGTCACATCGTGCATTGCTCTCACGCCAGACTTCATGGCGGTAGCGGCCTCCGGGATAACAGAAAAATACTGTTCAAACGCTTCTGCTTCATCAATCAGATGAGCCGGATATCGGGAAAGCAGCTCCTCACGACGCGCATGCGCCAGCTTTGCGGTTCCCTCCAGACCGATCCATTTTGTGATCACGATATCATCTCCCGGTTTTGCTCCAGATGTAGACAGGATCTGTCCTTTTTTTGTTTTTCCAACCGCTGTCACAGAAATGATTGGGCGGTTCACTGCATCGGTAATCTCTGTATGTCCACCAAGGATCTGCACCTGTAACGGTTCGCATTCCGCCGCAATGGTTTTTACCATTTCGCGGATCTGTGCTTCTTCGATATCCGCTGGCAGCATGGCAGTCAGCATCAGTCCGATTGGTTCTGCGCCACTGGTTGCCAGATCATTCAGATTCGCATGCACCGCATATCTTCCATCCAGAGAATTTTCCCAGATCACCGGATCTGTGGAAAGGACTGCCACTTCATCTTCCTTCAGAGTGAAAGCAGCGCAATCTTCCCCTACACCTGCGGAAAGCAATACATCTTTACGCTTTGTATGCAATTGTTTGAATACCGAACGTTTCAACACGTTTTCCGGTAATTTTCCCTGTTTCATCTCTGTTTTGTTCCTTCCACTATTTTTCAAAAAAGTGCATCCCTTACAAAATATTTTTGCAAAAAGACACAGAGAGGCTGTCACTCAGGACAGCCTCATTCTTTTATCTCAGTCTGAGTTGATACCCCCACTTCTGTAAGTGATGAGTAATAACAAATCTTTCTCAGTGGGAGTTCAATCTCCGACTGAGATAAACACTCCGCGAGGGCGCACATTGTCTGGGAGACAATGGTTTTGCGCCGACCGGAACGGAGTGTAGAGTGCAGTGATTCTGAGAAGAATATGTCAGCTTACGCTGACCAGAATCACGCACCAAGTCTCACTTGCGTTCGACTTGATCTTTTATTGTGCTGTCGTTCCCTGATCTGCAGACTGGTTATCTGCCGGTTGTGTCTGCTGGGCAGAATTATCGGTCTGTCCAGCCTGATTCGTTCCATCTGCCGGCTGTGTCTGACTTGCATTCGGATCCTGCGTTGGATCTGTTGTCTGCTCCGGCTGCTGCACTGCATTCTTCCACTGTGCTGCTGCCGCACGGATCGTACCCTCATCCTGGGTGGCAATCGCTGCTTTCATCGCAGATACTGCCTCCGGATTTTCCGAAGATACGCCTACCGCATAAATTGTCGGTGATGCTTTATAAGTCGTTTTGTTAAATACTTCACGGCTCTCCTCCACTCCGTCTACGGTAACAACCTTCCATAAACGGGCAGATTTTCCTACATGAGAGCTCTGTGTCTTACTGATCGTACCAACGGCATCCGAAGATTCCTGAAATTTCACACCCGGATCTGTGGTACTGAGCGTCTCACTCACAAAAGAAATGCTTCGGTTTGCCGGACGTGTTTCCTGTCCGTAAATGGTAAAGGAAATCGTCGTACCATTTGCATAGCTTTCTATATAAATCGGTGCTTCTGTACTGTTTTTAAATTTAAAATCTTTATATTCTCCGGCGATCGCTGCATCCGCCGACGGATCTACATAATTAACGATCATAGAATGACCGGATCGCTCTGTCACTTCCAGTTCCGCACGGATCACCGCATTGTATAACGTCGTGGAAACCTGACAGATTCCACCACCGTAAGCGTCTACCGTTGTACCATTCTCATAGGCTCCGGCAAGTTTATAACCATTATCCGCATTAAACGGTGCTACCGTCTGATATACGGAAAATTCATCCCCTGGATAAATCACCGTTCCATCGATTTTCTTAGAACCATTTGCAATATTTGCTTTTCTTCCAGAGGCAGAGGATGCATATTTGGTAGAAAATGTTCCCAGAACATCTTTTACTTTCTGAAGTTCTTCCTCAGATCCTTTTGGTTTACTGACTTCTGCTGCCAGTTCAATGGTGCTGTCCGCTTTCCATCCTGCCTGAAAACTTTCATCAATGGTATCCACAGATTTTGCCACATCTACCACGATACCATCCTGACCTTCGATAATTTTAAACTCACCGTTTTCTCTGGTCAGACCGTAATCTACCGCATCACGGTTCAGCTCACCTTCATGCTCCTCCAGATATGCCGTTGTCTTTTCCTGGTCTACAACCAGCGGCATTGGAAATACTTTATCTTCATTTTCCAGATCTTTTTTTGCTTTATAACGTGCGATCAGATTACCGCTTTTGCCATAAGCCACCGCATTCTGTACGCTCTCGGTGTCCTGCCAGCTCAATCCCAGATCTGCGGCTGTCGCCTCTACAGACACATCATTGATCGTCAATGTAATCTTCTCATCTGCCAGATCGTCGACATATTTTTCCACAGCTGCTGTCGCTTCGTCATCTGTCATGCCGCCCACTGCCACATCTCCGATAAAAATACGGTCTGCGATCACTGAATCTTCACTTTTCTTTGCAAGTGCACTCTGATGTCCGATACCGGCTGCCAGCACAGCAACACCAAGGATCGGTAACACCCTGATCCATTTTTTCATATATGTTCACCTTTCTGTTTTCTGTACTATATTAACAGTGCAGATAATATTCCGGTCACTACCATGGCAACTAACACGATCAATACCACAATAGATGCCAGTATTCTTTTTTTCTTTGACTTCTTATACATTGTCTGAAACCTCCTGTTTCGGAATCCGTCCATACTTCGCATAAATTTTGTCAATCATACGCGAAGCCTCACTTTTTGTCAAGCTGTCAATTTCGATATCAGACTCTATTCTATGATAAATCATCAAATGATTCAAGTCTCTTTTTTGTGCCGGTGTCAGTGATCCCTGCTTCTTTATATGAAGATGAACCTCTTTGGGGCAGAACAGACCCGGTTCCTGCTCCTGATATTGCGCTTTCAAAAGCAGATACAGTTCTGCTGTTGCCCGCGCATCGTCCACTGCCCGATGTGCATGATCCCGCACAATGGAAAAATAGCCGCACAGCGCATCCAATGATTTCTTTTCCGGTTCCTTTAATACTTTCCGGGCAATTTTTAACGTATCCAGTGCTTTCCGCTCAAACTTACGCCCGTTATTTATCGCACACTGTTTTAAAAATCCATAATCAAACCGGATATTATGTCCTAACAATGGACAATCTTCCGCAAATGCCAGAAACGCTTCCAGTGCCGCATCTGCCTCCGGTGCATCTGCCACCATATCATCGGTAATACCCGTCAGCTCTATGATCCGTTCCTCCAGTCTGCGGTGTGGATTGACAAACGTCTGGAACGAATCTGTAATCTGATCCTCATGGATTCTGACAGCACCGATTTCCAGAATCCGGTCCGTTTTCACCTGCAGACCGGTCATTTCCAGATCAACCACGATCAGGTCATTTTCATTTTTCGGAATCATTGCACACCTCCGCATCCCGATTGTAATCCCATCTCATCAATTCTGAAAAGTGCCGCCTCATTCGTCAGAGAATCCCTGTTCTCATAATCAAAAAGCAACCATAACGGATCTTTCTCCTCTGTAATCTCGCCCTTTTCGTTGATATGCTCAAAATACTCAAAATGGCAGTATTTTTTCTCCATACCATGTTCCCGCAGATATTTTCCGGTCTGCCGTTTGTCCTGCTGCACATTCTTAGCCCAGAACGGACGGCTTTTGGATTTTTCAATCTTATACAAGTCAAAAATCAGTGCCTCACGGTATATATCCCTGCGCTCCGGATCAACGATCTCTGCAAACTCCTGTACAATCTCTGTCCGCCGTACACGGCTGTGACTGCAATCCAGATAACCATGTTCCCGATAAAAATGTCCCATATCCAGAAACATCTGAAAAGTACTGTCATACTTCCACTCCAGAACTGCCAGATACGTCAGGAACTGTCCACTGTTATAATGAAGTTCCAGCATTTCTTCCACCAGACGGATCTCCAGCATTTCATCATAAGAAACCCATTTACTTGCCATCACCTCATATGGCGGACGGCTGCGGTACACAAGACCGTACTCCTGTGCATGTTCATACATATAAGAGCCCTTTAATACTTTCAAAAATCCAAGCTGTAGCTGCTGCGGATGCAGTGCATAAATATCATTAAAGGACTTCTGAAATCTCTGATAATCTTCAAACGGCAGTCCCGCGATCAGATCCAGATGCTGATGAATATTTTTACCGGCTTTTACCCGATTCACTGCCCGGTACACTTCCTCCAGACGCATGGTACGATGAATCTCACGAATCGTATCTCCGTTGGTGGACTGCACCCCGATCTCAAGCTGGATCAGTCCCGGACGCATATCAGAGATCAGCTCCAGTTCGTCTTCTCTGAGCAGATCCGCAGAAATCTCAAAATGAAAATTCGTAATGCCGTTATCATGTTCCTTAATATATTTCCAGATTCCCATGGCATGCTCATGCTGACAGTTAAAAGTACGATCTACAAATTTTACCTGCGGCACTTTTGCATCAATAAAAAACTGCAATTCTTTGTATACAAGCGGCAGACTGCGAAACCGCAGCTTTTTGTCCACGGAGGACAGACAGTAACTGCAGTTAAACGGACATCCACGGCTGGATTCATAATAAATGATCCGGTGTTCAAAGTCCTTCAGATTCGCATAACAAAACGGAAGTTCATCCATCGGAAGCAGATTGCGCAGCGGCTGAATTGCCACTGTTCCATCGGATCTGCGATAGGAAATACCATCGATTTTTTTCAACATTTCCTCATTTAACTCTGTGAAAGCACCTGACTTCTTCTCATATTCCATTCCTGCCCCCGCTGTCTCATTCCGTGCCTCATCTCTATTCTGGGACAAGGAGTGCGCATCCTGTTCGCATTGTTCAAAATACTCACACAATTCCGTCAGTGTCCGCTCACCCTCGCCCATCATAATTCCGGTGATGGCAGGATTTTCCTTCAAAAATCGTTCCGTCTCAAAAGATACTTCCGGACCGCCCACCCAGATAGGTACTTCCGGGCGCAGTTTATGAAATTCCGACACCAGTTCCTTTACATACTCAACATTCCAGATATAACAGGAAAAAAGCAGTATATCCGGCTTCTGACAATATATTTTTTCCAGAATATCCTCTAACTGATTATTGATCGTATACTCTGCCCGCTCAATTTTATGTCCGTGCGCCGCTGCATATGCCTGCAGCGAATACACTGCCAGATTTGAATGAATATATTTTGCATTGATTGCTGTCAATAAAATTTTCATCTGAAATGCTCCATCTCTCTTTTCTCTATCGTTATTCTTTTATTTTCTTACGTCTTAAGTATTTCATACGATACCACAAACCGAAAAAAAAGAAAAGGAAAAATGCAGCTACAAAACCTCATTTCAAAGGTCTTATAACTGCATACTTTTCATATATATTCCGCCAGAAACCAAAATGGATATTTACAATCTGGTTACATTTCTTACCTATTACTTGACACAGCGAAAGGAAAAATTATCCCTGATTTTATTATGCCTTGCTGTATACCCACAAATTTCGCATCTGTGACATAATTTCTTCCAGATCCCAGCTTTTATCACTGTTTTTCCGACTGTTCGGATCATTTACCGTGACATCTCCATTGGATTTCACCCCGGTCAGCACAATAAAATGTCCGGTACTGGTAAAATCCCCCGGTCCCATAATGCAGATGATCGGATGACCGTCCCTCAGTTTACTGCGAATCGTATCTGCATCCAGTCCCAGTTCCTTTGCAGACAAACCAAGGTCACCGGCAAGTCCTGTCATCATATTCCAAGAAGAACCGCTGCCATTGACATAGTAGCCATCCGCCTGCGCCATTTTTGCTACCGCGTAAGGATTCATATTCAGATTTCCGGTCAATCCCACGCAAACCATAGAAAGTGCGGTCGGTCCGCAACCGGTCACTGCCAGAAAATCATCACCATAGGTTTTATATCCCCAACGTTCATCCCACTGAATAAAAAGCGGTATCTTTCCATCCGTCACATCCCCGGAAATATCTATGCTTTCCTCACTCGCATCATCATTTATATAATTTTTATAATCCAGGACAATTTCTCTTGCCTCAGGATGTTTCTCATACAAACGGATCAAACTGTCCGGGTAACCTTCCGACTGAAGTTCTGAGGTAGAAATCACGCCGACAGATGCCCTAATCCTGTCGATCATTCCCGTTTTTCCACATACTACAACTGCCAGGATCACCAGAACAATTGCCAGAAACTGTTTTCTTCTTCTGGCTCTGCGCCGTCTCTTCTGCTGCTTTTTACTCATTCGTGCCCGGGATGTCTGCCGTCCACTCCTGCTTCCATCATCCCACTGCCCATATCCGTAGTCCTGCTTGCTTTCGTTCCGTGTGTATCCATACGCATCGGTCTGCTCCAGTCTTTTATTATCGTAATAAATCAGGTCATATTCATACTCATCCGATTTTTTCATCTCTCATCCTTCTCCCTGTGTCGAATGTATACAAAGTCACTTTTTGCATATATCTTCTTTGTGTCTTACTGTAATTCATAATAAGATTCTTTCTCTTTCTTTTAGTAAAGCACATCTATATTGAAGATATTTAAATATAACCTGTCCAAAAACTTACGATTTTCTTACAGAAATCTTATTTCTGGATGATCTGCACCGCTTTTATCTGTGCCCTTGCATATTTTTCCTGCAAAAGCTAAAATAAAGATAGTTTGCATATACATAGCAATATTTTATCGAATTGTATTTCATACAATGATTCATTCCCAGGATTTACATAAATATTTGCAGAAATATCAGGACATAGAAAGGAAATTTTTCATGATTGCAAGAACAGACATTTTTAATATTAACTTCTATAAAAAAGAACGTTTTCACGGCAGCTACAAAGGCATGCATTACCGCATTGAAAAATATGCACCGGAAGAAGGCGACACCGTACTGCGGGTGACCGTGTGGCCGGGACCGTATAATTTTGATACCACACCGGATGAACAGAAAACATCTGCCAGTTATCCATTTACTGATGATGGTCTGACAGAGGTCTGCGATTATTTAAATAAATTTCATACAGAACACTTTTGTGACTAAAACACTTTGTCTAATAACGCATATTTTTTGAAAGCACCCCAGATTGATTTTATCTTTCCGGCTACCAACCGCACATCAATAAAAAATCAATTTGGGGCACATTTATGTTACAAAATCACTTTATCTCAGTCTGAGTTGAACATACTGTATTCGTTCAATACCTGACACTTTTCCAATATCTCATGATGCGCTGCGGAATTGATATTAATCACACGAACCTTCAACTCCAACATTGGATCACCATCCTTTATCTTATAAGCATCAGATAAATACAATGTCCTTTCCGCTTCCATCTTCGAAGTACCATTATAAAAAGTATAAAACTCTGGCTTTGGTAATTTCACTAACCCACGCTTATAACGATCCCGCGTAGGTACAATCTTCTCATACGCTCTGCCTATGTACATCAGACTTTTTTTCTTTTCTACTTTAACTTAAAACTATCCTTCATTTTTGTATATTATTTAGTTTCAATAGCCTCGGTCCGAATCACAAATTTCACACTTCCACTCATATCATCCTTCAAACCAGAAAATGTATGATAAGAAGCTCCGGCATCCAGTACCTGATCGACGCGGTCTAACAATTCTTCCACATCACCATGGTACGCATCACTCAGCTTCTGGATTCCTTCCTCATCAAACTGAATCATACCATCACTGAGTTTTTTCGCACCATCGTTCAGTTTAGCCGCACCATCATTCAACATTCCGCTGTTATTATCCAGTGTTGCAGCTCCGGCATTTAATTCACTGCCTTTACTGTTCAATGTATTGACACCTGATTTTAATGCCGCACTGTTATCATTCAAAGTTGCAGCACCATTATTCAACGTCTGAATGCCTTTCATCAGCTCTGGGACACTGTTATTGAGGCTCTGCATACCAACTGCCAGCGGCTCAATTCCTTCATTATACAGCTTCTGAACACCGGCACTTAATGTCTGTGCTCCGGATACCAGTCCGCCCTGCTCGATCTGAGCAGCAATCGCTGATTTTGTAGAAGCAATTCCGCTCTTTGCACCTGCAATGGCACCCTGTTCAGCACCACTCTTGGCAGATTCTGCAGCGATCTGACCAACGGAAGCTGATGTATTATCTGCGATACTGTTGATCAACTGCTGTGACATTGCCTGTGCATAATCTGCTGCCTGTTCATCTGTCAGCGTAGGATTAATCTGTTTAAAGGTATCTTTTAACGCAGCCGTTACACTATCAGACAAATCTGTTGAATTTTTCACACCATTACTATAAACAGCTACTGCCTGCTGAGCCACACCCTTATAAGCATCTGTATCCTGTCCAAACATCTGCTCTACGGTCTGCTTTGCTGCTGTTTCTGCCTGTGCAGCTTCCTCATCCGTCACACCTGCATTCAATGCAACATCCAACTGGTTGACACCATCTGACAGTTTCTTTGCACCATTCACGATTCCGTCATCGCCTGCAAAATACGTCTGAATCTGCATTGCACCGCCTACCAGCTGTGTGATACCGTCTTTGAGATCACCGGATTTATCTGCAAGCTGTTTTGTTCCGCCTGCCACCTGTGCGACTCCATCGGTATAGGCATCCACACCGGATTTCACCTGAGACACACCATCCGTATAGGCACCAATGCCGCTCTTTAACGTAGACACACCGTTTGTATAGGCTTTCACGCCATCCACCAGACTTCCGGTTCCGTCTGCAAGTTCTTTGCTTCCATCTACCAACTGATTTGAAGCATCACTCAGGGAATCAATTGCATCCTCAATACCAGACAGATCAATATCCTGATCCACATCCAGCTCCTGCAAAATATCGCTCATCACGAATGTCATAGTCATATCAAGTGAAAAATCTTCCACATCCGCAGTCACTTCCACGTAATCCGGAATCTCAATATCTTCTAGGTCTTTGCTGTCCAGATCCAGACTTTCGGATAATCCCGGAAAAGCAAATCCGACAACGACCTGATTATTGCCATCGCTGACCACTTTACCGTTTGTCACTTCCACATTTGTGAAATTTTTATTGAGCATCATGCCGGTAACCGCTGTAAATGGCACATACACGCCATCTTCTGTTTTTTCTTTGTTGGTGTAATCCATGCGGATGGTTACTTTTCCACTCTTTCCTGCCAGATCCTCCGGGGAGATTTCCTTTCCATCCAGATAGTAAGTCATCTTCATATCGATTGGAAGTTCCTTATCGGTTGTTCCCTGATAATAAATGTCGTTTCCATCTGCCTGCCAGGTCAACGCGCCGTCAGCCCCCTGCGTAAAAGTCTCATCGCCTTTTACGTTTTCAATATCTTTCAGGTCACTGACATCCTCTAATGTTGCTGCTCCGCTGTGATTTTTCAACCAGTCACTGACGATCACTTCATTCGGTGTACCATCCGGATCTGCGACCACATAAACGGTTTCTTCCTTGTCAACGGTAGTTTCCTCTCCATCAGTCTGACTCTTTAATACCTGTTTTAAAATATTTTCTTCTTTATCTGTATCGTTTTCGCTCTCATCCGTGGTTTTCTGTGTGCTATCCTGCACAGCTGCCGCTTTCTGACCATATACATGATAAGCGCCTGTGCCACCTGCTACAATGATCGCTGCCAGAACGCAGGCTCCCACGCGAACAACTTTTTTTGATTTAAGAAACTGTTTTACTTTTGAGAATTTCATTTGTTTTGCTCTCCTTTCCCTTTGTTCCAGATCTGAATCCTGCACTTGTTGCACAGATGACTTTGTCAAATACCATATACATCGCCGGCAGTACAAAAATAACGACTACCATACTGATCAGTGCTCCACGCGCCATCAGAATACACAGAGAACTGATCATATCAATATTAGAGTAAACACCTACACCAAACGTAGATGCGAAAAAGCTCAATGCACTGACTACAATGGACTGTGCCGAAGATGCAACGGCCCGCTGTACCGCTTCTTTTTTCTCCAGTCCCGCCATGCGCGCACCCTTATAATTGTTCGTCATAAGAATTGCATAATCGACGGTCGCACCAAGCTGAATCGTTCCGATTACGATGGATGCAATAAACGGGATCTGTGTATGCGTGTAAAATGGAATACACATATTTACAAAAATTGCAAACTCAATAACAGCAACCAGAATGACCGGAAGTGTAATGGAACGAAATACCAGCGCAATGATCACAAAGATTGCCACAATGGAAATCGCACTGACCACTTTAAAATCGGTGTCCGTAATGGTGATCAGATCCTTGGTACACGGTGCCTCACCGATCAGCATGCCGTTTTCATCATAAGCCGCTACAATGTCGTTGATCTCATCGATCTGGGCATTTACCTCATCGGATGCTGTCTTGTATTCGGAACTGATCAGAATCATCTGATATTTATCATCTTCCAGAATATCTCGAATGGACTGTGGAATCATATCCTTCGGAACAGAAGGTCCGATAATACTGTCGATTCCGATGGCAACTTTGACTCCATCTACCTGATCGATACGCTCCAGCATTTTCTCTGCATCCTTTGCCTTCATATGACTGTCTGCCAGCAAAATATGCGTGGAGTTCATGTCAAACTCCTCATTCAGTTTTTCATTTGCCATAAAACTCTGCAGATCTTCCGGCAGCGTTCCTGCCAAATCATAGTAAACTTCTGCATGTTTCTGTCCGTAAATTGCCGGAACCAGAAGTACCGCAAAAATCAGCAGAAAAATCGGAAACCGCTTTGTCACGAAACCGGAAATTCTTCCAAGATCCGGCAAAATTGCTTTATGTCTTGTTTTTTCCAGCGGTTTGTCAAAAATCAGGATCATAGACGGAAGTATGGTTACACATCCAATAACACCAAATACCACGCCTTTTGCCATAACGATTCCAAGATCTTTACCCAGGGTAAAACTCATGAAACACAATGCAATAAATCCGGCAACCGTCGTGATGGAACTTCCCACAACAGAAGTAACGGTCTGTGAAATCGCATGCGCCATAGCATTTTTATGGTCATTCTCATAGATTTTTTTCTGATCTTCATAACTGTGCCACAGGAAAATCGAATAATCCATCGTCACGCCAAGCTGCAGCACTGCACTCAGCGCCTTTGTCACATAGGAGATCTCTCCCATGAAAACATTCGTACCCAAGTTATAGATGATCGCCATTCCGATACTGAGCAGGAAAAAGATCGGTATCAGGAAAGAATCCATCGTCAGGGATAATACAATCAATGATAAAATAACTGCCAGCACAACATAGACCGGAACTTCCTTATCAGAAAGATCCCTGATATCCGTAACAACCGCTGACATTCCACTTAAAAAACACTGCTCATTTGAAATTGCACGGATCTGTTCTACCGCTTCCATGGTCTCATCTGCCGACATCGTTGTATCATACAAAATAAACATTAATGTGCCTTCGTCACTTAAAAATACCTTCTGCAATTTTTCCGGCAACATATCTGTCGGGATACTGATGTCCGCCACACTGTCGTACCACAGAACAGATTTTACGTGATCAACCTGTTCAATTTTTGCCTTTAAGGTACTGACATCCTTATTCGACATTCCGTCAACGACGAAGGTAGAAAACGCTCCCGTACCAAATTCGTCTACCAGAATATCCTGTCCCTTCATTGTCTCGATATCCTCCGGCAAATAGGAAAGGATATCATAATTCACTCTCGTGTGCAGATAGCCAAATACGGACGGGATCAGCAGCAGGATCGCTGCAATGAAAATGATAAACCGCGACTTGACTACGCCTTTTCCAAATTTCAGCATCTCTTCTCATCTCTTTCTACTCTATATTCTGCAATTAGCTGAACGCCCCGTAACAGGCGTCTGTTCGTTGTAATAGAATAGAAAAAAAGACTGGATAATAGAATATCCAATCTTTTTTGTGTGTATCTGCATTAAATTCTTTTTAGATAATATGTTTCTATTTTATAGACACATTTCACATTTTGTATCCGTAAATGCTACGTTTGCCTATTTTTGTATCGTATCATAATACAAAGGAAACGTCTCTCACTGATCTTCCAAATAGCATTTTGTCCGGATCAGCTCCGTTAATACCGCTCATACCTGTTCCTTACATATCCGCAAGTACATCTGCCAGAGAACGGGTGATCATAAAACCATATACTTCCACCAGTTCTTCCGGTGAGATCTCCATACCACTCTCGATCCACGTCATAATGATATACGTCATCGTCTGGGAATAATAAGCCGCGATCCGTTCCGGCGTCAACCACTGATTTTTTACCGTTTTTCCTTTCATCTTCTCCTCGATCATACCGGTAAGAAGCGAACGGATGCCAGTTTCTACCATCTCACGAAAGGAATTCTGCCCTTCCATTCTGCCAACGCACATATAGAACTCTTTTTCCTTCTGCATTTTGGCAAAAATGATCAACATCGCCTCGTTGATCATTCCATTTTCCACCAGAGGCTGGATCGGAAGCAGAATCTCCTGCACCAGAATCCACTCCAGCAAGCCATACTTATCGCTGAAATGATGATAAAATGTCGGGCGGATCACCCCTGCCCCATCTGTGATCTGCTTGATCGTAATCTTTTCCACCGGATGTTCGCAAGCCAGCTGCTTGAAACTCTGCGCCAACGCTGCATCCACTGATATTTTCTGCCCATCATTCATATTGATTTCCCCCACAAAAGTATAATTCAAGAATGCTCCGGCATTCTTGTTGCGAGGTGCGCGTCATGCAATTGCATGACATACTTCAACTGCGCACCTCTGTAATCCTGCCGGAGGCTATATCAGATGGCGGATTGGCTCCCACCACTGATACTAGCTTGTTTCTCACCACCTATAGAGGTGGGAGTCATCTCCCATCTGATATAACTTCTTCTCAAAAATCATCCGCTTACACAAACGAAATCCACACTTCCATTCCCGCATACGTTCACCCTGAATTTATTTTTGGGTAACAAAAAAGCGGGTGATGGGAATCGAACCCACGTATCCAGCTTGGAAGGCTGGTGTTCTACCATTGAACTACACCCGCATGTACAATATTTTGTTGCGTCATCTCATCGACAGGTAGTATATTATCACAATCACATATCGATGTCAACAACTTTTTTATTTTTCAATGCCCAGTTCCGGAATCGAACCAGAGACACGAGGATTTTCAGTCCTCTGCTCTACCAACTGAGCTAACTGGGCAATTGACTTGTTTATTCTATCTTACTTTTTTATTTCTGTCAAGCTATAGTTCTCCCGTATATTCATAAAATCTACCACTTATCAATGAGATTCCTGCCAATACATATGCAAACAGAAAATTATTCGTGTCATTGCACATGTATTGCCGGAATCCATTTATATCATAGATTTTGCGTTAACCAATTCCACCTTATTCTAGCGATTTTCCGCTGATTCAAAGCATTTCTGTGCATTCACCGGTTCGCCGGTCTGAACAGCATGTACATACTGTCCATCTGCCATCTGTACTCTTGCTTTTACATTATCAGACATCAACACATTGAAAATATGCAGGACACGTTTCTTGATATCTTCATCATAGATCGGTGTCGCTACCTCAACACGACGTGTCGTATTTCTTGTCATGAAATCTGCAGAAGCAATATAGACATCATCATTTCCGAAGATATAAATTCTGGAATGCTCTAAGTAACGACCTACGATACTCCGAACCGTGATATTGTCTGTAACACCCGGAACACCTGCGATCAGGCAGCAGCTTCCACGTACCACCAGTTCAACGTCCACACCCGCCTGCGATGCTTCCATTAATTTTTCAATAATACGTTTATCTGTCAGAGAATTCATCTTGGCACCGATGTAAGCCGCCTCTCCGCGTTTTGCCCGGGCAATCTGGATATCCATCTTATCAAGGATCTTGTTACGCAGGCACTTCGGTGCTACCATCAGATATTTTGTCTCTTTCATCACCTGACCAAGACACAATTTCCGGAACACTTCGTTCGATTCCTCACCAATTCCCTGGTGTGCTGTCATCAAAGAGAAATCCGTATACAATTTTGCGGTCTTCTCGTTATAGTTTCCGGTTCCGATCTGTGTGATATAGGAAATATGTCCCTCAGTCTTTTTCGTGATCAGACATAATTTCGAATGAACTTTCAGCTTATCCAATCCGTATAAAATCCGGCATCCTGCATCTTCCAGGCGTCTGGACCACTCAATGTTATTTTCTTCATCAAATCGTGCACGCAACTCGACCAAAGCAACTACTTCCTTGCCATTTTCTGCCGCATTGATCAGCGCCTCAACGACCTTACTGTCATTTGCCACACGATACAACGTCATTTTAATAGAAACAACTTCCGGATCTTCCGCTGCCTCATTCAGCATACGCAAAAACGGCTGTATACTGTCGTATGGAAAAAACAGGAAACGGTCTTTTTCCTCAATCTGCTTCATAATACTCTCAGACATATTGATATCTGCCGGGAGCTGTGGTGTATATTTCGGATAAAACAGCTCTTTTTTGTTTCTCAGAAGATCGCGGATCTTGGAGAAGAAAGACAGATCCAACGGTGCCTCCGAATGGAAGATATGTTTTTTCTTCAGATCCAGATAACCACACAACGTATCCAGCACAGACTCATCCATCAGACGGGTATACTCCAGTTTGATCGGACATAATTTACGCCTACGGCTGACCAGCTGCTCCATAACCTGACGGAAATCGGTATCATCATCGTACATTTCCTCATCCGGATCGATGTCTGCGTTTCGGATAATACGGATCAGTGATTTACTTTTGATATGATACCGGTCAAAAATAAGCGGCATGTAATGAAGGATCACTTCTTCCCGCAGCATAAAACGGTTCTCATGTCCCGGAATCCGGATCAGGCGTGGAAATACGTCTACATTACATGGAACGATTCCAAGCTTGTCCCGTTTCTTTTTCTCTAATACAACGACTGCATAAATATCTTTACTTTTCAAAAACGGAAACGGTTGTTTCTTTCCGATGATCTGCGGAGATAATAACGGACGCACTTCATGCTCAAAATAAGCATCCAGAAATTCCACATCCTGTTTTTCCAGTTCTGCATAACTGCAGATCTCTACGCCATAAGTCTCCAGACCTTCTTTCAGATTCGCATAGGCTGCATCCTTACGCTGTGTCAGCAGTTTTATCTGTTCAAAGATCGCATTCAGCTGCTCCTGACAGGTCATATTTGTCTTATTGTCCCGAATGTCCTTTGACACCAGCATCTGATCATACAGAGAACCGACACGAACCATGAAAAATTCGTCCAGATTGCTCTGAAAAATCGATGCAAACGATAACCGCTCACAAAACGGGTTCGCCAGATCTTCTGCTTCCTCCAATACTCTGGTATTAAATTTTAACCAGGATAACTCTCGGTTGTCATAACATGAATGTACCATATGTTCCCCACTCCTCATTGTCTGTGCTTCTGTTACC
This sequence comes from Roseburia sp. OM02-15, assembly GCF_003481835.1. Classification (NCBI taxonomy): domain Bacteria; kingdom Bacillati; phylum Bacillota; class Clostridia; order Lachnospirales; family Lachnospiraceae; genus Roseburia; species Roseburia sp. OM02-15. Next base: position 83,368 of record NZ_QULX01000005.1, read on the forward strand.
TGTACTTGCGTGTCCTGTGTCTTCATAGCTGATTCCTCTTTTCTCATTGTTTTCACAGGCATCTTTTGAATCATTTTTTCAGATTTCGGTGCGGTTGCACGTCCCATCTGTGAGGCAGTGCTCTTATTCTGTTGATGTACGGGCTTTCTTCCAAATAACCCCCGTATTATATTTGAAATTCTACTCATATCTTATTTTATCCTCTTGTGCTTCCACTTATGCTCTGCAAAATCCCTGCGTATCTTTTATACTATTTCTTTTTGGACTCTGCCACTATCATCAGCGTATAAATTTCATGTAAAATCGACGTAAAATTCCCATATCACAACTGCCTTGTGCATACAGATAACAATTTCTGTGATACGCTTTACTCTCCAGTTTCTTCCATCACCAGTTCATCCCCAACTTTGATGGTTCCGCCCTGTAATACTTTTGCAAACACGCCTTCCCGCGGCATGATACAGTCTCCTACTACTTTGTAGATCTCACAGTGGCTGTGACATTCCTTTCCGATCTGCGTCATCTCCAGCAGAACGTCATTGCAGCGGAATCTGGTTCCTACCGGAAGATTGCGGAAATCATAACCATCCACGATCAGATTCTCTCCGAATGCTCCAAACTCCACCTCCACGCCTCTGGCACGGAATGCCTCTATTTTTTCCAGTGAAAGCAGGCTCACCTGACGATGCCAGTGTCCGGCATGTGCATCATTTTCGATGCCCCAGTCGGCAATCAGCTTTGCCTCAGAAACTTCATGCTTTTGTGTTCCTCTTTTTTCACTGATACATATCCCTTTAATAATTCCCATTGCTGATACTCCTATCCCTTTTGATAAATTCTATTCTATCATCTTTTTCGCAGAAAAAAAAGTGGAACAGTCGGATAAATCGACTGTTCCACTGCCTCGTTTTAACAATTCACTTTATTTCATAGATCTTTTCTTTTTTTCATGTACTGCCAGTGTGATGATCATCATGCCAACACCCGCAAAGAGTACCACAAACCACCAGATAAAGCCATTGCTGTCACCGGTCTTCGGACTGTTTACAGATGTATTTTTCGCATTATCCAACGCAGCTTTCTTCTCAATAGTAAACATCGTCGACGCCGTTCCATTTTCGGATACGATACTGAGGGTATGCTCTCCTGCGGAGAGAGTATTCAGATAATCTGCCTTCAGTTCCACAACGGTACTTCCTGCCGAAACAGTATACTTGCTGGCATCTAATACTTTACCATCCACCAGTACTTTTACAAATTCTTCAAATTCAGCATTGCTGCGGAATTTTGCATTTGTATCAGATCCTGCTTTCCAGATCTGTCCTGCGCCTTCAATAATAGACGGTGCATAGGAAATTTTCTCAAGTTCTTCCATCTGTTTTACAAGACTGTTCATCTTACTGCGTGTATCTTCCTCCAGCATAGACTTTTCATTTTCAGTCAGATTGTCGTAAATCTCTTTCACACGGTCTACGCTTTCCTTGTCGCTGTGTTTCAGATCATCCACATTTGGAAGCTGTTCGATCTCTTCTGTAGCTTTCTTTGCATTGTCAATTGCAGTCAGCGCATCCTTTACGTTCTCAAGCTGTTTCTCAAGTTCCTCGCGCTCGCTCTCTGTATAATTGCCATCATAATCTTTTAACGCTTCCTCTAATGCTTTTTCTGCATCTTTCAGTGCATCTTCATCTTCCACTTTTACAGTCTCATCGGTAATCTCTTTTACCTCTGTAATTTCAGATTTTTCTGACGCATCTTTTGCCGCTGCAATTCGATTTTCCAATTCCTCACAGTTTGTCAGAGCATCCTGTAATTTATCCCACTCTGCCTCTGTAGATTCCTCCTCATCAAATGCTTCTGTAACATCACGAAGCTGATCTCTCACATCTCTAATCACTTCTGTATCACTGGACTTTGCATTATCCACTGTGATCTCTGTAATTGTATCTGTAATAGAAGAAATCGGTTTCATCACGATTGTATACTCTGTTACATTTCCGGCTTTATCTGTTGCGCAGATCACATAAGTAGTCTCTGTATCACCCTCTAATGTAACAGTTCCGTCCACAGTTTCACCATTTACAGTAATTGATGCAAGATTCTGATCACTTATCGTAAATTTCTTTGTCACATAGTATGTTTTTCCATTCTCCACACCAGTAATCTCAGGTGCTGTTGTATCAAAGATCGCACCATCGGAACCGATATAGGATACATTACCAGCATTGTCTTCCATACGAACATAGATGATAAACTGTTCCATATCCTTTGCTTCCATCTTCAGTTCACTGTATTCCGTCCAGTCAGCAATTGCCTGAACTTCTTCCTCTGTAAGCTGATGATCTGCTTTGTAATACATAACAGATTTTATACCGGAAGCATCATCGCTGGCACTCAATTCTACTGTTACATCTTCATTAAAGAATAAACCAAAGGTAATTTTGCTTAAGATCGTCTGGAACGCATTTCGTCCATTCAATTTTGCCTCACCTACCGGAATGGTTTTATCAATTTTATAATTTTCTGTTACAGCTGTAGAGATCACACCTGTCACTGTATTTTTTACATAGAAAGTAATGGTTCCATTTTGGGTCTCTTCCTGTTCGCTTAACTGATCGGTCCATTCGCCATCTGCCAGATCTGTACGGCTCAGTGCATAACCTTCTTTTGCTGTCACAACAAACTCTGTATTGATCCAGTCATTGGAATTTACACTGTATTCACTGCCATCACTCACATACTCCAGAATGGATGCTGTCATACCGGACGGCTGCGTCAGTCTGTAATTAGCGACTACCTCATCATCTCCAAATAGAACAAAGTCTGTAAAATGAATTGCGATATCTTTGCCCGCTTTCTCACTGTCAAAAGTTGGGATACCATTTACAAGCTGTACATTGTCACCAGTTACAACACCTGCCAATGCCGGCATTCTATCGATTTCAGCATTCTTTTTGCCATCGTACTGTTTATCCTTTACTTTCAGTCCAGTGATCGTCAGCTCTTTTGCGGTAATATCTGCCGTGGTACTCTCCGGCTGACCATTCAATACATAGTTTGCTGCCGCGGAACCATCCAGTGCAAATCCGGTAAACGTTACCTGCTTATCCGGACCAACGTTTTTGTTCTCATAAGAAGCCTTTCCTGCCACAATCACAAGATTTTTACCATCATAATTGTCTGATAACGTACCTGTTTCTACAAGACGCGCTTCCGTTGTTCCATCATAAACTTTTGTTGTCTCAACAGTGGTTCCGTTAATCGTTACCTGTTTCGGTTTGATCGTAAAGGCACCGCTCACCTGTTTTGCATTATAATCTGCATCCTCAGGTGTGGAAATGCGCACCGTATAGGAACCTGCATTCATCGGTACATCTTTCGTATAAGTATCGTCTGCTGCACCTTTCACCTTGTATTCGATCACAGTTGCCTGCGGTCTGTTCTCATAAGTCAGACCTGCATACGTTTTTCCGTTATAAGTTGTATCAACAGCTTTATAATCAATCGTCCGTTCTGCCTTTGCAACTACTAATTTTGCAGATGTCATTGCCGGCTCATCACCCGCTGTATAAGTTTCTCCCAACGGATCATAAGTCACACGAACGGTGTATTCACCTGCTGCCAGTCCGGACAAATAGCTGTTTTTCAGTGTAATCTCACCATCTTTTGATACAGAATAATACTGACTGTCGATCAACTGATCTCCAAGATACAGATTTTTTACCTCATTGCCATTCAACTGAACCGCAAACTGTACATCATCCTGACTCAGTCTTGTAAAATTCATCGCCTCTGTGATTGCTTCTGCATCCGTATATACAACCACACCGTCAGAATTAATGATCTGTACATTGCCACTCTCGTCACTCACCCGAACATAAACAAATGCTTTCTTATTTGCATCGATGTTAAAACTTGTATTTCCGTTCTGAACATTCAGTTTTGACCAATCACCACTGACTGCATCTTTCTCCTCAAATGCCTGGTCAGCTAAAAGGTATTCCACAGACTTCAGACCGCTGCCCAGATCACTTGCCGTCACATGAACAGTCTGTGTCTTTTTAAAGAACAAACCAAACGTTACACGATTCATAAAAGCGTTATATTTGCTGGTTCCAATTGTAAGTTCTGCTTCCGGCGGGGTAATATCTGCCACGCCTTCTACCACGATACTCATGGCACCTTTTACATTCTGAATCTGGAACTTATCACAATCATCTTTACTGGATGCTGCTGTCACTTCACTGCCATTGACAAGCACCCTGTAATTCTGTGTTCTGGAATATCCTTTTGCAATCTGAACTTCAAACTCATAATTGCTGCTATATTCTGCTGATGTAGCACCTGTTGCAGTATAACCCTCACCGGAAGATAATGTCACATCGTATACCTGAATCGTCCAATGTGCATAAAGTGTATGTTCTTCTGTTGTAGCAACTACGGTTGTATCTTCGACTTTTTCGCCATCCTCTTTCTGTGTAAACCAACCTTCGAAATCATAGCCTTCCCGTGTCGGAACCGGTAATTCACCGTAGGTACCTGTATAAATCACAGTTTTATCATTCGGTTCAACTGCACCACCATTTGCATCCAAGGAAACAGTGACTCTTGGAAGATCTTCCCACTGTGCATACAGTACCATCTGTTTATCGCTGCCATTTACATCATCTGATGCGGTAGAAATCATACGGAATACGGCCTGGTCTGTATAAGTAATTCCACTACCGTCCGCCTCTGTATTCCATCCGACAAATTTCTTTCCTTCCGGCGCAGTAAACTGATTTGCATGCAGACGTCCATCTCCATTGGTTGCAGTATTAAAATGAACATACCATTCACCGTCAATCAGCTGACTGTCTTCCAGCTGATCCAGATTCATGGAACCACTGCCACCATTTGCATCGTAACGAAGCAGACACAGATCACGATCTGTCGCCGGTGTTCCGATATTTAACGGTGCAATTGCAAGCTGCTGTGTCTCCTTATCATACACAACAATGCTGCTGTCTACATCACTCTGGAAATATTTACTGTAATCCTTTGCAGGATATTTTCCGGAAAATGTATATACTGCTGAGCTATCTGTAGCATAACTATCAAAATCACCATCTTTTGTAATGACACGAACCGGAATCTCTGCTGCCTCCGATAATCCGTCCTCATCAACATAGATTGCCTGTACATTTTTCTCTGACTTACCTTCGCTGTTCAATTTAGAATAAACAGCTACGTTTGCCTGTTTATTTCCAGAAATCACCGGAGAACCTGAAACAAGTAATGACTGTTCGGCACCGTATTTGTTAGGATCCAGATAGATACCAACACCACAGCCGGTAATCGTTCCACCGCTCATGACAGCTCCTCTTGCATACAAACCATATTCGGTACAGTTACGAATGATACTGCCCGGAAGAAGCTCAACATAACGTTCGCCACCAATTCTACAGTTTTCTACCACACCGGTCTCCTGCAAAGTACCACTGGTAAAACCAATATCACAATTTCGGATCGTACCTCCCAGTTTTGCACTCCTGTTTGATCCTCCCAAATCTGTACCATATGTACAATCTGTAATCAAACTATCTGGATACAATTCTGTTTGTGCATAACCTAAGATACCGATTCTACATCTTTTAATCGTACCACCATACATGTACATATTTCCAAAATTGTACACACCCAAATCAGCGTCACTGATTGTTCCACCGTACATACGAAATACAGCATCCTGCTCAGGGTTTACTACCCAGTTTGCGTTACTTAAAGTTCCACCATACAGGTTGCATTCCGCATTATTTCCAATTGCAACACAGCGAACATTTCCAACGTTCTCCGCACCACAGATTTTTCCTGTCTGGTCCTGACTGCAGTCACAGATATTCAAACTCATCCCGCGATGTACATACATCGCATCCTTATAAAACTGTCCCGGCTGTTCTTCCACAAGGAGCATTTTTCCATTCAGGCAGAGGTTTACATCGCCTCTGATTGCAATCGCATGATCCAGTATAATATCATCATCCAGATAATAATTTCCACTGGTAAGCTCTGTTTCTTTTCCGGTAAATTTTGTCCATTCTGTGATAACCGGATGGCTGTCCTCATCTGTGCACACGGCACCACATACCGGATGTGCAGAAGTATTATGTACATTTTCTGCCAATGTCAGTGTATCATCATTCTGTACAACATGCGTACCATCTGCACCGGAAAAATAACGTTTTGCATCCAGTTCCTCATTCCAGTCCGTGCAGAAAACTCCGGTTTCACTTTCCAGTTTCACCGTATAGCGGTTTGTTGGTCGGGCAATTCCCTTTGCACTGATCTGTGCGCCATCTTTCAGATAAACAGCTGCCATTGTTCCATTCAAGTTCATAACTCCAGGAAGTGCGATCGTTGTTTGATCTTCCGCCGTCACAGCATAACCATTCTCATCTCCGTTTATGTTGCCACCATGCAGAGTCAATGTACCATCCACAACATGCAGTCCGTTTTCCAATGTACCGAAACTGTCTGCATCGTCATCATACAATGCAAAATTCTGTACCTTCATCGTTCCTTTTACATCAAATCCATTCAGGCACAGATGACCGATATAAACTTTGTCCGGATCTACAGTCACATCTGCGATCAGGAAGCCATAACTGTCCTCTGTCATAGCTGCCAGTTCTTCTTCCGAAGAAATCATGGTAAACTTATGTCCATCATGACTATGTGCTTTTGCCACACTGATTTCTTTTGTCACACAATCAGAAGCATAGTTTGTCTTGTTTGCACCATTCCACTGTTCTGCCTGGAGTGTCAATGTATATTTTCCTTCTCTCAAGCCATCCGGAAAAGGAAGTGTGCTGGTCGTAGCAGAAGTATCTGCCGTATCCAATGCTCCATAAGCCACAATTTCACCATTGCTGTTTGTCAGCATCGCTGTCACTTTATTATAAGCAGTACTGAAACTGTTCAATGCCGGATGTGTAACTGTAATACCATCCTCTGAAAGATTGGTATTGCTCAGTTCTGCATCAAACGCATCATTTGTTTTCAATGTCAGTTTCCAGTCACTGCCACTGTAATCTGCAATCGGGCTGAATCCTGTTTCCAGACTGCCATCTGCAACAGAGGTAAACAGGATATTGTCTTTGCTGATATTCATTGCCGGACGCGCATCAAAATCATTGGTATACATTGTATAATATTCCACAACAACATGATTTTCCTGACCTAAGCGGTCAAGGACTGCTGAATAGATACGACCGTCAGAAATGTATCCATCCTGGAAAATAACAGCCAGTGACGAATCGTTCAATCCATGGAATCCCAAATTGGAATTTCCCATATCACTGTTATAAACAAGATCCTGTGTAGCAGGGGAACGTGTCATCCATCTCTTTTTCGCATCTTTCCGGTTTGCATCCTGATCAAAACCATACTTTGCATCTGTAGCTTCCGATGCAGACAGGAAAAATACTTTTTCACCACTTAGATTAATGCTACGGAAAAACCATGACTGTCCAGCGGGCAGGTAATTCTTATCTGACTTCGTTGTTGACAGAATCGTTGCTTTTTCCCGGTCAGAAAACGTATTATAGTTCGCATCGTAGGCTGCCTTATTTCTGTTATAAGAATTTGCCGTAATCGTATGAAGATCGGATGGGAACCCCAGTGTCGTACCGGATGTGATCTGTTCTGTAAAAGAACGGCACCATACCCGTGCACTACTGTTCATCCACTCATTGTGGCGTTTTGTATTCGCATAAACCCAGCAGTTATTTTTTCTGTTATTCAACGATCCTACCGTACAATAGTTGATAAACGGAATTACTGCTATACTGTTTTCTGCCAGTAAGAAAAATCCATCTTTTTCATCCAGCGTTTCATCATCCAGAACGCGCCATTTCACCCCTTTGCCGTCCCGGACTCCATAATATACATGGTCATAGCTATTGTTTGTACTGTCATAGCCATGAATGACATCTGATCCAAGGTTGATTGCCTTTCTGTCAGCTGTCGTTGTGCTGACTGCTGCTGTACTTTGTGCTGACGTATCATTACTGGTTGATGTATTATCTGCTGCCACAGCTGTCGCAGATAACGGCATCAGCATCGTCACACACATCGTCAACGCAAGAATCAGGCTCAACACTTTTTTGTTTGCTGTCATAATCTTTTTCATATGCTCTTTCTCCTCCTGTTGTATTCATGTTGCCAAACCATTACGAAAAGCATTACATTCTGACCTCATTTTACAACAAAAAAATTCAAAAAACACAGCTTTGACATGAAATGACATTATTTCGACATGAACGACATAGTGCCCCCGTATTTTTCAAAAAAGGACGCAAAAAAAGGACTTCTCTTTTTCTAAGAAGTCCTTAATACAATGGGCGGAGAAGGATTCGAACCGTTTTGGTTTCTCACCGAAGATTTCTCTGCTTTATATCTTTGCACGAAAAAAGGACTCCATTAAGAAGTCCTTAGGTAATGGGCGGAGAAGGATTCGAACCTTCGAAGGCATCGCCAGCAGATTTACAGTCTGTCCCCTTTGGCCACTCGGGAATCCACCCATTTAGCGAAACGAACAATCAGTGCTCATTCCGCTGTTTACTATATCACGTTCTTTGCGCTCATGCAAGTACTTTTTTTAATGCTTCCTCATCTGCCACCAGTGTGAAGTTCGGATGTAACTGCAGGATCGATGCAGGTACTTCCGGTGTTACCGGTCCGAAGAAAGCTTTCTGAACCGCATCCGCTTTGTCCTCTCCGGATGCCACCAGCACAACTTTTTTCGCCTGAATGATGTCACAGATTCCCATGGTCAGTGCCTGGCGCGGTACATCGTCAATACTGTCAAAGAAACGCTTATTTGCTTCGATGGTTGACTCTGCCAGACTGACACAGTGTGTTCCTTTTGTAAATACACGATCCGGCTCATTAAATCCGATATGACCGTTGCGTCCGATGCCAAGAAGCTGCAGATCAATACCACCTAAAGATGCGATCTGTTTGTCATAACGCTCGCATTCTGCCGCAATGTCTGTATTTTTTCCATTCGGGATAAACGTATGATCCGCGCGGATATTGATGGAATCAAAGAAATTGTGGTGCATAAAGTACACATAACTCTGATCGCTGGTAATATCCAGTCCCACATATTCATCCAGATTAACAGAATAACATTCCGAAAAATCTACATCTCCTTTGTTGTACCAATCAATGAGCTGGCGATAAATACCAAGTGGACTGCTTCCGGTTGCCAGTCCAAGTACACAATCCGGTTTCATAATTACCTGTGCTGAAATAATATTTGCTGCCTTTCTGCTCATCTGATCATAGTCTTTTGCTCTGATTATTTTCATTGTAATACCCTCCTCTTTTTGTTAGGTCATTTGACACTATCTTTTTGTTTTAGCTGTTACTGCCAGATCTGTCCGCCAATGATTACGTTTTCCAGATTCAGCTCTTTATCCAGAATCAGCAGATCCGCTCTGGCTCCCCGTCGGATACATCCGATCTCCTGTGCCAGTCCGATGGATTCTGCCGGTGTCAGTGTCGCTGCCCGAATCGCCTGCTCCAGCGGAACTCCAAAACGAACCACATTTCTCACCGCATCCATCAGATGAATGGAAGAACCTGCCAGCGTTCCATCTGCCAATGTCGCTTTTCCAGCTTTCATCCACACTGGCTGTCCACCTAAAGAATATTCACCCTCCGGCATTCCTGCGCAGCGCATGGAATCAGAAATCAGATTCAGCTTATCGCCAAATAATGCTGCTGTCATGCGAATCACCGACGGATCAATGTGAAAACCGTCACAGATCAGCTCCACCGTTGCACCTGCATCAAAAGCGGCTCCGATAATGCCCGGCTTGCGGTGATGCAGACCATTCATGCCATTAAACATATGGGTTACATGTGTCGCTCCCGCCTCAAATGCCGCCTTTGCCTGTTCATAATCTGCCACAGAATGTCCCAGAGACACCGTGCAGATCTGACTTGCTTCCCGGATAAATGCATTGTTTTCATCTTCCTCCGGTGCAATCGTGATCATCCGCACCTGTCCGCCACTGGCATCATTTAATTTTTTCAGTTCTTCTATGTTCGGTTTCTGCAAATAAGCTGCATTCTGTGCACCTCTTTTTTCATAAGAAACAAAAGGTCCTTCCAAGTGCACACCCACACAGTTTGCCCCATCTGATGTAAAATCCCGGATGGCATGCATTGCGGTCAACAGCTGCTCCTCCGACAGTGTCATCGTTGTCGGGCACCAGCTTGTCACACCTTTCTGCGCATAGTAACGGGACATTTTCCGTAATCCTTCTGCGTCTCCGTCACTGGCATCGGCATTTACTGCACCATGGGAATGAATATCCACCAGTCCCGGAATCACATATTTTCCAGAAACATCCAAAACTGATCCACAGTCTGTATCTGCACCATTTTCCTGTTGGATATCAGTTCTTATATCACAACCTGCTCTCTCTGTCACATCCAGAATCTTTTCTGAACAGACCACATCTGCATTGGAAAATTTGCCATCCGGCAGAAATACACTTCCATTTATAAGTTTCATAAACAATCATCTCCTGTGCCATCATTCTCTATCTCAATTTATTCCAATTTCATCCACTATTTCTTCATCATCGGCTGATTTCTATTTCATCCCGACATGAATATTTTCCCTCTTTTTGCAGCCAAATACAAGCCTTTTTTTCTTCTGATTTAACCACATTTCACTTTCATTTCTTCCGTATTTACCGTTGCTTTTCTCATCCTGAAACCGTATAATAAATAAGATGTAAACTATATTTATATTTTTTGTTTTTATATAAGGAGGAGATTAAGATGAAAAAGCCTGTATTAGTTGTAATGGCAGCCGGAATGGGAAGCCGCTATGGTGGATTAAAACAGATGGATCCTGTCGGAAGCCATGGTGAAGTCATTATGGACTATTCTCTCTACGATGCACGTCGTGCCGGTTTTGAAAAAGTTATTTTCATCATCAAGCATTCTATAGAAGACCCATTTAAAGAGACTATTGGAAATCATGTTTCCAAATATATGGAAGTTGCTTATGCATACCAGGATCTGGATGATCTGCCGGAGGGCTATACTGTTCCGGAAGGACGTGAAAAACCGTGGGGAACCTGCCATGCAATTCTTGCAGCCCGTGATCTGATCGATGCTCCATTTGCAGTTATCAACGCAGACGATTACTATGGAACAACCTGTTTCCAGATCATCTATGATTACTTATCCACACATGCTGATGATGACAAATATCGTTACTGCATGGTAGGCTACCAGTTAAAAAATACCGTTACCGAAAATGGTTCTGTTGCCCGCGGTGTCTGCACTACAGATGCTGATTCCAATCTGGTCAGTGTTGTAGAGCACACACAGATCGAACAGTACGAAAATGGCATTCGTTTCACAGAGGACAAAGGGGAAACCTGGCATGATATCGACGGCGATACCACCGTTTCCATGAACTTATGGGGATTCAGTGAGAGCTTTATCAAAGAGGCAAAACTGCGCTTCCCTGCATTTTTAGATGACGCAATGGTTTCCAATCCATTAAAAGGTGAGTACTTCCTTCCATCTGTTGTCAGTCAGCTTCTGGATGAAGGCAAAGCAACTGTCAAAGTTCTGAAAAGCCCGGACAAATGGTATGGTGTAACTTATCGTGAAGACAAACCTGGAATTGTAAAAGCTCTGGCTCAGAAAGCAGAGGAAGGCTTATATCCATCACCATTATGGAACTAAGCACTTTTCTTTCATCTGCATATTTAATCTAAAAGATTGCTGTCGGATAAAATACTGTTTGTTCTGGCTGCATCTTATCCGTTAAATTCATATAAAGGAGAAACAATTATGGCAACTATTTCACCTGAAATTTTTCAGGAAGTCCTTTCTGCCTACGCTTGGGGGGAAGGTACTTTATCCTATAATTCATATGGCGAAGGTCATATCAATAATACATATTTAGTTACTGTCAATGGAAAAACCGTGACCAGATATATCCTGCAACGGATCAACACGGACATTTTTACAGATCCGAAATCACTGATGGAAAACATCTGTGGCGTTACTTCTTATCTGAGAGATCTGATCAGCAAACGCGGCGGTGATGTCTCCCGTGAGACAATGTCCATCGTTCCGACCAAAACCGGCAGTTCTTATTATACTGATTCCACCGGTGGTGCATGGCGTGTATACAATTTTGTAGAAAATACAATCTGTCTGCAACAGTGTAGAAATACCGAAGATTTCTATACTTCTGCCCGTGCATTTGGTCAGTTCCAGAAAAATCTGGCAGACTACGATGCCTCCAGCCTGCATGAGACAATTCCGAATTTTCATAATACACCGGATCGTCTGCGCAAATTCAAGGAAGCATTGAAAGCAGATGTGCTGCACCGTGCAGCTGATATTTCTGATGATATTGCATTTGTACTGGATCACGAAGCAGACTGCTCCTATATGACCGATCTGCTTGCTGCCGGAAAACTGCCACTGCGCGTTACCCACAACGATACCAAGCTCAATAACATCCTTCTGGATGCGGATACGAATGATGCACTTTGTATCATCGATCTGGATACCGTTATGCCGGGACTTGCAGCCAACGATTACGGCGATTCTATTCGTTTTGGTGCAAATCACAGTGCAGAAGACGAACCGGATCTTAGCAAGGTAAATTTCTCACTGGAATTATTTGAAGCATATACAAAGGGATTTCTGGAAGTTGCCGGAAATGCCCTGACTCCGTTGGAAATTGAGACACTGCCATGGGGTGCAAAACTCATGACACTGGAATGTGGTATGCGCTTTCTGACCGATTATCTGGAAGGCGATCATTATTTTGCGATTCATCGCCCGGGACAGAATCTGGATCGTGCACGGACACAGTTTAAACTTGTGCGCGACATGGAGGCATGCTGGTCAGAAATGAATAATATCGTATCCAAGTATTCTAAATAAATTTTAAACATATAAAACGAAATCAAAGACTCCTTCCGCAATCGCTAGTCGTGCGCAAATATGTTTAATTTTTCATTTTATAATACGAACCCAGCCAATTTTTTCTTTGCGGCTAACAATCGCTCGCCAAGAAAAAATTGGCTGGGTTCTCAATTTACGCTGTGAAATTTTAAATTAGTTTTTTGCTTAGTTTTTGCCGTGTCCTGGTTGAAACCAATTTAAGGTTATGCCTCAATCGTAAATGGGGTCTGGGTTTATTTTTTCTCAGCAAGCGATTGTTAGCTGCGGAGACAAAATAAACCCAGACCCCTTTCATTACCCTAAATTTCAGCCACAAAGGAAACTAATTGTTACAGCTTACGATTCCTTTTTTACCATCCAATGTCACAAACGCACCGGATTTCAAAATCTGTGTTGCATTTTCTGCCCCGATCAATACCGGAAGATCAAGGCTCAATCCAGCAATCGCCCCATGGCAATCCGCACTATCATTTTCAATGATCAGACCGGATGCCAGACGGATCTGTTCCATCATCTCATTGGAAGTATCTCTGGCAACAATGATGTCACCCTCTTTAAATTTCTCTTTTAATTCCTCCGGAGATGAGATAACACAGAGGTTTGCAGCTGCACTTTTATCTGTCAGACCTTTTCCCTGCATCAGAATATGACCTGCCACATGCACTTTGATCATATTAGTTGTTCCGGAAATACCAAGCGGTACACCTGCTGTCAGAACAACGATCTCGCCCTGCTCGATCAGTCCCATTTCTTCTGCTTTATCTACCGCATGGTCAAATAATTCATCGGAATTATGTTTTAATTCTACCAATAATGGAGTCACACCCCAGGACATATTCAGTTTTCTGCATACGTCTTCGTTTACGGAGCATCCAATGATTGGGCAAGCCGGGCGGTATTTGGATACCATACGTGCCGTACGTCCGGAATTGGATACGGTAATGATCGCAGATGCATTCAGATCCATCGCTGTAGTGCAGGTTGCATGTGCGATCGCATTTGTAATATCCGGATTGGTCAGAATGCCACGTTTTTTCAGGCGGGACATATAGTTGATATCCTGCTCGGTACGGGATGCGATTTTTACCATAGTCTGTAATGCTTCTACCGGATAATCGCCGGCAGCGGTCTCACCGGAAAGCATGATCGCACTGGTTCCGTCATAAACAGCATTTGCAACGTCTGTAGCCTCTGCACGGGTTGGGCGCGGATGTTTCATCATGGAATCCAGCATCTGTGTTGCTGTGATAACCTGTTTTCCTGCTTTGTATACTTTTTCGATCAGGATTTTCTGAATAACCGGAACATCCTCCATCGGAATCTCAACACCCATGTCACCACGGGCTACCATGATACCGTCGGATACGCGGATGATCTCATCAATGTTATCCACACCCTGTTTGTTCTCAATTTTTGCAATGATATTGATGCTCTTGCAGTCATGCTCATCCAGAATTTTACGGATCTGGAGAATATCATCTGCGGTTCTTGTAAAGGAAGCTGCGATAAAATCAAAGCCATTTTCAATACCAAACACGATATCGTTATAATCTGTCTCACTGATAAACGGCATGGACAGCTCTACATTCGGTACATTGACACCTTTTTTATTGGAAATCATACCACCATTTACAACTTCACACACAATATCGGTTCCATCCAGACGAATGACTTTCATCTCGATCAGACCGTCATCAATCAGAATACGATCGCCAACGTGCACATCATTATGCAGATCTTCGTAAGTAATGGCAACGCGGCTTGCATCGCCCACGAAATCACCAAGTGCCAGGGTAAAAAGCTGTCCTTCTTTCAGTTCTGCTTTGCCACCTTTCAGCTCTTTTAAACGGATCTCTGGTCCTTTGGTGTCTAACAGTGCTGCTACCGGAAGATTTAACTCCTTTCGCAATGCAACCAATTTTTCCAAACGACCTTTCTGTTCCTCATGAGAACCATGGGAGAAATTGAAACGCGCAACGTTCATTCCTTCCAGCATTAACTGGCGAAGTACATCACCTTTATCTGTAGATGGTCCAAGTGTGCAGACAATTTTGGTTTTACGGATTTCTTTCATAAATACACGATTCCTTTCCTGTAACTTCTGAAAATCAAATGATTTTTCATGCATAATACAAATTGTAAAAGGGATAATACACTCTTTATCATGCATTATCCCCTTTTTCTCGTTTTTATTTCTTTATAATTGTGCCTGTCTGACCTGCCATGGCTGCTTCGATACTCCCCAATTTCGTAATCAGCACCTGGCGTGTCGCATAATCGCCAATATAAAAGAGTGCCGTCTCAATCTTCGGCTGCATGGTTCCCTCACCAAATTCTCTCTCTGCCATATATTTCTGTGCCTGTGCACAGGTCATTTCACGGATTGGCTCCTGCTTGTCCGTGCCATAGTTTTTGTATACACATTCTTCTCCGGTCAGGATGATCAGCATGTCTGCCTCTACACCATCTGCCAGAAGACCTGCGATCAAATCTTTCTCAATGACTGCGCTGGCACCTTTTAAGGTTGTGCCCTGCTCCAGTACCGGGATTCCGCCACCGCCGGCAGCAATGACTACCTGATCAGCATCCATCAAAGCATTGACAGCATCAAGCTCTACAATCTGCATTGGATTCGGTGCAGCAACGATTCTGCGGTAACCGTCCTCAGTTTTAACGACATGGTTACCTTTCTTCTCTTCTTCCTCTGCTTCTTCCTCTGTCATGACACGACCGATGATCTTGCTCGGTTTGTAAAAAGCTTCATCGTAAGGATCTACCACTACCTGTGTCAGAAGTGTGGAAACGGTACGATATACGCCGCGGTTCATTAATTCTGTGCGGATTGCATTCTGCAGATCGTATCCGATATATCCCTGACTCATGGCTGAGCATACAGACATTGGTGTCGCGGTATAGTCTGTATACAGTCTGTGGAACTCAGACATCGCGGTATGGATCATTCCAACCTGTGGTCCGTTACTGTGTGTAATTACTACCTGACAATCGTCCTGTATCAGATCGGCAATCGCCTTTGCTGCGCGGCGGGTTGCTTCTTTCTGCTCTGGAAGCGTTGTTCCCAGTGCGTCATGTCCAAGTGCAATTGCAATTCTTTTTTTCTTCATCTCAACTGCCTCCAATACTTTGTAAAAGTCTGTTTTGTTCATTTTATCACAAGATAAAGACAGCGTAAAGCAAAAATGAAAAAACGCATTGGGGGATTCTACACCCACAATGCGTTCTGTTCTACAGAATTTCCCAATCATTCAGAACTGTGTCTGAATCATCGTCTTTCTCTTACAATTTTATCTCATGCTGTTAAAGAAGTCCTCGATACTGCTGTTTCCGTTGCTGCTGCCGTCACTGCCATAACCCGGAACGGTCTGTGTACCGGACTGGGACTGACTGCTGTCGCTCTGGCTTGTTGTATTGGACTGTTCAGAAGCGTTATCCAGTGTAACTTTTACGGTCTGCTCCTGATATCCCTTGTTGTCGGTATTTCTCTGAAGTGTAATCTCAACGGTTTCTCCGGCTTTATAATACTGTAATTCTTCTTTTAACTGTGAAATAGAAGTAATGGTTGTGTTACCCAGTTTTGTGATGATATCGCCTTTCTGGATACCGGCATTGGCTGCTGCACCACCGTCTGTGGTTCCGCTGACATAAACACCCTCTGGAATGCCATACATCTCAGCAACATCGGAAGATACATCCTGTCCGGTAATATTTAAGAAACCATAATCACTGGTCAGTTTATCTCTGGTCTCCTGATTCATCAGGTTTTCAATGATACCCTGTGCTTTTGCCATCGGAATTGCAAATCCCATGCCCTCTACTTGATCGCTGGCATATTTTGCACTGTTGATACCGATGACCTCACCTTTCATGTTAAACAGAGCTCCGCCACTGTTACCTGGGTTGATGGCTGCATCTGTCTGCATCAGTGTTGCAGTTGTATCATCAATCGTAACCTCACGGTCTAATGCGCTGATAACACCGGAAGTAACGGACTGACCAAAACCAAGTGCGTTACCGATAGCAACGACCTGATCACCGACCTCCATCTGGGTGGAATCACCAAGTGTTGCGACGGAAATGCTGTTTAATACATCCTCACTGATATCAGAGAGCTTGATTGCAATGACTGCCAGATCATTATCTGCGTCTGTTCCTTTAATTTTTGCATCAAATACAGCGTCTTTATCATCGTTAAAGCATACGGTCAGAGACTCCGCACCGGATACTACATGATTGTTTGTCGCGATCAGAAGTTCTGTATCATTCTTTCCGATAATAACACCGGAACCACTTCCTGTACTCTGCTGCTGCATCGTTCCAAACATAGTCTGTACTTCCTGTACACTCTGGTTGGTAATTGCTACAACAGAAGATTTACACTGTTCTGCAATCTGAGCTACAGTATAAGTATCTCCAGAAGAACTGGATGAACCGTTCTTGCTGCCGGAGCTTGTGCTCAGTTTTGCAGCGTTCGTTTCTAATGTGGTAGAAGAAGCAGTTGTCTTTACTGCATTTTTTCCGATCATGAAAGATCCCAGTACCATACCACCGGAAATTGCACCGAACAGAATTGCACAGCAGATTACTTTTGCATACAGGTTCATGCTGCGTTTGTGTTTTCTTTTCTGCTTTGATGTCTCCTGATGATCGTTATGCTGATCACCATTCACCTGATCCTGTTTTTTATGATTCTGGATGTAGGAATAACGGTACTGGGAAGCACCTTCTGTTCCTTTGATATGACTGTCAGAAGTGCTCTCTGTTGCTCCTGTTTCCTGAGCAGCGGAGGAACTGTTCTCTGCCTTTGCTGTCTCTGCTGTAACAGTCTCCTGTGCAGAAGATGCTGACCGCTCCGGTTCGCTCTCCTGTGGCGGTGTCACGAAATCGGATTCCTCAAACATCTCCTCTGTTGTTTTTTTACTTTCTGTATTTTCTATATTACTATCATTTTTTACTTCTGATTCATTATTTTCTGTGTTCATTTTATTTTCTTCATTCTCAAGCATTTCTTTCTGCCTCCTCATCTTTGATGAGTATATCATATCTGATAATTGTAGTAAAATTTTGTTGATATTGTGAAAGAATTGTGAAATCCACGTTCTTTCGTGCCAATACTCCTGTTTACCTAAACATGCTCGTATATAGAATAGAAAAATTCTACACAGATTAACTGTGGGCTAAATGCAGTAGTCACTCCAACTGCTGTCGTTCACCCGGATACAGCTGTTTCGAATCAGAAGCTGTCCTTCCAGTTCCATTTTCACCGCGGAACGATGTCCGCCCCGCAAATGATCTAATAACAGGTACATGGCAAATTTTCCCATCTCATCTCTTGGCAGACGCACGGTTGTCAGCATCGGCTTTGTATCCTGCGCCGCCTCAATATCGTCATTTCCGATAATGGATGGCGTATATCCGCACTTTTTATTATTTGCCATGCATTTTAGCATACCCACCGCGGAAATATCATTGGCACAGTAAATAGCAGTTGGACGTTCCTCTGACTCCAGCAGACGCTCCATCATTTTGAAGCCTTCCACTTCTGTCTGTCTTGTCTTCATGATAAATTCCGGTTCTACTTCAATGTCATGCTCCCGCAATGTCTGTAAATACCCCTGATAACGTGCATTGGTTCCACAGGCGCCCACATACCCGATTTTCTGATGTCCCAGACCGATCAGATATTCCACTGCCATCTGCGCGATTTTGCGCCCATCACAGACCACCTCATCCGTAATCCCGCTTGTAGCATTGCGATTCACGCACACAACACTGTGATAGTGCTGCTTCATCTCCAGCAGAGCTTCTTTATTGCATTTTCCAATCACAATCAGACCGTCTGCTTTTTGTACCGCCTCTTGCTGCATCTGTTCCACAATTGTTTTGATGCTCTCCCGTGCACAACGCTTGTCATCAGAGAAAATGGAACGATACCAGATATTTGACAAAATGCAGTTACTTCTGTGGATTTCTGTCTCAATCACACGCAGCAGTGCATCAAAAAACGGATCCACGTTTGCACCATCGGTACGTGTGATCAGTACATTAATGTAATATGTTTTCTCTGTCTTTTCATTTTTTCCCTGTTTCAAACGACGGGCTGCCTCGTTCGGCACATAATTCAGCTCCATGGCAGCTTTTCGTATGCGCTCACGCACTTCCGGGGAAGAACAGTTATAATCCGGATTGTTCAAGACACGGGATACCGTCGCCGGAGAAACATTTGCCCGTTTTGCAATTTCTTTGATTGACATATCATTTATTCCTCATTATTCGTTCCAATATACATGATATGATTCCTTCTGTATCTTTGGATTTTACTACAACAACTTATTTTTACCAAGTATATTCAAGAATGCTCCGGCATTCTTGTTGCGAGGTGCGCGTCATGCAATTGCATGACATACTTCAACTGCGCACCTCTGTAATCCTGCCGGAGGCTATATCAGATGGGGGATTAGCTCCCATCTGATATACAAACAGGGTGTAAAACTACCTGTTATTGTAATTTTACACCCTAATTTATAAACTGTTACAGTTCACACGCGCCATTCGCAAAACGCCCTTTCGGGCTCCCCCGCAGCTTCGCTACTACTTTTGCTCATAAAAAGGCGCTCCCTTCATCACTATGTATCCAGCTAATTCCTCATGCAAGCATGATCATTACCTGAATACATGTGATGAGTGAACTGTAACTATAAAATTATGCTTCGTATACGATCTCGTCCTTTGTCGGTGTGCCGTCCACAATTGTAAATGCATGTAACACCGGATGCTCAGCATCCATCAAAGACAAGATCAGGTAAGACGCTGTACTGTCATAAGCCAGACGGATATCTTCCTGAGACGGACGCGCCGGTGTCTCCGGATGAGAATGCCAGTTCCCAAGCGGTGTCAGTCCGTTGACACGCATGTCCTTGATGGCTTTCAACTGTTCCTTCGGATCCATGGAAAAATGCTCGTTGGTGTGATCAATATTTGTCAGATAGTACACTTTTTTTACGGTACGGACATCACCGTCTTTTGTACCGCCCAGCAGTCCACAGCTCTCCTCCGGCAGATGTTCTTTTGCCCAGTCCACCATCGTATCAAAATCACTCTGTGCTAATTTGATCTGCATTTAAATTCCCTCACATTCTGCCTGTTCGTAATCAATTAATTTTGTGATGGTCGGATGATCACCGCAAACCGGACAGTTGCATGTATTTTTCGGTAATTTTATCTTGCGGAATTCCATATCCAACGCATCGTAAGTCAGAAGACTTCCGATCAGGAGTTTGCCCTGTCCCAGAATGTACTTGATGGCTTCCATAGCCTGCAGGCTTCCGATGACACCGCCCATGGCTCCGATGACACCTGCCTGTTTACAGGTCGGAACAGCATCCTTTGGCGGTGGATTTTTGAATACACAACGGTAACACGGACCTTCTCCCGGTACATAGGTCATAAGCTGACCTTTGAAACGGATGATTCCTGCATGGCAAAATGGTTTTTTCGCCATAACACAGGCATCATTGATCAGAAATTTTGCCGGGAAGTTATCTGTTCCGTCAATGATAAAATCATAATCCTTGATCAGATCCATAATGTTCTCAGAAGTAACAAAAGTACGATAAGTAATCACGTTTACATCCGGGTTCAGATGATTCATAGTCTCTTTTGCAGACTGTACTTTTGCTTTTCCCAGATCATCGGTACTGTGGATGATCTGTCTCTGCAGGTTGGAGAGATCTACCTCATCCGCATCTGCGATACCAATGGTTCCCACACCGGCTGCTGCCAGATACATGGCACAAGGTGCACCAAGTCCGCCGGCTCCGATGATCAGAACCTTTGCGTTCAGCAGTTTTTTCTGTCCTTTGGCGCCTACTTCCTTCAAAATGATATGACGGGAGTAACGCTCAAGCTGCTCGTTACTGAATGCCATTATTTTCCACCTCCCATGAAGTAGATGAACTCAACAACATCGCCATCTTTTAATGTAGTAGACTCAAAAGCGCCCTGATCTACAAATTCATCGTTCAGAGAAACTGTTACATACTCTGGTGTCTCTACGTTTTCCAGTGCGATCAGTTCTTTGACAGTCAGTCCCTCTTTGTATTCTTTGTTTTCTCCTGCTACGTTTAATTTCATGTTTTTGTCCTCACTTTTCACAACTTTATTTTTATAGCTCAACTGTTGTTATTTTTATAGCTTTTATCTTTACAGTTCAACTGCTGCTTTTTGGATAGCTTTTATCTCAGTCGAGAAGACTCCCACTTCTGCAAGTGGTGAGTAATAACAAGTCTTTCTCAGTGGGAGTACAATCTCCGACTGAGATAAACGCTCCGCGGGGGCGCCCATTGTCTGGGAGACAATGGTTTTGCGCCGACCGGAACGGAGTGTAGAGTGCAGTGATTCTGAGAAGAATATGTCAGCTTTCGCTGACCAGAATCACGCACCAAGTCTCACGTGCGTTCGACTTGAATTTTACCGCTTATGTGCTTCTATTTTTCAGCAGCTTCTGCAACTGCTTCTTCCAACTCTGCTTTTTTCACTATACCGTGTAGCCGTTTCACTTCTGCTCCATTTTTGAAAAAGATAAGCGTCGGTGTAGATGCCACCTGGTATTTTTCTGCCAGATCTCTGTCATAAGCAATGTTTACTTTTCCCACATACACATTGTCGTGTGCTTCTTCCAGATCTGCAAGCAATGGTGAAATCCGTTTGCACGGAACACAGCTGTCGGAATAAAAATCTGCGACGGCCACACCTTCTGCCTGCAAAATCTTTGTATCAAAATTATCCTGACTGATTCGTTCTGCCATTTTCTTACTCCTCCACTTTTTTCACAAAAAGTGTATAAGTGCCATCTTCGTTATCCAGCAATTTCAGGATCTGATGTCCTTCCTCTTTGATGCTGCGTGGCACATTCTGCACCGGCTCGCCGTCATTCATGCGGACTGCAAGAATTTCTCCGTCGTCCAGTTCCTCTAATGCTACTTTTGCTTTTACAAATGTTACCGGGCATACCACATCTGTGATATCTACCTGATCATCAAACTGTATCTCACTCATTTTCATATGCCTCCCTGATTGCCTGTTCAAATTTGTCTGCGCCGACGCGGTCAATGGTGAATTTAAAACGCTCCCCTGCATTTGCATGGTCTGCGAAGAAATCGATGGCTGCGTCACAGACTTTCATTAATTTGTCATGATCTTCGATAAACGGAATGATCACATTTCCTTTATGGACGTGATTTCCGAAGGTTCCACCGAAAGATACGATATATCCGTGTGTCTCCTCGTATGCACTGGTCGGACATGATTTTGTACATCGTCCACAATAATTACATTTGGATTCATCTACCGTAATCTTGCCGTCCTCTAACGTAATTGCCTCAGTACGACAGGCTTTCACACAGACGCCACACTGAATACATGCATCCGGAATCCAGTTTACGCGAATCGCACCTTTGATTCCCACATCGTTTTCTTCTGCTTTTAAGCAGTTGTTCTGACATCCGGTGACACCGAATTTGAATTTATGCGGCAGATCGTGACCAAAATATCTCGCATCCAGCTCCTGTGCCAGCGCGTAGGTATCGATACATCCGCTCGGACAGACCGCAGCGCCCTGACAGGCTGTTACGGTACGGACACGCGGTCCGCAGACACCCGGAACAACGCCACCTTTTGCCAGTGCGTCTTTTACTTCGTCAATCTGCTCTAATTTGATAAATGGAATCTCCACTCCCTGACGGGAGGTGAGATGTACATATCCTTTTCCGTAAGTCTCTGCAACTTCTGAAACCACTGCCAGCTGTTTTGCCGTCAGGGTTCCGCCAACGACACGGATTCTCAGGGAAAAATTATTTTTCTGTTTCTGGCGCATAAAACCGCCTTTTTTTAAGGTTGCGTAATCAACTGCCATGACATTTCTCCTTTTTATTCAAGTCGAACCGTTTTTCTTTTGTCATTTTCTATACTATCTGTTCAGAGTTCTCTGCACAATCGTTTTTTGTAAAATTATCCGTTTCTTATATCGATTGTTACTCTGCTTCTTCATCCGCATGTGCGATTGCTTCGGTAAAATCTGCGATCAGATCTTTGGCGTCTTCAATTCCGACACTGACACGGATCAGATCATCGTATACACCTGCGGCATGCATCATTTCTTCGGTACTGTGAATGTAGATCGTAGAAGCCGGATGAATAACCAGCGTCCGCAGATCTCCGATATTTGTCGCAATATGTGCAAATTTCAAATGATTCATCAGACGATATGCCCGTTCCTTGCTGCCAACCCGAAGACTTAAGATCGCACCGCCATAACCGCCAAGCTGCTCTGTTGCCAGCTTCTGATAAGGAGAAGTCTCAAGCAGTGGATAATTAACAGTTACATCTGGCAGCTGTTCTAACGCTTTTACCAGCGCGTATGCGTTTTCACATTCCTTCTGTACCCGAAGTCCCATAGTCTCCAGACCTACGGTATTCAGATAAGCATTCATCGGAGCCATACAGGAACCAAAATTTCGTAACGTATCATTTTTCAACCGTGCGGTATACGCTGCCGGACCGAACTTTTTGTACTCTGCCAGCACCGGATAACGCTGAGGATTCCATCGGAATTTTCCACCATCCACGATCACACCACCGATGGAATTGCCGCTTCCGTTGATGTATTTTGAACTGGAATGAACCACAACATCCGCTCCCAGTTTTAATGGCCGGATCAGCAACGGTGTCGCTGTCGTGCTGTCTAAAATCAAAGGAACCTGATGCGTATGTACAAAAGCGGCTACCGCTGACACATCTATTACATCCAGTCCCGGATTGCTGATAACTTCACCAAACACGGCTCTCGTCTTGTCATTCAATAACGGAGTAATATTTTCTTCTGACAGATAAGGGATGTAATGCACCTGAATACCAAAATTCTGCAGATCCCGGAATACGTCGATCGTTCCGCCAAACACTCCGCTGCTGGCAATGATCTCATCTCCACTCTGCAAAATATTTAATAAAGAAAATACCACTGCACTTAAACCCGATGCACAAGCTGTTGCTGAAAAGCCGCCTTCCATCTCACAGATGCGCCGTTCAAACGCTGCCACCGTCGGATTTCCGATTCTGGTATAAGCAAAACCTGCTGCCCTGTTCTGACAGACCTTTTCCAATTGTTCTGATGTCTCGTAGGTATAAGCACTCACCTGACTGATGGATGGTAAGGTTGCTCCAAAGGAATACGCTCCCACCGATTTTCCGTGTAATAGTTGTGTATTAAAATTCATGTTCCTGTCCTTTCTTTCCTACAGTTATACAGAAATTTCTTCCAGTTTTCAAACCAAGATTGTGAAAACGTTTTCACTCCTATCGGAATAGTATGATTTAATGATGGATAATCTTTTTCCAACAACGAACAAATATTAATTATTTTTATACATTTTTTTAGGTCGGATTTTTATTGTCTGTCAAAAAATATGTTCTACTTCTACGATTCGATTTCCCCACTTTTTCTTCCAGATCATCAGATATACGTTATATTCCACGGAATCCTGCGCTGTTGTGAAAGGTTCTTCCCTCACCAGTGTGACCTGCTTTCCCTGAGCTTCCAGCTCCATTTTACGCTGTGCTGCCTGCATCAGAATTTTCTCATATAACTGCTGTGATATTCCTCCGACTGCAGATACCGTTCTCTGCTCTGATGCTTTTGTATCATATACTTCTCTTTTTCCAATTTCTTCCTTCTTGAATTTGGAGTCTTCTGATTTAAGCTTTTCTGTTTTATAGGTACGCACCGGGTAACCTTCGCTTGCCAGCATCAGTTTTTCCATCAGCAGATCCACCACGACTCCATGACTAACCTTGTGGAGCATCCATGCAAGTAATCTGCTCATTGTTTTTCCATGATGCTTCCGATAAAATGCCAGCCACCGAAGCAGGCTGTAATCTCCGGCTTCCGATGACAGTTCTTCCATGATTGAAATGGCCTGTTCCGTCGGCTCCCACACATCCGCCATTGGCACGATATATTTCGCTGGGACTGCCGGATAACAGGCATAATTCAACGGTGGAAAATGTACCAATTCTGACAGCTTCCGTTCTTCCTCACTGGCTGCATCCGCTCCCAGATACTCACATTTTGTATGCAGAATCGCAATTCGGTACTCCAACTGCCGCAGATATTCATAGCCCTTCACCCAAAAATGTCCAAGATCTCCGTAACGGTACAGGTGTATCTCCACTTTTAAATTTTCAAAAAAAATTGTCACGACACTGTCACCCTGGTGAACTACAAGTACATAAATACAGCTGTCATCCGTATCTTCCCTGCTTAATTCTGCTTCCAGTTCGCCCTCATAATCCGGCTGATAGTGCCCGGTCATTCTGGCATTAACAAAGACCAAAAAACTTTCCACTGCGTCGTTCATCAGATAGACAAGACGGAGTTCTGATTTTACGCCGTTCTTACCTGTATATGTATCTTTCTGTATTATGCTTTCATTTTTATTTTCCGCTCTGTCTGCTTCTCCTTTTTCCTGTGCACCACAATTTTCATTATCTGATTTTTCTGGAAAAATCAATTCAAACTGATCCTGCCAGAGCAGTTCTTCCAGCATTTCAAAAGGATTCAATTCTGTCCTGAAATCATTCTTTTCCAACGTATATGTCCTCGTCTTCTTGTATTTCTTCTAGTATTATACTATTATTTCGGACAAAAAAACAGGATACCATCACTTCGTTTCTACAAAGTAACAGCATCCTGTTCTATTTCTCTTTTGTAATTTCTATCTCTTACTGTTCAACAATAAGACTCTGCTATCTCATCTGATAGCTTGTATGCAGCAATTCATGCGCTTTTTCAGATCCCGGTTCACCCAAGAATGATTCATAAACTTCTTTCACTACCGGATTCTCATGTGATTTTCTGATGGCACTACCTGCATCATTCTGGTATAACGCAGCGCCACGCATTTTCGGCACATCATTCAGTACTCTGGTTGCTGCGTTCTGATGTGGCTGTCCACCACCGTTTACACAGCCACCCGGGCAGGCCATCACTTCCACAAACTGATAATCTGCGGTACCGTTTTTAATTGCTGTCAGCAGCTGGTTTGCATTTGCCAGGCCGGATACAACAGCTACTTTTACAGTTGTTCCATTTACGTCCACGGATGCCTCTTTGATTCCATTCATGCCACGCACATCTGTGTACTCTAAAACAGTATCTTTTCCTGTCAGTTTCTCCACTGCAGTTCTCAGTGCAGCTTCCATAACACCACCGGTCACACCAAAGATAACAGCCGCTCCGGTACCAAATCCAAGCGGAAGATCAAATTTAGAATTCGGATTCATAGCCTCCAACTGGATTTCTGCATCTTTGAGCATCTGAGCCAGTTCATTTGTTGTGATGACAATATCTACATCCGGAACACCAGCTCCGCACTCATCCTCACGGGTAATCTCAAATTTCTTTGCGGTACACGGCATTACAGATACCATAACGATATTTTCTTTCGCAATGTGTTCCTGGTTTGCAAGGTATGTTTTTACAATTGCTCCCTGCATCTGATGCGGGGATTTACAGGAAGAAATATTCTCCAGCATATCCGGATAAAAATGCTCTGCATATTTGATCCAGCCCGGACAGCAGGAAGTAATCAACGGAAGTTCTCCATCGTTGTTCAGACGCTCGATCAGCTCATTGGACTCCTCCATGATGGTCAGATCCGCACCAAATTTTGTATCAAATACTTTGTCAAATCCAAGACGTCGAAGTGCCTCAGCCATTCTGCCTTCTACGTCTACACCGATCGGGAATTCGAAAGCTTCGCCAAGTGCCGCTCTGACAGCCGGCGCCACCTGAACAACCACGTATTTTTCCGGATCATTCAGTGCTTCTTTTACCTCATCCATCTGTGTCTTCTCTGTCAGTGCTCCAACCGGGCAGACTGCCACACACTGTCCACAGTTCACACAGCTTGCAGCTGCCAGTCCGGCCGGAGAAGCCGGTTCAATTTTTGCGTCCAGACCGTCACCGGTACATACAATGGCAGATACAGCCTGCATTTTTGCACACACGTTGATGCATCGTTTGCATTTGATACATTTATTATTATCACGAATTAATACTTTCGAACTCAGATCCAGCTGTTCCAGATTGGTCTTTGGCAGATCCGGCTCATCGGTAAATCCATATTCTTTCAATAAGTCCTGCAGTTCACAGCTTGTGGAACGGAAACAATACAGACAGGATTTGTTGTGCTGCTCCAGAATTGCTGCCAGTGCTTTCTTTCTGGCTTCCATAACAGTCGGGGTTCTTGTCTGGATCTCCATGCCCTCTTTGATTCTGGTGGTAGATGCATTTACAATCTCCCCATCCACCTCTGCAATACAGACACCGGACTGATCCACATCCTGCACGCCTTTCAGATAGTAAAGTGTCGGAATTGACTGCTGCATAAACTCACGCTGCATTTTTAATGTTTCAAAGGAAGCATCGAGAATGGTGATTCCTTTTTTCATGGTATAATCATACCCGTTGATCTTGATATTCACTGTACTCACTCTTCGAACCTCCTCTTAACAATTTGCATAAAATTCTGCTTCATCATATTCATCCGTATGTCCTTCCGGAATGATATAGCCCTGCGGACGCACCGGATATCTCCACATCGGAATATCTTCGGTAAATAATTCCATCTCACCATCTGCTCCCTGACGGATATTGATCCATTTCAGCCAGTTCTGATTATCTGTCTGAGGATAGTCCGCGCGGTAATGCGGATACATGATACCACGGGTTTCTTTTCTCATTTCCGCAGAACGGAAGATCATTTCCAGACAAAGGATCGTATCTGCTGCTTCCAGACATTTTGACAGAGAATGCGGATCATCAGCAGTCAGATGCGGTACGATTGCTTTCATCTTCTCGATATCAGCATACACTTTCTGAATCTCAGCCTCATCTTTCAGAATACATTTATGTACATCGAAAATATACGTCTCGATCATATCGTAAATCTCTTTGAAATGATGGGTATCTTCTCTGTGTAATGGAGCATAAATTTTTTCTTTTAAAGCTGCCACCTGCTCCAGATCCAGTTCATCCCACTCTGCTTTTGCCGCATATGGTGCAATGCTGTCGCCAGCCATCATACCAGTAGTGGAAGCATTTCCAAGTCCGTCACCGCGGGTCCAGCCAAAATATGCATTTCCCTGTGTGGTTACTTTTCCAGGTGCCCAAAGTCCTTCTACATCTGTTTTTATTTCTTTATCTACTTTGATCGGTTCCACCTGAATAACTGTCTTGATTGTAGTATCTACTACTTCGCCCATAACACCCAGATTTTCCTGTGTTTTACTGAATACCAGATGTTCCCATGCCATTTTGTCACGGAACATTCGCTGGGTAGACTCATCCATATCTGTTCCGCCGATCATCATGCGGACTTCATCCGGATGCGCCAGATCTACTGTCAGCGGACCATTTCCAGCCGCTACTTCTTTTACCATGGCGTCAACCAGTGCAGGTGTTACTTCCCACTCTTTATGACCGATATATTTATCTGTCAGGTTCTCACCATTTTTATTGCAGATCATGTTAAATCCACCATAAATCGGTGTATTTGTTTTCTTAAATACAACGTCTACCTGTGTAGAAAATTCTACGTTTCGCATTAATGCGCCAACACGGTACATAGCACCGACACCGGTTCCATATCCCATAAATTCCAGACCGATTTTCTTAAAGTGACATCCCTGTGTTGCCATTGCCACTGCTTTTGCATGGAAGATCTTGCATTCCATATGATCCATATCAAAACCGATGGCTCCGATAACTTTTCCTTTTTTGTTGGTCAGAAGTTCAAAAATATTCACTCTGCTTAATAAACGAATGCCTAATTTCAATGCCATCTGACGCAACTGTGCACATACATTGATGGAAACACCGCCCATATCCAGTGCATCCGGGATAAACGGAAGCGGAGTAGCTTCGCCATCTTCATTACAAGATGTGATAACACCACAGTGTTTCATATAATCAATATTATCTCTGTGATATACGAGATAATCTCTCAGGAACTCCTGGTCGTTTAAGAACGGGGTATGTGCATGCACCAGATATTCCAGTGCATTTTTTACACCATTCGGATGTTTGGATGTGGAACGGATTCCGTTTCCTGCTTTTGTAGCCTGTCCATTCCATCCGATAATACCTTTATCAATTACAAGGATATCAAGTGTCGGGTCATTTTCCTTTGCACGGATGGCCGTTACAAGGCCTGCCATACCGCCGCCAACAACGAGTATATCCGAAGTATATAATTCACCATAATCTTTGATATCTGCCATTATCTCTACCTCCTACTCGCCCTGCTTCTTCATCAGTTCCGCACTGTATTCCAACGGATCCACCTGAAGAGCGGAAATAACCTGAATATCAATGACATTGTTCAGACAATCCATCTCACACTGATAACACAATACACATTCATCCGGATATTTCGGATAAGCATATTTTTTTTCTTCATCCCACTGCCATACATTTTCCATACAACGGCGGATACATTTTTTACATCCACAGCAACGGTCTGTATCTATTACATAGCGGATACTCTGCTGCTGTCCCCTGTTTTCAACAATCATTCGTTTTTCCTCCATTTTTCTGTTTCCTATCGTTTTCCGATAAATTTATCACTGGAAAGTGCCATAAAGATCAATCCGATCACCAGTACTACAATATCAAAGATATACATACCCATAATATTGCCGGCAAAGAAACCTGTCATCATAACGCCGATACCAGCTCCGATTTCAAAAATTGTTCCAATTACCTGGTAACCTGCCGTATAATCCCAGCGTCCATATTTGCTGGCTACATAAGATGGCAGCAAATTACATAACGCACCCTGTGCAGCAAAAATAACAACACCGGAAATCCAGCAGAATGTCAAACCTTTTGGCATACCGAGTAATGCCACAAATCCGATAATAATAAATACGAAATATGCTACGAATGCTTTTTTTGTTCCGATTTTCTGATCTATAATACCAAAGATAAAACTTCCGACAATTCCCATGATTCCACCAACGGCGAAAATTGCAGCTGCCTGTGTATATGCGTATCCAATGGCCAGCATTGCCGGAATTGCGGATGCAATATAACTCATAACAGCCAAAAATGCGAGTGCTGAGCCAAGACCGATAAACCATGTATTTTTATCTTTTAATACTTTTCCAATTGTAAACGGACTCTTGTATTCTTTCATCATCTGTGCGATCTCAGCTCCGTTTACTGCATAGGTAGGATCTCCATCCGGATATTCTCCGGCTTCCTCCGGGTTATTTTTTACACATATTGCGGTAATAATTGCCACAATAATCAGAATCACTGCGATAACTGTCATTCCTCCGCCAAGACCAAGCTTGCCAAGCAGTTTCGGCATCATCGGTACATACAGGAAGTTCATTGCCA
This sequence comes from Roseburia sp. OM02-15, assembly GCF_003481835.1. NCBI lineage: Bacteria > Bacillati > Bacillota > Clostridia > Lachnospirales > Lachnospiraceae > Roseburia > Roseburia sp. OM02-15. The sequence continues at coordinate 113,840 of NZ_QULX01000005.1, forward strand.
CAATACCCATCGTTGTAAATCCAAGTACGATACCTTTCTTTGTCGGCCACCAGCTTGCTGTCAGTGTCATGCCACCGTTCTTCTCATAACCGCCGCCCAAGAATCCGATAATCAAAATGACAATCAGGAATAACGGTAAGCTCTTTGTCGTTCCAAATACGATCAGTAACAAAGCAGAAAGAATCAATGTCACTGTCGTAAGATTCTTAGCCCCTGTCTTTCTTACAACTCTTGCCAGAACCAATACACCGATTGCCTTTGCGATACAGGCTAAGCCGGATACTACGTTGATTACATTGACATCCCATCCTCTGATTTCTGAAAACATTGGAAATACCGTATTGTTATTTCCTCCGATAATACTTGTTCCGATCAGGAACAGGATTGCTGTGTAGATCATCATACCAATCTGTTTTGGACCGTGCCAACTGTGTTTTTTTGCCTCCATACCAAATCTCCTTTTTCTTTTTTTGATACCTTTAGTATAGAGTGTTTTAACTGCCAGTATCTCATAGTATTCTGTTGAAAAAAATTGTCATTTTTCTACACTAGTATAGAAAGATTTTTCTATTCTCTCTTTTGAATTAAAACTGACATTCGCAATCCGCTTTCGCTGCTTGCTCATGAACGCAGTCGCTTTGCAACCTGCGTTCAAAATGCAGAAAAACCGCCACATTCGCGACGGTTTTTCTCTGACTTTAGGTATATTAAAAATTAAGTGTTTTGCAATATTGTTCTATTATGTATCTTTATGCTTTCTTATATGGAATCAACATGATCAGTCCTGCTCCGATAATGTCAATTACAATAAATACAACATATGGCAGTGTAAAACTTCCTCCGGAAACTTTCAGCAGCATAGCCATCAGGATAAATGCCAGTGTACGCACAACGTTTGCCAGCGGGTAAATGATACTGTTGGCCGACATAAACCCATCTCTTCCGAATACGGAAATGATCATAGAAGCCAGAAGGTTCAGAAGTCCTCCGATTCCAAGTCCGGCAAAAATACATCCAAGCCATACACATACAATGTTAAAGGATGTGATCAGCAATACCAGTGCAGCCACATAGGAAAATGCAAATACAATGGAAATGCTCTTTGTTCCGAATTTGGAATCCAGCCATCCCCAGAGATAACTTCCCGGGATTGCAATAATAGAAGTAATTGACATAAAGGTCAGTGCCTCTGCATTTGTATATCCTACGGACATCATACGTGGTACAAACTGTGAAATGATTCCAACCAGAACCATCCATAAAAATCCATAACCAAATACGATCAACCAGGTGTTTTTGTTTTTCAAAATATTTTTAATAGAATATTTCTCGTTATCCAGTACCAGCTCCTGCGTGGAAACTGTCTCATCCAGTTCCATATTGTCCGGAAGACAGTTCACATCTGCCGGTTCATTTTTCGCCCAGAAAAATGTGATAATTCCTACGATAACTGCCAATACTCCAAAGATAACAAATGCTGTACGGATTCCTTTTGTTGCAAGCAATACAGCAAATCCGGCAACAAACGCACTGGAACTGATCGGTGCACCCATGGTGGCCCATCCAAGTGCAATTCCTTTTTTACGCGGAAACCAGTTTGCGATAAAAGCCGGGCATGCCGCGGTACCGAATCCGGACGCAAAGAAACAGATCAGCATCAGATCAATGGTATATAACGCAACCGATGGAACCATTCCAAGCAGTGCATACAGCACTCCTGTAATGATCAATGTCACTGCTGACATATTTTTCGGTTTCGTCTTAATAACCAGACGGCCAAAAACAAATCCTCCAACCAGTCCGACAAGACCTGCTGGTGTAGCAACAGAAAGCAACGTATTTGCATCCCATCCGTGAGCCTCAGCAAAGGCAGACGGAATCAGATTCATTCCATCTGTTGTAATCGCTGCGTAAAAGAAGTAAAGGATCATCGTGTAGAAGATCATACTCCAGCCCCAGCCGCCAAAACGGTTATCCGTTAAGCTTTTTGATAGTTTTTTTGTTTCCATAATTCACTCTTTCTTTCTTTTCTCTGTCTTTCAAAATATGTTTTTCGTTTTTCAAATACAAATCTTTTCTCTGTTTTGTATCTTTATACACTTTAAAACATCATTTTCACCAAAAAGGAATTTTCCCCGTTATGTACACCTCTCAGGTACATAACATCTTCTTCCCAGACATACTGAAGTTTTGCGTTTTCCCCTTCCCGCAATTCCTTTGCATACTGTACCCAAATATTTTTCGGTTTGTGCTCTGCATAGAAGTCTTCATCCATCAGTGCTTCTGTCCAGTCCAGATATCTGGAATTGTTCAGATGGCCATTATAGTCAATTTCCTCTGTTGATACCGTTCGCAACAGCTGGTTTCTGTATTCCTTTGGAAACTTCTGCTGCAGCTTCGGCAGATTCGGTTCCCCGGCAATAATGACCGGATTCATGATCTTCATTTCTTCCGGCTGTGCTGCCACCGTTCTGGTATTCTGATCCATCAGCAGGAACAGCGAAGATGTCGCCATTAATGGTTCTCCTGCTTCTGTGTACATCGCATAAATCCTGGAATACAGATTCACTTTATTTTTTCCCGGCCAGATACGTAAGATTACCTTTTCACCCTTAGTCGGTAAACGTTCCAGTTCAATGTTTGTCCAGGAAATCACCCAGCTCATCCCTTTGGCAAGTAACTCCTCCCCGGTAAGACCTGCCTCCTGATCAAAATGGATTTCCGTAATACGCTGCATCTGACGTGCCAGTGAGCCAATGCTCATACGGCCGTCTGAATTTGTCATTTCATCTGAAATTTCAAACATTATTTGGCAGACACCTTTCGTATGTTCTGCCGTAAACACCGGTACTCCCATATTTCTCACCTCCGCCTGTATCATTGTATTTTTATTCTTTATCCCATGGGAAACCATTCCATACTGGTTTTCCTGTGTATGTTTTTGCTTCCTCGTCTCCCTTCAGGACACGGATTGCGCCAAATCCAAGTGCTTCTGTCTCGAAGCTTCCTGCATAGTTATAAATTGGTGCGATCCAGGAAATATATTCAGCCAGTTTATCGCAAAGTTCCGTATCTCTTGCCATGCCGCCTGTCAGAAGAATAGCATCTACTTTTCCTTTTAATGCACCAGCCATCATAGCTGTCCATTTTCCCATGGAATAAATCATGGTATTGTATACAAGCTCCGCTTTTTTGTCACCATTTGCGATCATTGCTTTTACTTCGCGCAGGTCATCGGTGCCACACCATGCAAGTAATCCACCTTTGCTGGAAGCATAATCTTTTGCTTCATCCGGTGAAATACCTTTTTTGATGCATTTAATGACATCATCCACACATAAATCTCCGGAGCGATTTGGTGAAATTGGTCCCTGACCGTCACCTGCACGGTTTCCGTCAATCATTTTTCCTTTTTCGTGTGCAGTAATGCTGGTACCACCACCCAGATGCAGGATGATATAATTGCAATCTTCATATTTTTTGCCCATCAGTTCACTGTGATGGATTGCCACCTGTTTCTGATTCAGCGGATGGGATTTTGCCGGACGGTAAATCCCCGGGATACCGGTCACTCGAGCCATGTCACAGAGTTCATCTGTCGGCATTGGATTTACAAAAAATGCCGGAATATTTAACTCCTGACCAAGTTTATAACTCATAATGATTCCAAGGCTGGCCGGATGGCGGATACCTCCTACATCATTTTTTGCATGTTCATAGGCAAGTTCATCGATTTTATATGTTCCTCCGGCACATGGATATAAGCCAACACCACGACCTGCTACAGCATCCAGATCAGAAAGAGCAATCCCTTCCTCCTCCAGTGCTTTGCGGATCATTGCCATACGGATTGGTTCCTGATCTGCAAAAGTTTTACACTCTGCAAAATCTTCTTTGTGATGATCTACCTCACGGTTTACAATCACTTTATCGCCTTTTACCACACCCATTTTCGTACTGGATGAGCCAGGATTGATCGTTAATACAGTAAATTCTTTCATGAATGATATTCTCCTTTTTTATTTTCCTGCCATAACTGCCAGCAATGCAATATTGTTATAAAGTTCGACATCTGTATCACTTCTGGAGCAGTCAAGAATCGGCAGGCGGAATCCCTGATAGATTGGTCCATACACCTGCACATTATTTGCCAGACGTTGTACTAACTTGGAACCTATATTTGCAGCTGCTGCATCCGGGAAAATCAGTACATTTGCATGTCCTGCTACTGCACTTTCTCTTTTTACTTTTTTCTCTCCGACTCTCGCATCCACTGCTGCATCTGCCTGGAATTCTCCGTCAATTTTCAGGTCCGGTCTCAACTGCTGTGCCAGTGCAACAGCTTCACGCACTTTTTTTACAGGCTCACTTAATCCACCGGAACCATCGGTTGAGAAAGAAAGAAAGGCACATTTTGCTTCTGTTCCAGTCAATGTCTCGAATGTCTCGCAGGAAGAAATTGCGATTCCGGCATGCTGTTCCACTGTCGGCTGAATGCAGACAGCTCCGTCAGACATACCGATCAGGTTACCCTGATCTCCGGCAAATCCTTCAATCTCTTCAATGAGAAGTCCGGAAGCTGTTGGACAGTTTGGCTGCATTCCGATGATACTTTTTGCTGCCAGTACAAACTCATATGTTGTTGTATCTACTCCGGCCAGTGTTCCGTCTGCTTCTCCCACAGCCTGAAGCAGAGTTGCCAGATACAGTGGGTGGTCGATTCTTTTCTTTACAAAACTCGTTGGCATAGCTTTATCCGGAGAATTATTATATCTATCCAGTAATTCTTCTTTATAAGCTGTATCATTCACATCTACCACACGGATTCCTGACACATCCACACCGGCTTTTCCGGCCGTTGCTGTTACATCTTCCGGATTTCCAACCAGAATGATATTTGCGATTCCGTCTGCTGTTGCTTTTGCTGCTGCTTTGATCATATATTCATTTGTTACTTCTGGAATTGCAATGGTTTTTACATTTTTCTTTGCTTTATCATAAATAGAATTCATGAACTGAAATGCCATTTTTTTACGCTCCTTTTTTTGAAATTTGGAGAAAGCCACCGTATTTGCAGCGACTTTCTCCGACATTTGGTTTTGATGTACAGTGAAATCTTTTGCAATGAAAATATTCTGACCAGATTTCCAGCGTACACCCAGGTATTCAGGTTAGGTATTATATAAGGTTATTGAAAATTACTTGTTTATAATCTTTCCCGTACAACGGCAACAAAATCTCCAATTGTATTCAGGTTACTTGCTTCCTGAATTTCAATTGTTACATTCAACTGATCCTCAATAGTGGAAATCATGACGATCATCTTCATGGATTCATTGGATAAATCCTCTCGAATGTCGGTTGCCAGTGTAATGCCGGATGCATCTACACCGTAGGCATCTGCTGCTGCTTCGATAACAGCTTTTGCCACATCATCCAGTTCTTCGGATGACTGTGCTGCTGTCGCTGTATCAGAATTATTTGCTACCGGTGCATTCGAAGCAATTGTCTCTTCACCCAGACGTTCTTTTACTACATTTACAAAATCAGCAATTGTATTCAGGTTACTTGCTTCCTGAATTTCAATTGTTACATTCAGCTGATCCTCAATGGTTGAGATCATGACGATCATCTTCATGGATTCATTAGATAAATCCTCGCGAATGTCGGTTGCCAGTGTAATAGATGCTGCATCTACTCCATACGCATCTGCTGCCGCCTCAATAACGGTCTGTGTGGTTGCATCATTACTCAGATCTACCGTTGCAGTTGCTGCTGCAGTTTTTGTCTCTTCTTTCTTTGGTTCCGGTGCTTTAATTTCCGGAATCTTTTTAAATCCGTTATCTTCCACCAGTTCCCAGGCTACAACTTTCATATCTTCATCCTGGAACAGTAACGGTTTTACTTCTACTTCATGCTCCTGAATATACTGATCAAATTCTTCGTATTTGTCATAATCTACATGCAGCAAACTTGCATTAAACGGATCCATACCAGGTACTTCAATCTCTACTGCAAAGTAATCTCCCTGTGTGTTACGGAATTCCGGATCACCAAATGCACCTTTTGTCGGAAGTGCCTGCTTTACAATACCACGCATATTTGTCAGATCCACCCACTCGGTATCCAGACCTCCGCACTCGTTACAGCACAGATAAGGAGGAAACTCGATATGTCCGCATCTGGTACATTTTCTTCCCAGAATGGTTCCTTCTTCCAAAGCATCATAATAAGTTTTTACAATTGGTTTTAAATCATATTTTGTCATTTTAACCATCGTCCTCCTCTCCTACTTTCTCTCCATCATGATATTCAATACGTTCTGGCTTCCGCCAAATCCACGGAGCATTGCGTGTTTTACATCATGATGAACCTGTGTTGCACCTGCATCTCCTCGCATCTGGTGAACTGCCTCATACACATCATGTAATCCGGAAGCACCTGCTGCATGACCATACTGGCAACGGCCACCATTTGTATTGATCGGACGGTCTCCATCATAAGCAATACGGCCTTCTTTTGTATACTGCCAGCCTTCACCCTTCGGCAGATATTCACACATCTCGGCAGACAGGAATTCAGACTGATTGTAGAAATCATTTGCAAGGAAGATATCCATATCCGCACCTGTCAGTCCGGTCAGTTCTTTTACCTGACGATATGCATTCTGTGTTGCATACATCTCATTTCTCGGGTTTCCAGCCTCCACATTAGAATGACCGATACCAAGAATCTCAATCGGATGATCGGTATATTTATAAGCCAGTTCTGTCGGGCATACAATAATTGCTGCTGCACCGTCACAACGCTGTTCAAAGTGAGAACCTCTCATATATTTTCCAATTAATGGATTGAATTTGGAATGCAGATACTCATAAGCGGAATCCATACCGTTTGTTGCTGCAAGTTCCTCATATGTATTATTGGTAATGGTACTCAACGGATTTAATGCTGCTGCACGACGGCAGTTGACAGATAAAGCAGTCATCATTGCATCCACATCCTCTTCGCTGATTCCATTCTCTTTTACATAATAATCCAGCCAGGATTCAGAGTTAAATGGCAGAGAACCACGGGTAAATAAGGTATAATCTCTGCACTGAGTAGAAGCCAGTACATCATGGAAGATCGCATCTGTACCGAAACGACGTTTTGTTACCACTCTGGTCGGGTATGCGATGGAATATGGTGTCTCGATACAACCACTCAGAACCATGTCATATTCACCGGAAGCAACTAATGCAACGGCTGTCTCCACGCCCACATAACCGGTTGCACATGCTTCACTGTGATGATAGGAGCCTTTTCCTTTCATTCCGATCCAGTTTGCCACATGCATGTTTGGAGTTGCCAGGTTACTGGTCCATCCCGGTCCGGCCTGTCCATGGATATAAAATTCCACATCACTGCCATCGACTCCGGCATCTTTCATGGCATCCCGCGCTGCATATGCAAAAAGTTCCTGCTCATTCATACCATCTACGGACGGATCATCCAAAATACGGACAAACGGAGTTGCACCTACACCAATGATGGAAACGCTTCTTTTAAACGGTTTTAATTTCGGAAGATTATCATTAAAGCTCATTTTTCATTCTCCTTTTTATCAATTTTTACAGTTCACAATAACTATCTCTGCTGATTACATTGTATAAAAAATATGACTCACTTTTTTTGTATGATATCTGCGAAATATACAAGTGTTTTTCTACACTAATGTAGAATAAGTGTTTTTACATTGCTTATTATTTCGTGTATAATAAAGGACAGACAGAGGAGGACTTGAAATGTACATAGGGTTAAAACAAATTCAATATCAGTTGGGAGACTATTCCACACTGCTGACTTCATCCGATGGTATACATGCCCTGACTGGATGGAATAAACTATATGATGCGCCGCAGCCACTGACCATCCATTTACTGTATACATGCACCTATACACCGGAACTGCTCTCTTTCCCATTTATTCAGGATATACATCTTTTATGTATTGTTCCTGAGGATATCAATATGGATATATTGAACAGTCAGTTCCCGGATTTTGTAAGTGTCTTATTTGTGCAATGTAATAATCCCGAAAAAATCTATGGTCTTTTGCAAAGCTATTACACTATTCAGTGCGGTGTTGGATTTTACGGTTCTACACTCCTCGATTTTCTGGCTTTTGATAACGGATTACAGCCAGCCATCGACTATTCTTACCGGGTATTTGGAAATCCGGTATTTGTTTTTGATGCAAATTATAATCTGATCGCAGCTCCCTTTGAAAAACTAAAAGATCAGAATTTTACGGATCGTACACTGGAGAAAAAAGGATTTACCGATCAGGATTTTAAAATGGTCAGCCGACAGAATAATATCCATGAACGGGTAAAAAGAAGTGAACTCCCAATCCATGCTTTCAATGAAGAACTCGGTTATGAACAGCTTTACTGTTCCATTAACACAAGCAAAGATCTCGGTCATATTGTCGTTTCAGCCATCAATAAACCACTGGAACCGATTGATACTGAATTTCTGCTGATTTTAAAAAAATATATCAATGAGCAGATCATAAAAGATGCATTTATTCAGAATGCGCGTGGATTTAACTATGAATATTTTATCCGTGATCTGTTGGATCGCAAAATTGCCGCAGACCGTTCTTCTATTACACATATGAATTATGTAAAGGATGATTTCAACGGCAACAATTACTGTATCGTCATCGAAATTGCAAGAAGTCAGGAAACCGTCAATGCACGTCATGTCCGAAACATGCTGGAGAGCCGGATTCCATATCTGAAAACAGTTATTTACAATGGTCAGCTCATTGCCATCATTACGATTCCGACCAATCAGTTGCTTCCACCAGAGTATATAGATACCCTGAAAAAGCTCTGTCAGGAAAATGGGCTTTTTGCCGGTATGAGCAACTGTTTCCAGGATATTTTGAATATTGAAGAATACTACAATCAGGCATTACGCTCCATTGAACTTGGTACATGCAAGGAACATTCACCCAACCTGTTTTCCTACCAAAATTATTATCTGGAACATATGCTGAATTCTTTTACATTAAATGAATCCAGCTGGACTTTCTGTCATCCGAAAATGCAGTTTTTGCTAGATTATGATAAAGAACACCATTCTGAGCTTGCCTATACATTATACATGTATCTGACTCATGAACGAAATCTCGCTGCAACGGCAGAAGCCATGGATATGCACCGTACCTCTCTGGTCTATCGATTCAAAAAAATAAACACTCTGATCGGAGAAGATTTTGACAATTACAGGGAACGGATGTATCTAATTCTTTCATATGAAATGAACCGTCCAACCGCATAAATACTGGGGTGCAACCAAAAGTTGCGCAATCGCTCACATCGATTGGTAGACATTTTCCACCGATTTTTTATACTGAAATCAGATGAGATACATCACACACTTTCAGAAATGCTCTCGCATTTTTGCTGCTGACGAACTATAAAAGATGGCCTTATTTCTCATCTGATATATTTTTAATTTCCGGAAAGTCACACAACAACCGCTTGATTCTGTAATGACAATTTCATGACAGGATCATCCTTTTCCAGACGGAGGTACCTTATGACATTAGGTGAAAAATTATATACATTACGAACAAAACAAAATATGACACAGGAACAGCTGGCAGAAAAGCTTCAGGTTTCCCGCCAGTCTATTTCCAAATGGGAATCCGATGCCACACGCCCGGATCTTGAAAAATTAAAATTTCTGGCAGAGTTTTATCAAGTATCATTGGATCAATTATTAGATGAAAATATGGATATTTTTGCGGAAGAATCTTCTGATTTGACTCAGAATGATGATTGCCCGCCAAATAACCAGAATGGTACAAATACATCAACCGATTTCGCTTTCACAAATGGTAGTCATGATGCTACTGATCATGATCATTCTACTGCATCCGGCGTTTCCCCGGAAACCATTGAAAAGATTACTTCTGAAATACTGAAGAAAAACCATAAAACCTGGAAGCGGACTACTATTGGATTTGGTACTGCGTGTCTGGCACTGACGGTTGCCTTGATCGTAGTCACAGTAACTTTTTCCACGAAATTAAATGCGCTTTCCACTCAGATTGCACAGAGCTCCGCTCCGGTTTATATAAATAATGATTCCGATTACACCACGGAACGGGATACTTATTTTCAAAGTTATAACGCGACTGCAGATTCCGTTACGGAAGATGGGAAAAATCTGCATGTCAAATTTACTGCTGTTTTGAAAAACTATCAGGATAACACGACTCTGACCATGCAGCTTCAGAATAACTCGGATCAAAATAATATTCCGGTTACATTTACCTGTGAGGACGGCACCTATACTGGTTTCGCTGACCTGCCGATCAGTGCTGACACTTATACAACAACTGCATGTATCGATACAAACGGCTCAAAACAGACCGTAGATATGAATGATGAGTATAGTTCTTTTTCTGTCCTGTCATTAGCAGACTGGCAGCCAAGTCTTCAAGCTGACGGAAATTCCTATGATAAACTGAATCGTCGTAACGATGGTCACTTTGGCCTGAGCAGTAACAATGTCAATTGTCGTTTCTTTATCTCGGGCGTCACACTTGAGGTTCTGGCAAATGACACAAAAGTATACTCTTATACCCTGGATGAAGATGATATGAGTCTCTTATCTGAGGATGGAACTACGCTTTATATTCCATACAGCTTCACGGTTCCAAAAGATAATACAGCAGAAGATTACACCGTTAGACTGCACTGGTATAATTCCACGCTGAAACAATATATTACCTATGAAGTAAGTGGAGTCGGAGTAAACTATTTTAATGTTTCAAATGCTGATGTTATTACTTCCATTCTATTTAACGCTGATCTGGATTCTGATGACGCTGCTCCTGTAAAGGTTACATTTTCATCAACCGAACCTTAACTACATGTTTATGCGAAAGGCAGAGAGACTAAAACTATACACGGATTTGTTATTACACATCCATTAACGAAAACAAAAATCTTTTGCAAACTACGTAAAAGGCGAACAGGTCATTCCTGCTCGCCTTCGTTTGCTTCTTCCATATCAATACATGCATCTTCGACTGCATCCACAAAGCTGACACGTATGACAGCCTGCGCCCAGTTCATACTGATCCTTACTGCTTTCTGTTTCTCATCCCCTGCTTTTTTGATCTGCTCTAACAGTTCCTGAAAAATCTCTTTTGTCAGATAACCGCCGCGCCAATGAAAGGTCAGTAATCTGCCCTTTTTTGCTGCCTGCAAAGACCGTTTGTACACATCTTCTATTTTTGTAAAAGAAAGCTTTCTCTCCCGATAGTAAAAGTGATCTCCATCCGTACAGGAAGGAGCCGGTGCGATCAGCGGTTCGTGATCCCGGAAAATCTTTTTATCTTCCAGATTGAAATAATCATAGCGCAGTTCCTGTCCTGCAAGACTGTGCTTTCCAAGGGTATTGTCAAATGTAACATCCAGATGATAAAACTGTCCGCCGATTTTTACGATATTCCATGTATGCCGATACTTGATGCCTTTCTCTGGATTGTTTCCGCAAATGGCGATCATGCACCAGATCCCAAGGGCATCACACAGCACTTTCACAGATTTTGCAATCCCCTCACAGACTCCCACACCATGTCCTAACGGTCCAATGATTTCATGGGAATATGCTTTTTTCAGTTTATCGTAAGTGACATTTTCACAGATAAAATCGTGGATGTATTTTTCCTTCTCCCACTCTGACAGATTTTTTGCCGCCCGCGCCAGTTTTTCCACACGGGCTTTCATGGCTTTCTGATGCTCCCGAATCTTATTTTTATCAAACAAATATTCCGGAAGCAGGATCAGATTGGAAGAATTGTCATAATAGCGGTACTGATATCCCGTCGCCCAGAACACTTCCGGATGATCCAGACGCATTTGAAAAAAGATATCATACAACTCCCGCCCGTCAATTCGCGGAATCTGAATCTCTGACTCCAATGCATTGATGCCCTGCAGCATTCCGTGATACACAGCCTGCTGCAGTTTATTCATCTTGTTATAGTAAAACGGTTCCATAATGATACGTTGTCCTTACTCCTGTACACGTCCCATTTTCTGAGCAAAGCTGTGCAGCGCATCCGGGATTTGAATGGTCTGCGGACAGACTTTCTCACAGCTGTGGCATCCGATACAACACTCCGGCTGTTTCTCTGCATCTACAGAAGACAGTGCCATTGGTGCGATAAATGCGCCGGAGCCTGCTACCATTGCCTCATTGTATAATTTCAACAGGAACGGAATATCCAGTCCCTTCGGGCAATGAGATACACAATAATGACATCCGGTGCAAGGTACAGTTGTCTTGCGGATCATGTCATCAGTCACACCAAGGATTAACTCCATCTCAGCCTCGTTTAACGGCTTGTTTTCCTCATAAGTTGCAATGTTGTCTCTTAACTGCTGCATGTTAGACATACCAGATAATGTCATAGTTACTTCCGGAATTGCCTGCAGGAAACGGAACGCCCACGCCGGTACTTTTTCATCCGGTCTTGCCGCTGTCAGTTTCGCAGTTGCTTCCTCAGAAAGAGTTGCAAGCTGACCACCGCGAACCGGCTCCATTACCCAGATCGGAAGATTCCATTTTTTCAGTAATTCAACTTTTCCTTTTGCATCCTGGAATTTGTAATCAAAATAATTCAGCTCGATCTGACAGAATTCCATGTCTTTTCCGTATGCTTCTAAAAATTTTGTCATGCACTCGATATCACCGTGTGCGGAAAAGCCCAGATGTTTGATACGACCGTTGCGTTTCTGCTCCATCAGATAATCATAAATGCCGTATTTCGGGTCCAGATATGCATCCACGTTCATTTCACAGACATTGTGGAACATGTAAAAATCAAAATACTCCACCTGACACTTTTTCAGCTGATCCTCAAAAATCTCTTTTACCTTCGGCATATTGGTCAGGTCATATCCCGGAAACTTGGAAGCCAGATAAAAACTGCTGCGGTCATATTTTTTCAGCAGTTCACCTACTACAAGCTCGGATTTTCCACCGTGATAACCGTATGCGGTATCATAATAGTTAATGCCGGATTCCATGCAGTATGCAAACATTTCCTCCGCAGCTTTTACATCAATCTGATTGTCGTCACCGTCGATAACCGGCAGTCTCATATTTCCCATTCCAAGAGCGGATAATTTTAATCCCTGAAATTCATTGTAAATCATAAAGGTATCAGTCTCCTTTCTCTTACCCAGTTTTCCATTTTCTTATTACATCATCGTTTTTATTATACAGGTTGAAGTGCACTCCAAGTCAAGCCTTTTACAAAAAATGTAAAAGTAACTTCCGGATGGCAAATTTTTTATTACCATCCACACTTCTCCTGCATCTCTGCAATGCTTATGCCCACACAAACTCTCACATAATTCAAGTCGAACACATGTGAGACTTGGTGCGTGATTCTGGTCAGCGCAAGCTGACATCTTCTTTTCAGAATCACTGCGCTCTCCACCCCGTTCCGGTCGGCGCAAAACCATTGTCTTCCAGACAATGTGCGCCCTCGCGGAGCATTTATCTCAGTCAGAGATTGAACTCCCACTGAGAAATACTTGTTACTACTCACCACTTGCAGAAGTGGGAGTCTCAACTCAGACTGAGATGAATCTGCACATATACAAATAGCAGGAATGCGCAAAAACACATCCCTGCCATTTAAGAAAAGGTGATTTAAGATAATTGCATTGTCACAAAACGGCTCACCGGATAAACGTCCATCCGGTGTTGCTCCGCAAACGGCACCATGTGAAACATTTACAGTCTGAGAATGTACGTTAAAGGAATAATGTCCGCCTCGCGCATCCGACCACTGCTGTACTTCATCTACAATGAAATGCATCATCTCGCGGTAAATGCCATCGACATGTGCTTCATCGTTACCGAATTTTTCCGGTTTGTTCAGCAGAAGCTGACGCATTCTCTCCTGACCTTCAAAATTGTGGTCTAAGGCATCGATCAGTTCATCCATGGTGATGTCCTTATCTTCGTAAACACATTTTTCAATCGCTGCAATGGAATCTGCCATGTTTGCAGCTCCTGTGATAAATAATCCTGCGGTACTGTATTTTGCACCACCCTGCTGTACGGATTTTCCGCTCTCTACGCATCCTTTTGTGACCATAGAGGCAAAAATTACCGGATAGCGGAGCATATGGATGCCCTGCATAATGTTATAACCAGTGGTAACCAGTTTATAATGATGAAGGATCTGCTTTTTCAGAGCATCTTTAAATTCTTCAATATTTTTAAATTCCCGCGGATCACCGGTCTGCAGTCCCATGAGTTTTCCGGTTCTCGGATCAACACCGTTATGTAACACGAACTCAATCATTTTACCCATGTTGACGTATCCTGCGTCCGGAGAACCATCGGTAGATCCACCGCCCGGTCCCGGCTGGATACATCCAACAATCGTCCAGTCTCTTGCTTCCTCAATGGTGCAGCCTTTTCCAAGAGTCATCTTCATGGCTGCATAATCGTTGAAAAATCCTGGATTTGCCTGTCCTTCCTGAATCATCTTGCATCCCTTGCGGATCAGTTCCTCCGGTGTGCCTTCCCAGGTTCTCACTGCCATAACCGGCTGTGTGGTCTTTAACTGGTTGGCAGCTTCCAGACACAGATAAGACAGCTCATTTGTGGCATCTTTTCCGTCCGGCGTCTGGCCGCCGACCACCAGGATCTCCCACATCGGATATCCGGCAAAGGATGTTGCATACCATTTATCTCTGACTTCATATACCTCGCAGGCTTTCAGATAGAAGCACTCCAGCATTTCCAGTGCTTCATCCTGTGTGATATTTTTCTCATCAATGACATCTTTTTTGTAGTACGGCCACATATACTGATCGAAACGTCCAAAACCACAAGCTGTGGTACATACCTCGATCTGGAAATATACATGTGCAAACCATACCATCTGAAGTGCCTGCCAGAAGGTCTGTGGTGGGTTTTCCGGAACCACGCGGCAGTTTTCTGCAATGGTCAGAAGTTCTTTTTTTCGTTTTTCATCGGTGCAGGAAGCTACCTGACACTCTGCTTCTTCTGCCATCCGGTGTGCATATGTGATCAGTCCCTGACACTGGATGATGCATGCTTTCCAGTAATCGATCTTCTCCTGATCTTCTTTTCCTGTGCTGACGGTGTTATCAATATTTCTCTGACACTCCTCCATGTAACCACGGATTCCAACAGTCAGAAGTTTTTCATGGTCACAGGTGGTCTCACCGGAAACACCGTTTCGCAGACCGACGGTAATGATATCGTCCTGAATACATTCTTCAATGTGTGCCGGAAGTGCTGTTTTGCCAGAAGTGAGATGTCAGAGATTCCGCTTTTGGAAACAAATCAAAAAATCAGTGCTGTGTCAAGAGCCATTGGTTTTTCTACTACTGCTTATTACGAAAAATTTTTCCGGGAATAGTTCGGGCACAGTCCGCAGGAACATCGGGATCTGTTTCAAGATTACATTTTAAGTGAACAGAACCCTTCCCGTTTTCAAACACTGTCCGAAAATCAGTCTGTCAGCATTATTACCAGAAGTCTGGCAGAGCGAACCGACCATGAGATCAGTCCGGCGATCCGTCATACGCACATCAGTGTATCCGTTGATCCGAATCTGCCTGTCATTCTGGATCTGAACCGCACCTTTGTCGCTGTAGTTTCCACTGAAGATTATCATGCCATGGGAGAACGCTTATTCAACGCGTTGTATGAGCTGAATATTTCCAAAATCCAGCTTTTTCCATCTTCTGGAGATAGTGAAAGTTCCCTTGCACTGGTTGCTAACCGTTTCCAGTTTATGGGATATGAGGTGATGATCCAGACTGAATCGACTGAAAAATACCGTACCTCTGCTGCCTGTGATTCTATCGCTGCAGCAATCCGTATTTTCCGGCGCAGTTTCCGCTTCAGGAAAAATGGCTAATCTGCTGAATACAGAGCCGCAGACACAGATTGGAATTGAAAAGGCAGATACAGAGCTGCATATCAGTGCTTCGATTCATGGGGCGGGGATTAATGTGATTGTGGTGAAGCAGGTATAAAAAACGAAGTAGAACGGAGACCGAACCTTGGTTCGAACCACGGCACAAAAAAAGAACACTTTCGTGTTCTTTATAGTGAGCGTGCCGGGGCGCTAGACGTCCGGTGGACGTCTGTTTAGCGCCGACCGAAGCGGAGCGAAGACCGAACCTTGGTTCGAACCTCGGCATAAAAAAGTGTCTTCGACACGTCAACTCCCCTGCCCCTCAATCATGAGGGGTTAGGGCTTTCTTTTTCTTCCATTTTCCTTCATAATAGTTTTATGAATATACTTCAAAAGATTTTTACCGACTATTATGAAGAAATTAAATATACTCTTCATCCCAGAAATTCTGATATGGAAAATATCGATAAGATGATTAACTGTGGCAATCCCGCTTTCGGCGGTGCCATGTACGGCTGCCCTCATTGTGGAAATCTTAAATTTGTACCTTTCCGATGTCACAGCCGGTTTTGTCCTACTTGCGGGAACAAATATTCCATGGAACGCTCTACCAGTATGTCCTTCAAACTGATTAACGTTCAACATCGCCACTGCGTTTTCACTATTGATGAAAACCTTCGAGATTTCTTTCTCAAAGACCGTTCTCTTCTTAACTGTCTTTTTCATTCTGTTACCAGTGTTGTTTCCCGGATGTTTTTCAAATTGAATAAGTCTAAAAATTTTACCCCCGGGTTCCTTATGGTTTTACATACATTTGGCCGTGATCTTAAATGGAATCCTCACATCCACTGCCTGATCTCCGAAGGTGGATACAGTGATGACGGATTCTGGCGTAACGTCAAACATTTCAACTACACTTATCTTCGTAATGCATTCCGCACTGCATTGCTTAATGAATTAGAATCCTGCTTAGGGTCTTCTTTTAAAAAGATAAAAGCAAAGTGCTATTCCGATCATAAGAGTGGTTTCTATGTCTATGCAAAACCTAACAAATGTGATCCTAAAAATGTAATCAAATATATCGGTCGTTATCTCGGACGTCCTGTTATTGCCACTTCCAGAATTGATAAATACGATGGTGAACTCGTTACCTTTCATTACAACCGGCATGAAGACGAAAAATATGTGGTAGAAACTATACCTGCCATGGACTTCATCAAACGGCTTATCCGCCACATACCAGAAAAACACTTCAAAATGATTCGATATGGCGGTCTCTACGCAAGACATCGGTCAATAGATTCAAAACTTCACAGAACAATACATAAATCAAAGCATCACTTCTATCGAAGCTTTAACCAATGGCGAACAGCTATCCTTTCTTCCTTTGGTTACGATCCTTTGCTGTGTTCTGAATGCAGCCATCAGATGGAGTTTCTGGAACTCTATTACAATCATCAACGCGTATCCCTTGAAGAACTTTACGAGAAAGCCATGTCCAAATCTCGTGGAAAGCGTTCTTCTGCATAATTCTTTTTTCTATTATCTGTGTTATAATCCTCTTGAAGGAGGGACACTGTCATGAAATCTAACATTGAGGAATTACGCAAAAAATATATAAATAATCCTCCAGAAGGATTAACATCTATGGACATTCGCAACATGAGCGAAGATGAACTTCTGGACCTAGACTATTTCTTAAATGAAGATGATCTGTTTAATGACGAGGCAGGTGTAGAAGGCTTTTATATCTTCTAAATCTGTATCGTTTTATCTGCATGCCCGCCTCAGTGCGGGCTATTTTCGTTCAAGAGGTCGGCAAAAATCGAACTTTCCTATAAAG
>NZ_QULX01000005.1:131679-231196 GCF_003481835.1 Roseburia sp. OM02-15
CATGCCCGCCTCAGTGCGGGCTATTTTCGTTCAAGAGGTCGGCAAAAATCGAACTTTCCTATAAAGTAAAAAAGAACTGAAAAAATTACCGGGAGCAGACACGAATGATTTTCTATCTCCGTTGCGCCACTTATTTCCGCCTCCTTCCATGAACTCACACGCAAAACCAGCGTGTTCAAACACACTCACGGAGGCGGGCTATGCTCACTTCAATTACGAAAATCAATCTACCGTCTTGCTCCCGGTAATTTTTTTCAATTCCACTTATACTAAATATACATTAAATCTTCTCTGTCCGCTGCTCTTTTATTTCGAATAAAAAGCACAATCGATATGATCATAAACACAATTGAAATCAACTGCGCTGTTGTCAGTCCTATGAATCCTCCCTGTTCGTTGGTACGCAGAAATTCCACACAGAATCTTCCGATTCCGTAAAGCATCAGATAGAGCGCACCCACGTCACCGGTATGACGCATTTTTCCAGTCATGCGAATCAGTACAAATGCAATCACAAAATCTCCTGCGGAAGAAAAAAGCTGTGTCGGCAGCAGCGGTACGCCTGCCGGTGCAAAACTGCCTTCCGGAAATACAATTCCAATCGGAAGGCTTGTTTCCTTACCATAACAGCAGCCTGCAAAAAAGCAGCCCAAACGTCCAAAAGCCTGTGCCAGTGATACGGACGGTGCCAGCAGATCAAAATATTCAAAAAACCGGATATTCTTAATCTTACAGTAAATCAGTGCGGAAACCACACCGAAAATAATTCCGCCGTATACCACGAATCCGGAAGATCCAAGTACGCTCAACGGATCTGTTAAAAACTGCTTCCAACTCAAAATCACAAAAAATACTTTTGCTCCAAGGAACCCCATAACAACGCATAAAATTGCCAGATCCAGTACTGACTCGGCTTTCATTTCCATACGTTTTGCTCTATAATATCCCATCACCACACACAAGATCACTCCGATAGCAATCATCACTCCATAAGTGTGCACCGTAAAATGTCCGATGGAAAACAAATCTACTTTCATATCAAAACACTCCTTTAAAAAATCTTATCTGGCACTTATTCTACACTATTTTAATTTATTTTCCAACTACTTCTTGTGCCAAAAACAGGCGGCGCCGTCATGTAAATGGAACAAAATAAAAAATAACTCCAACAGAAGGATGATTGTAAAAATTTTCGTTGGAGTTATTTTTTATTTGTTTCTTACACCGACAGACAAAAATTTATTGAAGAGTCACCCGTAAAGACACCGGCTGATGATCCGTGTACTCGAAATCAGTGTCGATAACCTGCACCTGATCCACCTGCAGATTATCAGACACAATATACCCGTCAATGACGTACACCTGAGAATCCTCATAATTTCCACTGTACGGTCCATTCAGCAACCGACACGTCGGTGCATTATCTGCCACAGCAAAATCAAATCCCTCCGGCAGATCTTCTTTGTACACAGTTCCTGGCACCCAGCTGTCCGTATCATGGATTTCATACTTATCCACACCTTCAAAAGTCTGGTTAAAATCACCGCCGGCAATTACATAATTACCAGCCTGATATTCTTCCTGCAGCTTATCTGCCAGCATCTGGCTTTGCATCTTCTTGCCTTCTCCGCTGTCATATGCTTCCAGATGGAAATTGATCAGCACAAGTTCTTTATCAGTTCCTTCTATCGGAATCCTTGTCTCCAGCATGCAGCGTTTCAGATTACAGGTTTTGATCGGCCATGAAAAAGATTCTGCCAGTTTGATCCGCTTTGCACTCTCCACCTGATAATCCGTCATGGTAAGCAGACCCGCTTCTACTTTTCCAATCGGTGGAATCGGATATGGCACAAAATCACATTTGAAATTGCAGGCATAAATACTGCTCATATCCAACGCATTTTCATAATACTCACGTTCATTGATATGGAAAGAACGTTTTGCATCAATATCCACTTCCTGCAAGAAATAGAAATCTGCATTCTGGCTTTTCAAAATATCAGAAATTCCCGCAAGGTTTGTTTCCACCACATCTTTGCTGTCCGGCTGCACCTTACTTCCACCATCCATAAAGAAATCTTCGTCTTTGCTCAATGCCGCATAACCGGTATTATAGGTCAGGACAGAAAAACTATCTCCTTCGGATAATGTCTTTGTCCCAGTTCCTGTTTCCGGAAACTCAATGGATTTCGGACGATATTCCCGCACCGTATAAAAAATAAGCACTGCTGCTACAAACAATACAATGCATAAAACTACAATCCCAATACCTTTTAAAATCTTTTTCCCCTTCATAATGCATCTCCTTCTCACTATTGACCTATTTTTGGTCAAAGGATATTCGCAATCCGCCTTCGCTACTTGCTCATAACCAAATAGCTGCTTCGCAGCTTATCAGAAGGGGCTTGCACCCCTCCTGATACAAGCAAGTCCCTACCCCTGCTTATTGCTTTTCGCAATTGAAGCAGGGGACTTCCTTGATTTGGTTAAACTCTTACCTTTTCCACCTGTCACTTATCTGTTTTTATTACCATAATTGTATCCTAACATATGCCCATCTTTACATCAAGACAAGAAAGTGTACTATCGAAGCCTCTTATGCTCAACAAAAAAAGAGCGCCCTCGTGGAACGCTCTTTTTCAGTCTGTTTTACTGTTTTTTATTTTCTTTTCGTTTTTCTGCGTACAGTAATCGTTATTGCTCCAGTTCCTGTGGAAAGAATCAAAATTGTGATCCATAACATCATTCTGGCATTATCATCTGTGCGTACGGCTTCCCCGGCGGTTTTCTTATCCGCTTCGGTTTTGCCTGACGCTGATGTCTTATTAACATTTTCTGCCTTTGTTTCATTAGAACCAGATATCTTATCCACGTTTTCCGGCTTTGTTCCGTCAGAACCAGATGGCTTATCCGAAGTATCCGGCTTTGATTCACCCGGCACGGATATCTTATCTACTTCCTCTGTTTTTGTTGCGCCACAACGCTCACAGAGATAAGTGCGGATACCTGTTTTTTCTGCTGTCGGCTTAATAGTGATCACTCCCACGCCCCAGCTATGTCCAGCTGCCGGAATCGTCTGCTCATCCTTTACTGCACTACAGGTTTTACAATGAATGGATTTCATACCTTCATCCTCGCAGGTTGGCTTCTGATCCACAGTATAATCAGCCTCCCAATCGTGGTCTTCCAGTGTAACAACCACAGATTCTGCTGTGGACCGATTTCCGTTTGCATCCTCTGCCACAAGCAACAGGAACATTCCATTTTCGGTACGGATTGTCTGAATCACCGGATTGCCATTTTCATCATAAACCGGCATTCCTTCTTCATCCATCACCATCTGATTATAGGTCAGATCAAGCTGTCCGGAATAAGAAAATCTGCCGTTTTCATCCGCAGTGGCAACCTGTTTCAAATTTCCCTCCCAGTCTACATCATCAAGGCAAACCGTTCCATTCGGTTCTGTCATACCTGTAATCGTATAGTCTCCGGTATCCTTATTCGCATATACCACTGTCTGATCCAGGCTGAGCATCGGTGCGGTATCATCCTTTTCCACAAGCAGATATTTTGTTGTAATATCTGTGTAAGTACCTTTATTCACTGCTGCATCAATGCGGAACATCACGGAGCCTGTAATATCTGTATTATCAATGTTCCAATAGCCATCATATGCAGCATCTATTACCTGATCGGTATCCATTCTTGTCAGTGTATAGGTAACATTTTCATTTTCCTGATTGGTCACTTGCAGATACCAGCGGTTGTTATTTCCTGCACCTGCCACACAGGAGAATACGCCATTTTCTTCTGTGACATCGTGAGAAGTATAATTACCGCTTCCTCTTGATGTTTCCATCTCCGCTTTCAGCGTCAGTGGTGTGTATTTTGGTAATACAGCATCGTTTGATTTTGTCTCCACGCTGTAAACAAACGCATTTGCAATCTTTTCACCCGTTTCATCGGTCAGATAATTGTATGCCTGTACACCGATCTTATAATTCTGACCTGCTTTCAGATCTGAGGTAGTTGTATTGCCGGAAGTATTCTGATTCTCATCAATCGCATCACCATTTACAGTCAATGCCATATCCAGTGTAAATGTACCGGTAGCAGTATCATAAGAAACACCGTCAATTTTGGAATCTTTGATATCAGCTGCATCATAGCTGTAATTCTTTCCGGTGTCAACAAAACTTCCGCCCTTCTCCTGATAAATCGTTACTCTGTAACCGTCAGCGTTTGCCACCTCACTCCAGGATCCTTCCATGATCTCATTTCCGATCGGCTGGATTGCTGCTGTCGCAGGTGCCTCCGGCTGTGCAGTATTCTGATAATGAATCTGACCTAAGGCCACTGTATCAACAGGAAGAAGCACTTCATCCTTTTCCGTACTTCCATCTTCATTTTCAATCATGATCTCATTTTTGCTTAAAAGACTTACAGTCACATAATAATCACCGGTAGCAACCATAGTTCCCCGATCCGGTATCTGTGCGGATATATTAGCTGGATCTGTAATATCCTGATATTCGATGGCATACTGTCCCTTACCGCTTTCCTCGCCGAAATATGTTGCCAGCACATACTTTGCATCCGCATCCGGATTTTCTACTTTTCCACTGACCGTCTGTCCGTTCAGGCTCGCAGAGAGACTGTCAAATGGCATAGATGCGTTCAGATTCAGATTGAACTCTGCCACATCACTGGTTACTGTCCACTGATCACCAATGGATGCATTTTTTCCCAGACCAACCAGAACACAGTCTTTTCCAGCCGCATTCTGTGTTGCAAATACATTGATTTCTGACTCATTGGTAATTTCATCTTTCTCATTATAGGAAGGTAGTGTCAGAGCAAGATTGCTGCCATCTTTGGAAACCGTCAGGCTCTCTGCAAATGCCTGCATATCTGTGCCATCCGCAGGTGTCACCATCATAACAACCGTAGCATCTTTTGATAATGACTGTCCCTCATTTCCGGTAAGTTCAATATTCTTACTGTAAACACTGTTGGTACTTACCGCATTTTGCAATGCCACATCAGCAACGGATGTTACATTTGCACCAAGCATATCCATATTTGCATCCATGACTGCCACTGCATCATTTTCATTGTATTCTGCACTGTAACCTTCCGGCTTGTGATCTTCCCACTTCCATTCCGGCAGATCTTTCCAGAATCCAACGGTTTTGATACCAGCATCATTTTCCGGGAATATGTACCAAAGGCGATAAGATGCAATTCCCCAGTCGGCTTCTTTCTTGGCACCGCCGTAAATTTTAAAATTCTTAAAGGCTGAATTTACAGCACCATTAAAGTTCGTTCCTCTGACCGGTACCACCGTACTTGCACCAAGGAAAAAATCAAAACTTGTAGATCCAAGTTTGACACCACCGATCAACGGCCATCCTGACGGTGCATGCAGACTTCCTTCCACACCACCGTTCATATCCGCATTTACATAGACACTGGTCGGATTCTTATAGCTGTTCATTCCGGAGAACACACTTGCACTTAAGTCTCCCGAAGCCCGGATTACCTTGGAATTCTGTGGAACACTTGCATGGACACTTGCAGCACCAAAAGCTTTCAGACCGGTGTAGTCTGTGCCCTTATAATTGCGCGTTTCTCCCTGAACACCTTCTTCGATGGTAAAATCATCAATCAGATTCAGCTTTTTAAAAATTTTGACCTCATCGCCTTTCAGCTTAAAGTAAGCCGGTCCAAAGGTATAGGTTGCTTTTCCTTCCAGTGTATTCAAAATTTCGCCTTTCCCTGTAATGGAAAGGTTCAACGGCGGAATTGCAAAGAAATCTCCGTTAAAGGAATCTGCCAGATTATTAAATCCACCACCGGCACCGGTTATATTTGCCACTACCACAGGTGGCACCAGTGGCACCTTGGCAACACTTGATCCTGCATAGAAGTAAAGCTTATTTGGCATAAGTGAACCTGTCAGGTTAGATCTCTTCAATTCCAGTTCCGCCTCACTCTCAAAGAGATCAAACACATTCAGTTCCATAGTGAAATGATACCTTGGCTGGAAGGTATCAATTTCGCCTTCCAGACTTGCCATATCCAGTCCAAGCATTTCTGTCGTATCAATTTTTCCGGTTGCACGAATACCGTTTACCTTAAAATCTTTCCCCTGGTAACCATATCCAAGCTCCTGCATGGTAAACTCAGCACCTCTAAAAATCTGAAATTCTGCATTTCCTTCAAAACTAATATTGCCATCCACTTTCACGTTCGCTTTTTCCACACTGATCTCTGTACCCGGAATATTGGTCGTCATCACCGCATCATTCGAATTCGGATCCATCGTTACGATCAGACCATTTTCTCCCGATGCAATCGTAAGATTCTTCTGTGCAGCATCTTTTGGCTGATAAAACTTAAATGTCGGGGTATTCAGATTTACATTGCTTGTCTCAAAACTTCCATCCTTGCCAACAGAAAAACTTCCACCGGCGCCGGTCCAGACTGCAGTAATGGATTTTGACAACGCTGCCACACCGTTTGTAAATACATAGCGGTCATTTTCTTCATGAAAATTTCCACGAATTGCCGCGATCTTTGTTCCGTAAGTCTTTGCATTTGCATCCAGCTCACTTTCACTGGATGCCGGAACTGCCTGATAACCATCCTTATTTTTATAAATACCAAGATGTCTGGCAGACTGACTTACCGTGATCGTATCATTCGGTGTAAATGTATCATCTTTTTCGGTATAGAGATCCCGGTATCCCCAAAGCATGTTACTGTGCTGATATGAAATCTCTTTTCCCATGAGATTCAGGTTGAGTTCCAATGTCACATCGCCACTTTTTGTTGCAGAAAAATACTCCGGCAGTGAATCTGTGTAATCACCTGTTCCATCATGCCCTGTCACATAACCTGTATACAGTGAGGAAGTTGCCACAAAAGGATTTGCCCAGGAATATCCTTTTGTAAAAAGTTCTGTGATGCCTTCTCCGGAACTGCCATAGCCGCTATTAGGACTGTGATACCATCCAAAAGATGTTTTTACATGCAGCAGATCTGCCACCACGGCACTCTCTGAATGCTGATAACCGGATTCCGAATTTCCGGTGGCATTGCTCATGTATACAGACGCACCAGTGGAAACATTCTCATGTCCCATTTTATTAAAACCATTCAGTTTCGTACAAAATTGCAGATTCAGGTCATCGCCATACGCCAGACCATCTTTATTCTTATACTCGACATCAACATCTGCTTTTACACCGTAAGTTCTTCCGTTATCAGCATCATCCTCTGTCAGCATACCGGCAGTCGTGTAGCCGGTTGTCTTTCCTTCGTCCAGTTTGACGATCCGGTACGTCGTCGTTACTTCATAGGTACGCTGATATCTCGATGTTACCTGCTTATACGGTTTAAACTCATATTTTACTGTAATACTATTTTTGTCTGCAGTTACACTCCTGCTGGAAACAGATATTTTTTCTGAATTTGCGACAAAATATGGATACTGGTATATTTTTTTGTTAAATACCATGTCATATGCCTCTTTTGCAGATACTTTTGTTCTTGCAGGCACAGTTACCAGATAACCACCGC
The DNA here is from genome assembly GCF_003481835.1 of Roseburia sp. OM02-15. Classification (NCBI taxonomy): domain Bacteria; kingdom Bacillati; phylum Bacillota; class Clostridia; order Lachnospirales; family Lachnospiraceae; genus Roseburia; species Roseburia sp. OM02-15. The sequence goes on from NZ_QULX01000005.1 coordinate 139,264, forward strand.
CAAAATTTATTTTCGAACTCTGCACAAAATACAGGCGAATATGATCATTCTCGATCCAGGTAACATTATAATTCCGGTATGTTCCTTTATTGTTTGTTACCTCCTCTGTTTCTGAACGAACGGATCCGACAATGGCATATGCATCCATCGGTACAAAACATGCAAGCATACATACCGCAAGCAGTATACTCAAAAATTTCTTTATCATAGACTCATCCCCTTTCTTTCGTGTCGCCATATAAATTCTTTTTCCGGTCAGATTTATATAGCCATATTTTACCAAAGGAACTGATCCTTTCACATGCCCATTTCAGGAGAAAAAAGTGCCTATTGACAAAAAAAGAAAAGATACTGACATCTGATACAAATTTATTTATCTGCATCTGATCTCAATATCTTTTCTGTATACTCAAATATTCATAGGTAAAATGGATTATTTTGCTACGATGTTGATGATTCTGCCCGGAACATAGATCTCTTTGATCACGTTTCCTGTCAGTTTATCGCCAAGTGCTGCCTTACCTGCTGCGATGGCATCCTCTTTGCTTACGTCAGCCGGAAGTGTAACAACACATTTTGTCTTTCCATTAATCTGTACAGCAAGCTCTTTCTCGTCATCTTTCATAGCATTCTCATCGTATGTCGGCCAAGTCTCATGGAAGACAGAATCCTCATGACCAAGCTGACTCCACAGCTCTTCGCTGATATGTGGTGCAAACGGTGCCATCAGAACAACAAATGTCTCTAATGTCTTTTTATCTACACCGCCTTTTTTCGCCATATCGATGAGTTTGTTATTGTACTCCATGAATCCGGAAATAACGGTATTCAGGCTGAAGCTCTCCAGACGTGTGGTGATATCGTAAACCAGTTTGTTACGAACTTTTACCAGCTCTTTTGTCTCTTTGACATCAGCATCCTTGTTATCCAGAATCAGTTTCCAGAAACGTGTGATGAAACGGTATACACCATCAATTCCTCTGTCATCCCATTCAGAATCCAGTTCTGGCGGTCCTACGAACAGCTCGTAAAGTCGCAGAGAATCACAGCCGTAATCACGAACCAGATCATCCGGTGAGATTACATTTCCTTTCGATTTACTCATCTTGATACCGTTTTTACCGGTGATCATACCCTGGTTGAACAGTTTATGGAACGGTTCGTCAAAGTCGATCACACCGATATCGCACAGGAATTTTGTATAGAATCTGGAGTAAAGCAGATGCAGTACTGCATGCTCAACACCACCGATATACATATCAACCGGCAGATATTTGTCCGCTTTTTCTCTGGAAACCAGTTCTTTCTCATTTTTGTTATCTACATAACGAAGGAAATACCAGGAAGATCCTGCCCACTGCGGCATGGTATTTGTCTCACGTTTTGCAGGTTTTCCACAGCACGGGCAGGTTGTGTTTACCCAGTCTGTAATGTCTGCCAGCGGAGATTCACCGGTACCTGTCGGCTGATAGGACTCAACTTCCGGCAGTAACAGCGGAAGTTCTTCTTCCGGAACCGGAACAGGTCCACAATCCGGACAATGAACGATCGGGATCGGCTCGCCCCAGTAACGCTGACGGGAGAATACCCAGTCTCTCAGTTTGTAGTTTGTGGTAGCTTTACCAATGCCTCTCTCCTCGATGATGTGTGGAGCTTCTTTCTTCAAAACAGAAGATTCCATTCCGTTCCACTCGCCGGAGTTGATCATAGTACCTTTTGCTTCGGTATAAGCCTCTGTCATATTCTCGATCTCTTTGCCATCTTTTGCGATAACCTGAATGATCGGAATATTGAATTTGGTTGCGAACTCGAAGTCACGGTCATCATGAGCCGGTACACACATGATCGCACCTGTACCGTAGTCAGCTAATACATAATCAGACAGCCAGATCGGTACTTTTGCACCGTTGATCGGATTGATCGCATAACTTCCGGTAAATACACCTGTTTTCTCTTTATCCTGCAGACGGTCTACAGAAGATTTCAGAGAAGACTGGTAAATATAATCTTCTACTGCTGCTCTTGTCTCATCGTTTGCAAGCTCTTTCGCCATTGCATGCTCCGGAGCCAGAACAAGGAAAGTAGCACCATGTAACGTATCTGGTCTTGTGGTGTATACAGTGATCTCTTTGTCTGTATCCTCAACCTTAAAGTTAACTTCTGCACCGTGGCTCTTTCCGATCCAATCCGTCTGCATCTTTTTAACTTTCTCCGGCCAGTCAAGTTTGTCAAGATCATCTAACAGACGATCAGCGTATGCTGTGATCTTTAACATCCACTGATTCAGGTTTTTCTTGGTAACATCAGCGCCGCAACGCTCACATTTACCATTTACAACTTCCTCGTTTGCAAGACCTGTCTTACAGGACGGACACCAGTTGATCGGCATCTCTTTCTGATAAGCAAGACCTGCTTTGAACATTTTAACAAAAATCCACTGTGTCCATTTATAGAAGTTCGGGTCGGTTGTGTTTACTTCCATATCCCAGTCATAAACAGCAGCGATCTCTTTGATCTGACGTTTGATATTTGCAATATTCTCTGCTGTGGATTTCTCCGGATGTACGCCCATCTTGATTGCGTAGTTCTCAGCCGGAAGTCCGAATGCATCCCATCCCATCGGATGAATCAGATAATATCCATTCAGCATTTTATATCTGCTCCATACGTCGGAGATAACGTATCCTCTCCAATGACCTACATGCAGACCATTACCTGACGGATATGGAAACATATCCAGACAGTAGTATTTCGGTTTCTTACCATCATTTACATTAACCGGGTGTTCTTCCCAGATTTTGCGCCATTTCTGTTCAATCTCTCTGTGATTGTACGGTACAGCCATTTTCATTCCTCCTAACAGATTGTCCCTCTTTCTCTTTCGTGGACATAGTCTGTAGAAATTTTAACACAACCACTGCATTTGTCAAGGTTTCCGCCAATCTAACAGTCAAAAAAGGACAGAAATCCATGATTTATGAACTCTGTCCCTCTGCCTTATTCTTTTTTCGTATTCTGTTATCTCGGCGAACCACCATATTACATAGGATACATCCAACCATACAGCCAAACGCATTGTGAATCATATCATCCCATTCAAACAATCCTCGCAGGAAAATAAGCTGACTGATCTCAATACAGGCGGACACACAGCTTCCCGCCAGAAACGCCTGCCAAGGATGCACTTTTTTCTTCCTCATCAATGGCAATAACACCCCCATCGGCATCAGCAATATACAATTCAGCAAATCTTCCTGCAACAGGGACTGATCATGGTGGACAATCACTTCCCACCAGGACCAGAACGGAATCAATTCGTATTGTCTGGTTCCTACAGACCTTGTAAAAACGGTAGATCCATATACAATCCCAAGAAATACAAGCAATAACAATCCTGCTGCTGCCTGAACTTTATTTATTTTTCCACAGCGGACCGCACACATACAGCAAAACAACACTACCATAAAAATAATGCCAAACACCAGGATCTCCTGACCGGACCACATTCTGTTATGTGTTATAAAAATCTGATAAATGTCCAATCACAGTTCCTCCAATAAATATATTTTCTTTCACTCTAACCTAGCACCAAGCATATTTTATCTCAGTCGCAAAGACCGAAATTCATATTTATTTTTTCACTGCCACACGACAGTCTTTTTTATAACACGCAATTCTATATTTCAAAATAGAACGCATACTCATATTTAATGTCTTTCCAAAACGACGTGGTCTTGTAAACAAATTAACTTCCGCCCAACGCTAAAGAAGCTGCTCTATTAATTTCGTTTTATCAACATAATAAAAATTTTCCTGACGGATTTTTTAAAATCATCAATTCCTACCGGTAATTTCAAGTTTTCTTTCATTTTATATCCGCTCCTGCTAAAACAATGTCTTTCTATCTGTTTTCTAAAAATCATCTACAAAATCTTTTCTGCTTGTTTTGTTGTCGTTTGAAATTCAAGCATTAAGAAATTTTGTCGATCATTTTAGAATAAAGACTGGCTTCCGCCTGTTAAAAGAAAAATAGAACACTAAATGCTTACACAAAGTGTAGCATTTGTGTTCTATTCCGTCAATGACGATTGAATTAATTTTATAATATTTTTATGGTGTCGACACCTTATCCACAACCATTCCAAGATCATAAAAAAATAAACAGCCAATTTAACATCCCACTTTATGACTCTTACCCATTTACAAGCTTCATTGCTTCCTTAACCGGATCTTCATCAAGTACATATTCTTCACAGAAAATAGCACAATCATTCTCATCAATAACAGGTGCTGGAATCCATGTCCTTTTCATAGCTTTATCAAAAGGCAAAATCGAAACCGGATTCATCAAATATTCCATAAATTCCTTTGCTTCCGGATATCCGCATTTCCACAGATTCTTCACATTTTCTATTGTCAGTAGATCTTTCTGCGTTTCCACTTTGTCAATATAAGGATTCGTAAAATATTTAAGGTAAGAAGAATCATCTGTAATAAACACATCGTCACTTTTAAGTGGTGTATAGTCGTAAGCATCCGTACATGCAACTAATATAATATGATCTTCATCATATGGTTCATCTGGTAATTCTACAGAAGTTAATTTTTTAAATATATCCCAGTCATATTTTACAGATTCTTTTCTGCGCTGAAGCTGTTCAACCGCTTCCTTAATATTTTTCTTTCGTTCTTCCAAGTCATTCAAATCATATGATGTCATAATTGATTTCAACTCTGTAAGAATCAAATACTCTCCCAAAATTGAAATCACATCAAATTCTATTTCTTTCCCATCAAATGCCTGATATTTTACTTTTTCTGTATTAAGTTGAAAGTTAGGTATTTCTCTATACTTTAAGTCCGTAATTCCCTTTGAATATCCTTTTCCAAGTTTATAAAGGAATTCGGCTTCAAATGCATGTCCTACCTCTGCCACATTTTTCTTATATCTGATAAATTGACGTTCAATTGCCCTGTCTAAATTTACCTGATCAATCAATGCCTGACTTACTATTACCTGCGTCTGGCTGATTTTCAGAAGCGGTTGCGCAAATACATCATCATCCCTGTTATTCTTTTCATGAAATATAAATCTGTCAAGTAATTTTTCGGCATATTTAATATCCCAATCATGAATTCTTGCCAACTCTTTTGAAAGATAAGAAATATCAACAATACTTATTTCTTTCAATAACGTCTCCTGTCTTTTATCATCTATATACTTTTGGGATGCTGCAATTAATATTTCAGATAAAGCATTCAAAAACTTGTTGGCATTCAGCATATCATGCACCTTTATGCCTTTTACTTCACAATTAAGATAATAATCCTTTGTGAGATATTCTACAATTCGTTCCTTTGCAATTGCTACTTTTTCAGCTTCTAAAATCATCTCTTTTTCCGGATAAAATTTATCAAAATCAAATAGAACAAAATCCTCTTTCTGAAGTTTCACTAATTCATCTGCTAAAACAGGAATTATTTTATTTGCAGTATCCATATCTTCTTTATTTTGAAAGTCCATTAATACATTTTTTCTTACCTGATACTCTCTTCTGAATACTCCCATTCTCCGTGCTTTATACTTTCCATCATTTTCTATAGAAAATCCATATGCAGGAATTCCTTCTTTTGATTTTTCTATGCTTCCCAAGGTGTAATAACCATAGCGAATACTTTCCTCCACACGACAGATAAGATATCTTTGTACTGCTGTATAAAAGTATCGTTCAAATTCCGCATTTTCATAAGGATGGATAAGTTGCAGCTCTATATCTGTCACCTCAATCCTCTCCTTAAGATTTTTGCCAAATCTATAATACAGATAATTTACAAGCTGATCTATTCCTTCCAACATCGTCTCAAAATTATCTGACACTGAACTTTTTACATCCTCATAATAATTCACTGGTCTGTCCGCAACTGAAAATTCCATACCGGTCAAATAATCCTGTGAAGAAAGCTCCTGGTAATTTTTTCTGACAAGTCGATCCTGATCTTGATGAAAAAGAATGATACTTATCAACTGCTCAGCAAACGGAAGTTTTCCCGTCTCACATTCATCCATTCTTTTTGTATTTGCATCATTTATTCTATAAAAACACTCTGTATAAGCTACAATCGTAATAAGATCTTTTATGATCCGCTTATCAATTGTAAAGCCTTCTCCAAAAACTTTGCTCGTATTAACGTCTGGAGCATTTATTGTTTTTGCAATATTGATAGCCTTCCATATAATCGTTATTGTCTTTTCATAATCTTCTTTTGTATACTTCATTCCTATCGGATTATGGATAAAATTGGTTTTAAACAGAATGTGTTTCAAATCATGGTCATATTCTTGCCCCGCTTTAATATCAGCATTGTACGAAATCATTAACCAAAACAACGCAAGAACACATTTTCTTATATCATTATTAGCATATGCTGCTTTCATTTCGTCTATTTTGTCCATTTTCATAATCCCCATCAAACTATAAAGCCAGTTCAAATATTAGCTGGCTGTATCACGTCTATTACAAATTTTAATTCATTCTATATTCATCCAGCATTTTCTTTAAAACAATTGCATTTTCATAATCTTCTTTAAAAGCATTTTCACGATAATATTGAGGAACTTTCATATACGGTAAATTTACATTTTTCAAATATTCTTCTCTTTTCCGCCACTTTTCAGCTGCATATATCTTAAATTTTTCCTTTTCTTCTTCTGAATAAAATATTAAAATGCACTCCTCAAATCTATACCTTGCATATACCGCTTCTCCACTATCATTATTAAAAAGAAACTCATGCAATATCATTTCTTTTGAATTTTTAACATAATACCTGAAACAAATATTCTCTTCATATAGCGCATGCTCAAATAATACATCTGTGCATGGAACATTTGTGAAATATCTACCCCCGTCCAAAGCAATTCCTACTGTTGAAAACAAAGTAGTTTGATTATATTTGACATAAATATCGTACCAATGAGGTCTACTGTCCATCTGGCTAAACAAATAATATTCATATCCGTCTCTATCGTCTTGACAACATTCAACCATATACTCTGGCGCATACTTATAATATTGACATTTCTTCAAATTTTCTTCTGGTACATCTAACCAATCTTCTTTTCGCAACATATATTCAAATATTTTTTCAAGTGGAGCATCCAGCAAATGAAATCTTTTTTTCCACAAATATTCAATATGAGAAATTTCTGCCGTTTTATTCTTAGGTGTATTACAATCCATCACTCTTGTATAAATATTATTTGCACAAACATCGCGGTATTTTTCTTCCAGAACATACGGTGTAGAATATCCATTTTTTATTACAATTATATCTACATTTCCATTCTCTATCTGTAATGTTTCAACCATTACACATGGACTTATTCCACCTAAAAATTTTTTATCTCTCAAAAAATCCACAAGCATCTGTGTCACTTTTCTATTGGCGCTATTTGATATATCATTAACACAGAAATCATGTTCTTCGTCTATTCCAATAATAATATATGCATCACGATTTTCCAGATTATTCGCCATACATATTATATCATGCAATAGATCTGCTTTTTTTCCGTCATCATACCATTCCTTTTTAAAATCCCAATATGCTCCCTCTTGTTTACTTTCTACCAATTCTTCAATTTCTCTTTTTTGTTTTTCTGAAAGCATCTTTCTCTCTTCCAACTTATAACGTATAAGCCTACTTTATTTACCAAAACAATTTTATATTTTTCCGTACTTTACAATTGTACCATTCTCTACTTTTCCCAATAATTTATCCATATCACTGGCTTATATCCCATCACACGTATTTCTTTCTTCCATTCATCTAACCGATTTTTCAACGTCAACATTTTTAATTCATTCAAATCAGGTTGTCCATTTTTCTCTGGCAAATGATTCTTTCGCTTTAAAAGAATCCATACTACTACTGTATCTACTACTGGCATATCTGGCAACTGCTTATGCTTATACATCATGGCAGAAGTAATAGACTGCTCAACAACATAACTCAACTTTGCCGAAGATTCACCAATTTTAACTGCAAACATAGAACAATCCCTATGCAAATCCATTAATTCAATTTTTTCGCCACCCACACGATCCATCTCTCTATCATAATTAGAAAAACGATACTTTTCTTCCATGACATTATTAAATACTCGTTCAGGATAATATTTATTTCTGATTGCCTTCTTAATATCATCATCTGACTTTCCAGCATACTCCGGCAATAATTTTTCGGCATTATATTTTTTCTCCCAATACTCTTTTAATTTTTCATTGCCAAAATCATATTGCGAATCATACCTCACATCAATTTCATCAATAGAATCTTTTAAATATGATAAATAGTCATCATTATACGCATACCACTCACCTTTCATCAGCAAGCATTTCTTATCATCATCCGTGTAATCAATTAACCTTTTCATCAAATCGGTTCGAATTGGCTCACCGCTCCTGTTGCTTACAACTTTTATCTTCAAGAAATCTTTTCTGAAATTGAAATCCCTTATTTCTTTTATAAACTGTTCTATATTATCTTTCGACAACTCCTGAACATCTTTACGATTTCTTTTGTATTTTAAAGTAAAGGTCGCATCATTATGATTAAACACTTCTGTCACACCAATTATATCTAATTCTGATATATTAATACAATCCATATTATCCTTGATTTTATCACTAAGACGATCATCCAGTTCTTGAATCAGTTCTTCATCTTTAATTTTGTAAAACACTGGTATTTTCTGAATCTCTTCCTTGGTTTGAACTTTTTCTACATACTCAATAAAATTCAAAATGCACTCTATACTATTTATTGGCAATCTAGTTTTTATTGAATGTCCAATTTCAACCAATTCATTATGCACCGTAAATCCGTCTTCCACATCCATTTTTGCCTTAATCTTCGCATATGCTTCCCCACTATCGTATGAGAAATTGCTATAATCAAGATACACATTAACTACTTTATTTCTCTGAGAATTCGGTGCTGTCAATGTGGTTGTCTTTATTTGTTTAAATTTTACACGTCTAGCAAAATCAAATGCAAATGACGTATCACAATATTTATCTACATAAAAATATGCCATACCATATACAGCTACATACAAGACCTCTCCTCTTTTAATCACTACTATAGCTTTAAGCGCCATCAAAGATTCTGGAATCAGATATTCATACTCATCCAATAGCCATTTCCATTCCGGATTTTTCCGTTCTTCACACTTCCCCACATATGTACTTACAGTGTATGTATATGTATTTTCATCATCTATTGTTGTGTAATCCTGTTCACCTAAGAAATCAAACTTAACATACAATTTTTCAATAAATTCTGCACTTTTATCTCTGTCAATCTTGTATAAATTTATTTGACCCATTAAATAATCCTCCGCGCTCTACAAGATATTTTATACACATATATAACATCCGTTATTATTTCAAGTAAAAACGTCTACTTCCGTATAAAACTTTATACTTTTATACTTATTGTATCATTTCTTATTGAAAATATAAATATCTTATTTAGTTTTATCGTAAGTGCTTAATTTTTTGGTAGATAGTTATCTATCCGTTTATGACTCATAATGATAGTAAATAGATTTTTACTCCACTTTCCTTGATAGGAAAATAAGTGTCTCTAAAGATGGTGTTACTGTACAAGAATATTCACAACTATTTTTACTTTTCGTTCCAAAATGCTGTTTAGAATGTCATTTTTTACCTTTTCAAATTTTTATGTCACATACTATTGCTTTCCACTATCAAACCTGTTATCATGTTAAACGCTTACTTCATATCAAATAAGCATTGTTTTTTAATGTCATTAAAAATAGCATTTTTACGAAGGAATCATTATGAAAAAACTATCAATTGAAAAGATGGTCAAAACCATCACAAAAAAAAGAAAAGAAAAACATCTGACACAGGCTCAGTTATCTGAAACCACTGGTATTCACCGTGGAATGATTGGTAGACTTGAAAACATGGACTACACTCCATCAATCGATCAGTTACAGTCCATCGCAGAAGTATTAGACTTTGATATCACAGACTTATTTATAGAAGAAACACCGAAAAATGTTTCCTCTGCTACTCTGGATCACCATTACAATATCGCAGTAGCAGGAACCGGTTATGTAGGTCTGTCCATTGCAACCCTGTTGGCACAGCACAACCATGTTACTGCTGTCGACATCATTCCGGAAAAAATTGACCTGATCAACAATCGTAAATCTCCGATCCAGGATGATTATATTGAAAAATATCTTGTAGAAAAAGAATTAGATCTGACTGCAACTTTAGATGGAGAAGCAGCATACAAAGGTGCAGACTTCGTTGTCATCGCAGCACCGACCAACTATGACAGTAAAAAGAACTACTTTGACACTTCAGCTGTGGAAGCAGTCATCGAATTAGTACTGAAAGTAAATCCAAACGCCATCATGGTCATCAAATCCACCATCCCGGTTGGATACACTGCTTCCGTTCGTGAAAAATATCAAACAGAAAACATTATCTTCAGTCCGGAATTTTTACGTGAGTCCAAAGCTCTGTACGATAACCTCTATCCATCCAGAATCATCGTATCTACTGATGCGAATAACGAAAAATTAGTGGAAGCTTCTCATACATTTGCTGCCTTGTTGCAGGAAGGCGCCATCAAAGAAGACATCGACACTCTGTTCATGGGCTTTACTGAAGCAGAAGCAGTAAAATTATTTGCCAACACTTATCTTGCTCTGCGCGTTTCCTATTTTAATGAGTTGGATACTTACGCAGAAATGAAAGGACTTGACACAAAAGCTATCATTAATGGTGTTTGCCTTGATCCACGTATCGGTACTCATTATAACAACCCAAGCTTCGGTTATGGGGGTTACTGTCTGCCAAAAGATACCAAACAGCTGTTAGCAAATTACAATGATGTTCCTCAAAATATGATGTCTGCTATCGTTGAAAGTAACCGTACCAGAAAAGATTTTATTGCAGATCGTGTTCTGGAACTTGCTGGCGCATACGAAGCAAATAGTCAGTGGGATGAATCAAAAGAAAAAGAGGTTATTGTCGGTGTATACCGCCTGACCATGAAGTCAAACTCTGATAACTTCCGTCAATCTTCCATTCAGGGTGTTATGAAGCGAATCAAAGCCAAAGGTGCCACTGTTGTTATCTATGAGCCAACACTTGAAAATGGAACCACATTCTTCGGAAGCAAAGTAGTTAACGATTTGAAAAAATTCAAAAAAATGACAAATAGCATCATTGCGAACAGATATAATAGCTGCCTGGACGATGTCAAAGATAAAGTATATACACGCGATCTGTTCCAGAGAGATTAATATTTTCACAGAAACTTACAGGAGGTTTCAAATATGCAGAATATAAATTTGCAGAACAAAACAATACTTGTCACAGGTTCCGCCGGATTCATCGGCAGCAACCTTGTACTTGAACTTTTAAATACCCAGTCTCCGATCACAATTATCGGTCTGGACAATGTCAACGACTATTACGATGTATCTATCAAAGAATGGCGTTTAAATGAGATTGAAAAATGCGTATCAGCACATGCTGATTCCTCTTACAAATTCTACCGTGGTGATCTGGCAGACAAATCACTGGTAGACCAGATCTTTACAGAACACAAACCAGATATCGTTGTAAATCTTGCTGCTCAGGCAGGTGTTCGTTACTCCATCACCAATCCAGATGCATATATCCAGTCTAACCTGATTGGATTTTACAACATTCTGGAAGCCTGCCGCCATTCCTATGACGCTGGTGCTAAAGGTGTAGAACACCTGGTATATGCTTCTTCCTCTTCTGTCTATGGAACAAACAAAAAAGTTCCATATAGCACAGATGATAAAGTAGACAACCCTGTATCTCTCTATGCAGCGACGAAAAAAAGTAATGAACTTATGGCTCATGCTTACTCAAAACTGTACAACATTCCATCTACTGGACTGCGTTTCTTCACAGTATATGGACCGGCAGGTAGACCAGACATGGCATACTTCGGTTTCACTAATAAATTATTAAAAGGTGATACGATCCAAATCTTCAATTATGGAAACTGCAAACGTGATTTCACTTTTGTGGATGATATCGTAGAAGGCGTAAAACGTGTCATGCAAGGAGCTCCGGAAAAGGAAAACGGCGAAGATGGACTTCCAATTCCACCATACGCCGTTTATAATATCGGAAACAGTAATCCTGAGAATCTATTGGATTTCGTAGATATCCTTCAGCAGGAACTGATCCGTGCCAAAGTGCTTCCGGAAGATTATGATTTCGATGCACATAAAAAGCTTGTTCCTATGCAGCCAGGTGATGTACCTGTTACTTATGCAGATACATCTGCATTAGAGCGCGATTATGGATTCAAACCGGCTACCAGTCTTCGTGAGGGACTTAGAAAATTTGCGGAGTGGTATAAAGAATTTTATCAGGTATAAGTATTCTAAAAAACGGACAGGGCAGAGAGAGATGTACCTGAGACTGTAATTAATTCTGTGTAAACTCTAAAAGAGCTATATACCCTCTTGGATTGATGTTAAAATAAATATCAATTCAGGAGGATTTTTTTATGGCACGAAGAAGAAAAATGGATCCAGAACGCAAAGCGTTCATCAACAGCTTGTTGGAACACTATCAGCCAAAGGATGCTCAGGATATCCAGGACATGCTGAAAGACCTGTTAGGCGAAACGCTGCAAGGTATGTTAGAAGCTGAAATGGATGATCACCTTGGATATTCCAAGTATGACTACAAGAACAAAGAGACAGACGATAGCCGTAATGGTTATAGTCCTAAAACTATCACCTCTTCAATGGGAACGATTGATCTGGATATACCACGAGATCGAAACAAATACACGTACAGCATTGATATTTCAACTGCTCTTAAACTGGAAAGGAAATATTTTATCCGAAAAGACACCGGGCAGAATATTGATATCATCAAGCTTATGACCAGATACGTCCATGCTGTCAAAACAGAGTTTCGTCAATTTCACCGACCACTTCGGGGAATTGGTGCAATTCATTGTAACTATCGATGATTTTTAAAATTGAATATTATTTTTTTGGCGGATCTCTGTATCTGTCTTTTTGGCATATCATTTTTTATGATTTTCTTCGTTTAATACCTCATTTCTCGTATCCAGAACTTAATGATTATTCCGGGGCTCTTTGAGCCACCTGTCCGGACTTTGAGAGCCACCATTCCGGAGAATGAGAGCCATATATTCCGGTAATTCAGAGCCACCTTATTGGGCTCTATTACATATATTTCCTTTATACTGTAAATACACACCTTTGGTGTGAATACAGATAAAGGAGGTCGTAAGTTATGACCAAGTATCGTGAAATCCTACGCTTGAAAAGCTTAGGATTCAGTGAGAGGAACATCGCACAGAGTTGCGGTGTATCCAGAAACACAGTCGCTAAGGTTTTAAAAAAGGCAGCGGAAATCAAGCTTTCATGGCCGCTGGATTTCGACATGACCGACAGCGCACTAGAGGAGCTGATGTTTCCTAAGGATAAGTCGGCAACGAATAAACGCATGCCAAACTTTGACTACATTCGCAAAGAACTTCTGCGAAATGGTGTAAACAAAAAGCTTCTCTGGGTAGAATACTGTGAGGAGTGCCGCATGAGCAGCGAAGAGCCTCTAATGTATTCTCAGTTCTGCTACTACATCCAGAAGGATGAAGAAAAACGTAGGGCTACCATGCATATCCCAAGAAAACCAGGTGAACAGATTGAAGTTGACTGGGCCGGTGACCCTGCCCACATCATTGATCCGGACACCGGAGAAATGACAGATGCATGGATATTTGTAGGTGTATTAACTTACAGTCAGTATGCTTTTGTAAAAGCATATATGAATGAGAAAACTGACAACTGGATCAAAGCTCATGTCCAGATGTTTGATTTCTTTGGAGGTGTCACACCTATGCTCGTTTCTGATAACTGTACAACCGCAGTGAATCATAAAAAGAGTGACTGGTACAACACTGCCTTAAACACAACTTATCATGAGATGGCAGAACATTACAATCTCGCCATCCTTCCGGCCAGAGTCCGGAAACCCAAGGATAAACCGAATGTAGAGGGATCAGTAGGAAAGATATCCACATGGATAACAGCAGCCCTTCGCAATGAGCAGTTTTTCTCTCTTGCAGAATTAAATGCTTCAATCCGTGAAAAACTGGATGCCTACAACGCCCGTAAATTTCAGAAAAAGGAATGTAGCAGACTCAGTTTATTTCTTGGGGAAGAAATGCCATTACTGGCTCCGTTGCCTGCTACACCTTTTGAACTGGCTGAGTGGAAACACGCCACCGTCCAGTTTAACTATCACATCGCAGTAGACAGAATGTTCTACTCCGTGCCTTATCAGTATATCAAAAATAAGGTTGATGTGCGTATAACAGATACAACGGTTGAAATATTTTATAATCACAATCGTATTGCCTCTCACAGACGACTCTATGGACGAAGCGGTCAGTATTCTACAGTGACAGAACATATGCCGCAGGAACACCAGAAATATCTGGAATGGAACGGTGACCGGTTCCGTAAGTGGGCTGATTCGATTGGAATTAACACAAGTAAGGTTGTCGATGCAATACTTACCTCCGGCAGGATTGAACAGCAATCCTACAGAAGCTGCATGGGATTACTGAAACTGGCAGAAAAATATTCGCCAGAAAAACTGGAACAGGTCTGCGCTAAGGCGCTCTCTTATTCCGGTAAACCCAGCTATAAAAGTATCAAAAATCTATTGGTTGCAACAAAGGATGCACCTGATACCGAATCAGAATCATCTCAGGCAGTAAAACCACATGGCATAACCAGAGGAGCCAGATACTATGGAGGTAAAAAATCATGACAAATCAAAGTACAATCGATAAACTTATTGAAATGCGTCTGACTGCTATGGCAGATGCATTCCGCATCCAGATGGATGATCCTGCAATGAAGGAAGTTCCATTCGAAGATCGGTTCGGCCTGCTTGTTGATGTCGAATACAGCAACCGCAAAAACAATCGTCTGAAAAGGCTGATCTGCCAGGCTGAGTTTGAACAGCCAGATGCCAGCATCGCAGCGATTGATTACCATTCTGGACGAAAGCTGAACAAAGCACTGATCAACCGGCTGGCAACCTGTGAATACATTACAGAATACCGGAACATCTTTATTACTGGAGCAACCGGAAGTGGTAAAACTTATATGGCCTGTGCCTTTGGCATGGAAGCATGCAAGCACTATTACTCAGTACGGTATGTACGGCTTCCTGATCTATTATTGGACTTACAGGCTGCCAGGGACAATGGAACTTTCTCGACTGTCCTGAAGAAATACACCAAGCCAATAGTACTGATCATTGATGAGTGGCTGCTTCTTAAACTGACAGAAGCTGAAGCCAGGAATCTTTTTGAACTGATACATAAAAGACGAAAAAAATCTTCAACGATCTTTTGTTCTCAGTTCCGTGAAAGTGAATGGTACCAGCAAATCTGTGATGGTGAAAGTACTCTTGCCGATGCCATCATGGATCGTATATCGTATGATTCCTATAAGATCGATATTGAAAGTGTTGACCCATCTAAAGACCTCTCTATGAGAGAAGTATATGGACTGGATCCAGCAATGGCAAAGTAACTTAATAAACAAAATGGGGTGGCTCCGTTAGTCCGGACAGGTGGCTCTCGCCACACCGGACTGGCGGCTCTGCCGCACCGTAATATTCACTTAATCGAACACGTTATCGAACATCTGGCTTAATGGCATTGCTTTCCTCAAACCGCATATCTTCGGGCTTTTTAATCATTTAGGTGTAAAATTTACTGGAAGTTAACATTTTCCTTGAGTCGCATTATGATCTGGAAGTTAACAATTCAGCTATACTGCCTGCATCATCATTTGAGGCACTTACCGGATTCTGGATTTATTCATACACAAAGCAAACTCTTATTTAAATTGATTTTAGTGGACAAACTTTTATACAACGATAGCAATGTATACATTTTTCTTCATCAATCTGTGGATATTCAAATCCTTCTTCATCTTCTACCATGCTAATTGCATCTCGAACACATATCGAATAGCATGCTGTACATCCACAACATTCTTCTTTTCGACTATATAATACAGGTGTATCTTTCATAATCTTCCTCTCTCAATTACCTCTAAATACAAAAAGTAATCCATAATCTACATCACCCCCACACTAAATATCCTTTTAATAAATTTAAGTATTTTTATCTTTATTCTTATACCAAAAGATATTTTGACTGGGAGTTCATACTTTTCTTCAAGTTGATTGAAACTCATATTACACATATTTTCGAAAAATGTCTCTCGTTCCATAGGCTTTTTAGCGGAAGAATATTCTGCTCTATTCTTTCTGACACCATCTTCATAAGAAACTCTTTCAACTTTCATACTATTGCTTATATCCTGAAAAACTTTCCTTCCCTTTTCCGTTCGGATTAGAACAAGTGAAATTCCTTTTTCATCATTTAATGTAGGAATAACATTTTCTATTCCCCAAAAATCTGCAATAGTAATATCTGCCATTTTCACCTTTTTAGCCAAACACTCATAACAAGACGGGCGTAGTGAATAATCACGCAAAAACATTTGCATATAGGAATCAATATCTTTTGACAAATATTTCTTTTTTAATTTATTCTTTAAAAACCCTTTTAAAATTTCTTTTATGCCAAAATCTTGCCAACCTTTTTCTTTACATCTAAAATTAATATCAATCAATTTTCCATTATATTTTTTCTCCTGATATTGTGCATATTTTTTCCACAAAACAGGTGACGGAACACCATGACAAATTACATCCACACATATTAAATTATCATAATCTTCCCCCAGAAAAAATTTCAATCCATTTATTTGGCATCCAGTTCCAGAAAAAAGTATTATCTTTCCATTTCTCAATTCTTTTTTTATGCTCTGAAATGTGTCCCCTAGCTTTGCCTGCAAATATTTAGATCCTCGTAATTTCTTTAAGTCTTCTTTACATTTAACTCCTATATATTCTGCCGAATAACAATCTTCAGACATTGCTACTCCATACACAATTCCTTGTTTCTCTATAACATAATCTGCCAAACAAGAAAATATCCCTCCAGAAGAGCTATTTCTTCGAATTTCTTCATCTAGATTATAGCAAGCATATGCATCTAATATATCCATCTACTTTCTCCTACTATTTTTATTTCTTACATTCCCAATTTCTGTAATATTGAATGCATTTTTCCTTTTGAAACAGAATCTATCACTTCAAGAACTTGCCCATATTCTTTGCATTTTCTATATGCAATAAAATATATACTATTAGGAATTGTCACACAAATAACCCCTCTTATTAACAAGTTTAATGCTGTATTACTAAAATGTATTAAATTGCAAATAATATATGTAATTCCTGCACTGGATATTACTATACATAAGTAAAATGTGAGCCTTTTTAAATATGGTAGCAAATATTTTTTTTCGAAAATAACAGAAAACAAGTTATGTAATAACCATGGCATACCTACACATAATATTGCCAAAACAGTTGATAATAAAATTCCATAAATACCTATAAACTGTACTAAAATTAAATTTAATCCCAAATTTGTTAAAGCTGCTGCCAATGGTCTAAACCGATCTTCATGCCACATCCCCGAAGCATCTTTGTACAAATTAAAAAGGGAATTTAATTGACGTACAAAGAAATAAACTACAAAACAGATTACAGTTGAAAAAGGAAACATCAACTCTTTACCAACCCATAATTCCATAAAAGGCTGATATAAACACAATAAACACACCGAACAAAAACCTGCAAGCCAGCAAATTATAAATGTCAACTTATTTAAATCGTTGCAATTCTTTTCCTTTGTTTCTGTTACAATACTATTGCCAATTCCCGCCGTACAAGCTGAAAAAATCACTGAAATAAATCCAGTAATAGCACTCAATATATAAAAATAATTTTGATAAACAGCTAACATGGTCAATCCTAAAAAGGATGAAATAACAATTGTATCTGCAGAGTCATATATTACAAATCCAATTTTAGATGTAAATAAATCTCTAATTCTCTGATTAATTTTCTTAACTTGTTTCCGTTTTACATTTCCTCTTGGTTTAAACATCGGATATAATTTATCTACTACAATTGCAGTTACTATATTAGTAAGTGCCTGAGTTGCAAACATAACTATGACATAATAATAATAATTTCTGAAAAAGAATAAAACAAATATTTGTACACCATATTGTAAAGAATTTGTTATTAAAGTAACTTTACTCACTATATCTGTTCGTTGATGAGCCTGTAATATACTGTTCTTATATGCAAAAAGCCAATATGATAATACTGTAGCAAACAAATTTAATATATATAATATATATATGTTAATCCCTAATGGTACTGTTCCAGAAATCAATTTTGGTACAAATGGCGTCAAAATTATACCAATAACCGCAATCACAAGCCCAATTCCCCTATAATAGGTTCTATATAATTTCATCAATGCACAAATTGTAACTGTATCATCTTCTGCTATTGGTTTATACATACTGTATACCATTGCTGATCCAACCCCAAGTTCTGCCAGATTTAATACCTGTAACACAGATGCGAAAAGACTATTTAATCCTAAATACTCTATCCCCATCAAATAAATCATAGCCGTACGCATTAAAAAAGGGACTATTATTTGATATGTTTTTAAAATAATGCCAAAAATAATATTTCTTGTAGCATTTTTAGTTCTTTCAATTTTTATCATTAATTTTTAACTCCATCTTCTAACGCACTTTTCAGAAAATTCAATGCCTTCGCTTTTTCGATTTCTAACTGCTCATAACCTTCTGTATAATCATGCTCCCATATATCATTATCCAATTCTGACATTACGTATTTTCTTTCAATTTTAAATTTTTTCAGTAATGTACTCAACCGTGAATTCATAGTATTTCCCCCACGATTCCTATTATAAACAATAAATGGTTTGTCAAATAAAAACGAAAATACACATGCATGAAAAGAATCTGTAAGTATAATTGATGCATGATCAATTAAATATATGAATTCTGCTGGTCCAACACAGCGAGTGACTACATTCTTTTCATCAAATAACTCATATATATTCATACCACTTTCAGCTAATCTGCTTAACTGTTCATTTGCTTCCTTACACTTTGGAGATAAGAAATATGTTAAAATAAAAGGCATATCTACATGCCCTTTTGGTTTTTTAGATATCATTCTCCATTTTTTTTCAGAAAGTAACAATGTCGGATCAATAAGCACTTCAGCATCTCTACCTGTTAACTTTTTAATTATCTTTGCTCCAGCTTCTTCACGAACCGATAATGCTTTAAATTTTTTCAAGCATTCAACTATTTTTTTATCATCTTTAATCTCATCTATCCCAAATGAGGAACTAAATGATACTTTGCATGGATGCTCAAATGGGAAAAAAGAATTTTCTGTCACAAACTCAAATTCAGTATTCCAAATTTGATCAGATCCCGCTATAATTACATCATATTTTCCCAAGTCATCACTAACCCCATTTTCGCCAATATAATCAGCTGAAAATTTTATCTTTTTATTAAACAAACGATAATTATTATCTTTATCTATTTTCATAAATCCCCAAATAATGACTTTTATTTTCCAAACTAAAGGTAATATCGGCTTAACAAGTTTCATAAATGGATGCAGTTTTATTATAACTGCTATTTCACTATTTTTAGGATTATTTCTAAGTGTATAAACATCATATCCCATTGATTTTAGGATTTCTTGTGTAGCATAATTTTGCAACCGATTACCATAATTTATACTTTGAATTGTATATAAAGCTATTTTTTTCATCCTTCGTTCCTCAATAAATATATCTTAAATCTCTCGTATTATTTTGCATTCAATTTTTCAGCAACATAACTCACTATTTCTTCATCCACCCTACAATCAAACTTTCTAGCAAATAGCATATCTGTTTTTTCAAGCAATTCTTTATCTTCACTCTTAAATATGTATGGAGTTCCACGCTCCCAGTCGATTAGTCGCATAATCGCATGCAAATCATTGTCATATGATTTGTGATATAATCTTTCCTTAAATTTTGATTGATTGACAATCGTTTGTAAAAACACTTCATCACAACATTCGGTAAATTTGAAAACTCGTTTAATCCAAGACTTTTTATCTACGACTTCTCTTGCCAACTCATCAGTAATACTAAACCAATTAGCGCCCTTCTGAAATTTTATGTTCTTGTTTCTCCTAATCCCTATCAATTTCTGAAACTCTATAAAATAATGTTCCATTGAATAAAGATATGGGTGAGACTCTGGCTTTCCAATTAATCGTTGTGCAAAATGATATTGACATACTCTTTCCGAATGCAAAAATGTTGAATTTTCAAAACGAACAAATTCCTTTCCGCTATTTTTCTCGAAGAAATGATGTATATAATCCTGACTTTTTATTGGTAAATCTTCGCCAGAAAGTAGATGATAATACTCATATTTTCCTGCATTAGTTGATAATTCAAGCAATGCTAATTCCGTTGCAATTTGACTGTAATCCCCCCATACAACATCATTTCTGTCTTCAACATGATATATCTTAGCTTTCTTAATTTGTTTGGCAACATCTTTAAACTGATATTTTTTATTTTTTTTATCCATGTGAATAAATATGTCATTTCGTTCATCGTCTATTAAATTTAGCAGAGTCTGAAATGTATAATCGTTTTTATGCGCAATTACTAAATATGCATGTTTCATTCTTACTTCCTCCCTCAAATATACCGCTTGACTCCCCTAAATTTTTCATATATTAAGCAAACATGTATCGCAAAAGAACTTTAAACCTCCAAGAAGTCCTCTCTATTTTAAAATTTTTTTCTTACCAAGCTTATATATTACCTTCATTTTCATAAGAACTGTTTCTTGCCTCAAAGCTCTTACATAGTTACTTTTCATAAATATCTTCGAAGAAACATCTGTTTTTAGAAAAGACAAGTACCACTGCTGAAACACTGTGGTCGATAATGCTTTTATAAGCTCATGTTCATCAAATACTTTTTTTAATTTGTTTGTTTCAATCAATTGATCCGCAAACGCAACTATGCTTTTCATTTGTTCCTGTGTTTTGGGCTCAAAATCAGTGAAATCAACATCTACAAGACTTTTAAATGTATCCCAAAAAACGTTTCTTTCATAAGAAAATAATTTATCAAACAAGTACTTTTTTGCTCTTAAAGCACTGGCTTTTTGTAATTGTAAATAACTGGGGTTTCGTTGCCTTTTAATCACTCTATAATCTAACAAAACATCACTTAAAACAGAAAATTTCTTCCGATCAATAATTCTAGCCCATAATTCATAATCCTGTCCTGCCGCACAACTCTCATCATAGCCAAAATCTATAGAACTTTTTCTAAACATAACAGTTGGATGACAAAGTGGATTTGTGAAAAGCAAAGCGGCTTTTATACCTTCATGTGTACACGGAGATTTTTTAATAATATCAGAATCTCCAAAAGTTTTAGCATAGGATGCTACAACATCTACATCTTTATGTTTTTCCAAATATTCAACTTGAGTCTCTATTCTTTCTCTCCTAGAAATATCATCTGCATCCATTCTTGCCACATACTTTCCTTTTGCTTTCGATATAGCAAAATTCAAATTATGTGCCAATTTTTTATTTGTGTCATTGATATACAATCGAATTTTATCTGTCGCAATATTTTCTATTAAACTAACAGTATTATCCGTTGACGCATCATCTACTATTATTATTTCAATATTTTCATACGTTTGATTTAATATGCTATTAATTGAAGCAAGCACATATTTTTCTTCATTATATGTAGACATAACTACACTTACTAAAGGTTTATTCATATCACTTAACCTTCCCTATATCGCTTAACGCGGAAACAATTTTTCAGAAATGACAAATCGCCAAAAATTCCTGGTAAACAAACTATGTGATTCTGTATTGGGTATTCAATAATTTCTTTCAAACGCTGCCTAAGTTCAACATCATACTTTTGATATCCTGTACAATTACTTCCCAATATAACATTAAATTCTCCATCTCCATATCGACTAACTGAACAATGGTGTTCGTTGATATAATCAAGCGTTTCATCGATACTTTTTACTATAGGTTTCTTTTTCAATTTCCAAACTATTCGATTATATAATACTTCTAAATGAAGTTTTAATTTAGCAATCATACTAATCACCATTCAGTCATTTAACTCTTATACCATAAAGCTTTTATAAATGCTCCTATATACCTTATTTATCCAATATTTGATAGATCTTATTTATTTCCTCTATATTTGCATAATCTCTTCCCTGTGTAGCTTCAATTAGTTTCTTCTGCATCTCATTATTCCGAATAATTTCAATAATTCCTTTTGCACATTTCACATTATCCATAGGAACAATTACTCCATCTACACCGTTTTCCAGCTGACTTTTTGACGTTGCGTAATCTGTAATAATCACTGGCTTATGAAACATCTGTGCTTCAATTACAGATACACACTTTCCCTCATATCTACTAGGTTGAATATATAGATCACAACGCTTAATATATGGATAAGGATTTACCTTTTTCCCCAATATCTGAACATGTGCTTCCATATGTAACTCTTTAATCTTATTTTCTATTAATTCCTTATCCGCTCCATAACCAACCAAATACCATTTCACTTTTATCCCTGCCTCCAAGATTTTCTTGCAAATATCTGGAATATTATCAAAATTTTTAGCAGTGCAAAATCTACCAATCGAAAGTAATACTACATTTTCATCATATGGGATTTCATTAATAATACTTGCAGAATCTGCAAGATTCCTAATATATTTTACAGGCATAATATTTTCAAATAACATGATTTTATTTTGTAACGACGGAAAGGTTTTCAAAAAACTTTTTGTAACATTTTCAGATATAGATGCTATATAATCATATTCTGACCACATTCTAAGTTCTGAACTTACGTCAATTTCCACAGTCTCATAATCAGTATGGATCCAAGCTATCTTTTCTTTTGCTATTGTCTTTTTGCTAACAAAATAATGCGGTGACAAAAAACTAATCACCAAATCGTATTCTTCATCAGAAATCATCGGCATATAATCTACAGTGCATTTGTGACTATACTCATCATTTACAGCAGCACTATCTTTAAAATGATTTTTATGTGCAAACTTCTTCGCCTTTAAATTTCCTTTTAAACGTCCCCAAAAAATATTATATTCTTTTTGCGCTAACGTTTCTTTTAAAGGTATTCCTAGCATGGAGTACTCTTTTTTTTCAGGCAATAGTATAATATTCTTCGGTATATACTTTAACAATTCACCTGTATGACGTAATAAAAACAACTCTACTTGAAATTTATTTTTATCAATTGCTTCTAATAGCCCTAATAAAGCTTTTTCCGCACCACCGATTTCCATAGCCTGCGAAACTATTAGTATTTTTTTCACTCTATTCACCCCTTATGTATACGCAACATCTTAATGCTATACAACATATCCAATATTTTTTTCAAGTTCTTCACGCTGCTCTTTCTTTTGTGATTCACTTATATTACCTCTAAGCGTATAATTTTCTTGATACATTGGAGATTTTCTCATTAACTTTTTATTCTTTTCTATATACTCATCTATTGTAGAAATTACTCTAGCTGGATTTCCTACACACACAACATTTGGTGGAATATTTTTTGTCACAACACTTCCTGCACCTATAATAGAATTATCACCAATTTTCACATTAGGTAAAATAATACTTCCTGCACCTATAAATACCCCATTTCCGATACTTACACGACCTATTTTTGTATATCCTAATATCTTATGCATACTAGCATCATGTGCAAGTACCTGAACATGTGGCCCAAATGTCACATCATCTCCAATATCTATCAACCAACAATGTGATGGATCTAATTCAAATCCCAACTGTGGATTAAAATTTTTTCCAACATGGAGACCAAGCTCCTTTAATTGTTCAACTGTATATTCTCCTCTTATCCTATAAACCACTTTTCTTAACAACTTCGTTAACATTATCTTTTCCCACTCATTTCTTAAGCACTTTTTTTATCTTACTAAAGCAATCTTCTCCAAATATACGATGTATCGGTCTTGTAATCTTGCTTTGCAATCTTTCTTTAGATGACACCCATGACTGAGCATACCAATGGATTGAATGTGTGTTACTCGTTTTTTGTAATACTCCCGTATTATTATTACGTGGATTAAAATATTCTTTTGGATAAATGGTTATTCGTTCTATTTGCTGAATTTTAGAATTATTTTTTAATCCTTTTTCCAATAGTATTTGAGTTGTACGTGTAACCACTGTAGTTGTATTTATATTTCCATTATCATCATAAAATTTTTGTTTATTATAATAAGCCAATATATCCTTATATATTTCTAGACCTGCTGGTGCTGCCATTCCTAATCCAGGATTAACTAATATAGAAATATCAGAACTATCATTTCCATCTATTTCACATCCCATATAAGATCCATTTTTTAAAATATCATCAAAAGAACGAACTACCTCTACATCCGTATCAAAGTACAATCCACCGTATTTATATAACACATCAAATCTTGCATAATCAGATACAAACGCGAACTTCTTACTCTCATATGCCCCTCTTATATATTCATTCTTCTTAACATCGTAATTATTTTCATTCCATTGCAAGATTTCATATTCTGGAAAATATTTTTTCCAACTATTTATGCATTTCTTTGCTGATTCGGGTAAATCATTTCCTCCAAACCAACAATAATGAATTTTTTTTGGAATCATCATTTCACCTCATAAAATAACTGAAAATTAGTTGCATATCCACCATATGCAAGCAATTGTCTATAAAAAAAGAAAATATAAAATATCATTAACAAAACTTTCATAAGTACTCTTGATTTTTCTGTAAAATACTTTTCTATACAATATGGTATAACCAAAAGATCAAAAATAGAAAAATATATACCTATTCTAGCAAAATAAACCATTTTTAACGCTAAAATATTAAACGCAAAGTTAATACAGGATAAATTCATCATCCATATAGCTTTATCTGACCTATCATTACTATTTTTTAAACAGATAAAATAATATATCCATATTAAAAAAATCGGGAAACAAGAAATTACAAAACGTGAAATTCCCATTGTAGCATTAGTATCTACATAATTAGCATACTCCGTTCCCCCAAGTAAAAATCCAAAAAGCCAATTATATATAGGTGAAATCACAGCCATACTAATAGCTGCTATAATACAAAAAAGTACTTTCTTGTTCAGTAATTTTCCTCTTGCACACAAAAACAATGGTATGCAAATCAATACGGACTTATGAAATGATGCCATGATAATTATTGAAATAATAAAAATCAAATCATTTTTTTTACAATGTATGCTTTTTGACCACTTCCGCCACGCTAACCATAATAATGCAGCAACTATATACTGTCGTAAACCATTCATTGTCGACATCCAAATCTGACTTGAAAAAATCACAAACGAAAGCGGTACATCTGTGGATTCCTTATATAAAAAGAAACAAATGCCAAATATTATAAAAATGGATGAAACAATAATCAAAAACTGTGAATCACGACTAATTTTATTTAACAATGCTGTAAATAGCAAATAACCTTTTTCTACATGTCCTGTTGAATTATTAAATACATTAGCAATTGTTTTTCCAACTGCCTCATACATCAATCTATAATCATCAGTATCCCAAAATTTATATCTACATGCTGCAACATATACCAATGGACATATATATATAAATACCAATATCGGATTGTAATATCGTCTCATACAAAATCCATCTTTATTTACACTATATTTTTTAGTAAGTTCTATCAATAATATCATTATAATTGAGGCAATATATGCTCCATATAACCAATACACGACTCTATCTCCTTAAAATTCTTTTATATATACATTGCGGTATAATGCCTATTAATATCGGTTTGACCGTGTATATCCTTAATATTAATGGAATATTTAACATTTTATATCCATTCTTTCTCACCCATGCCTCATTTAGCCTTCTTTTAAATGTTCTTCTTTTTGCAGCTCCTCTTCCATCAAACATATGATAAAGAGGTTCTTGCAATATATATCCCTTGTATCCCTCTGCATACAATCTAAACCACAAATCATAATCCTCTACACCCAATGTTTGTGGTATATCCCTATATCCGTTCACAGCATCATACGCACTTTTTCGTATCATAACCGGTGCATGGCAAAACGGAGATCCTTTCACAAAATCTTTTTTAGATGGTGAATATGAGTCTATCGGTTCTGGAATCTGATAAATTCCTTGTTCATCAAATCTTGTCATTCTTGTACTTACAAAGCCATACTCTGCATTTACATCCAAAAATTCAACCTGTTTTTCAAATCTAGTTGGATCACATAAATCATCCCCATCCATCCTGGCACAGTACATACCCTTTGCAAATTTAAGACAATGATTTAAAGAATAGGATAGTCCTCTATTCTTATCGTTCTTTATTAACACAATTCTGGACTCATTTTGTGAAATTTCTTTTAATATTTCATATGTATTATCGGTTGAATTATCATCACAAATTATAAATTCCCAATCAGTAAATGTCTGGTTTATTATTGATTGAATACTTTCTCTTATTGTGTCTGCACAATTATATGCACCCATTAATACACTTACTTTTGGCATACTACTTTTCTCCACTAATTAACTCATCTCTATGTTTTTTCAGATATCTAAACAATTTCTTTTGTTCATAATTTTCTTCTACATATCTGGCAGCTTCACTTCCTAAGGAAATTCTTAAATCAATATCTTTAATCAATTTTTCCATTGCCTGTTTCAAAGAACTGCTATCTTTTACAACGCAAGTCAAACCTGTCTCATTTTCTTTAATTGCATCAATTTGTCCCGGTACATTTGACACAATTGCTGGCAATCCCATAGACTCTGCTTCAATTACAACTAATCCAAATCCTTCTCTATAGCTCGGTGCAACAAAAACATCTGATGCCGCATAATATTCTTCAACATTCGGAACATTTCCTGTAAAAACAATATTTTTTGACTTTTTTGCCTGTTCGAAAACCGATTGGTTTAAAGACTCATGATTATCCATTCCACCCAACATTAATAATTTGACATACGGATAGTTTTTCTCAATATTCAAAAAAGCCTCTAACAATTCGTTAACACCTTTATCCGCAGTCAATCTTCCCGCAAAAGCAAACACGATATCTTCATCCGATAGATCAAGCATTGTTCTTATTTTTTTTCTCCAATAATTCTTTTGCGAAATATCAAATTTATTTAAATCGACTCCACTAGCACTTCCATTCCAAATAACGCAGCTTTTATCGCTAGTATATAATTTTTCTTCCAGGGAGAAATTTCTAATATTATGACTCTCAACTTCGATAAAAGTTGAATTGTCACATGTCTTTTTTTCCAAATATTTAAAAATAGTTCTTTTCCATCCCTCAAATCCCATATATCGTATTCCCCACTGGCAATATAATCTAACAGGAACTTGCTTTTTCTTTGCTGCTATAGAAGTATAAAATGCTGCATTAGGTGTAGAATACTGAACAATATCAAATTTTTCTCTTTCCAGTATTTCACCAATCATTTTTATTGCACCAAATGCAGACAGACTCACGCCTCTTTTCATATCAACCGGATAATAATGTACATAGGAAGGCATATCTTTTCGTGCCTCCTCTTCATTGTTACAAATCAATGAAATATCATATTCCCCTGTTTCATATAAATACTGTGATAATTGTTTCAAAAAGCACTTATATGTCATATATACTGTTGTCACAAAACAAATTTTTTTCATAAACTATCATTCCTTTATCTTTGCTGGCACACCTTGATAATTTCCGCTTTTCACTATGTTTTCAACGACTACTGCTCCTGCGCGTATAACACAGTTCTCACAAATTTTCAAATTATTACTAACAACTGCCCCTATGCCAATCCAAGTATTTTTTCCAATACACACGGTACCAGCTAGTTTAGCGCCTACAGAAACATGGACAAAATCTTCAATTATATTATCGTGTTCAACGATTGCTCCCGTATTAATTATGCAGAATTCTCCTATCTGACTTCCCGAATTAATAACTGAGTTTGCCATAACTACAGTTCCTTTTCCTATCGAAACACCTAAACTCGATATTACGGCAGACGGATGGATTGCCGTATAAATACGAACATTTTGTAATTTTCTTGAAACACATCTCCGTATGCTCGCATCACCAATCGCCACAACAAATTCCGCGACATCTTTATACTTCTCATAATCATTTATTGTTCCCAAAATTGGAAATCCCATAAATATATCTTCTAATTCTGTGTTATCATCTAAAAAACCTAAAATTTTATCGCCAGACTTTTGTATAATGTCTGCTACAACTTTTCCATGTCCGCTTGCCCCAATAATAATTACCGATTTCATCGTAGTTCTACCTGCTTTTCTTCATTTCCTTTAAATGGCTCCATCGTAACTGATTCCTGAGAACTGATTCCTTCTTTTTTTACTACCGTTTTTATTGTTTGAAATATAATTTTCCAATCACCTAAGAAACTTATGTGATCCACATAATATACATCTTTAGCAAACTTATCTTCCCATGTAATAGAATTCCGACCATGTACCTGTGCATATCCTGTAAATCCTGGTCTTACTTCATGTCTACGTGCCTGATGCTCATTATATAGTGGTAAATATTCTTTCAGTAAAGGTCTTGGACCAACCACATTCATTTTCCCAGTAAGAATACAGCCAAGCTCTGGTAGCTCATCTAATGAAGTAGAACGTAATTTTTTTCCAAAAGAAGTTAATCTTTTCTCATCTGAAAGCAAATCTCCATTTTCATCCGTTTCACTGGTCATCGTTCTGAATTTGTATAACTTAAAAATTTCACCATTTAATCCTGGGCGTTCCTGTGAAAACATGACTGGTGTTCCAAGTTTTACTCTGACTAAAATAGCTACAACTAAAAGTACCGGGCTTAATACAACGCAAGCTAATAACGCACACAAAAAATCCTGCGGTCGTTTGATATATTTTTCATAAAAGCCTTTTTTATGTCCCATTATTCAAAACAACTCCTGATTATCTCAATAATTCTATCCTGTTGCTCTGCTGTCATTTTATTATCACTTGGCAGGCAAAGTCCTCTCTTAAAAATATCCATTCCCACATCCAGCGGTTTACCATCTTTTCCAACTGCGCCACCGGAAATATAAGCATTTGTTTTTGCTCTTCCATTTCCTTCTCTAGTCGTGAAACCATTCATACGATAAATCGGTTGCATATGCATTGGTTTCCAGATTGGTCTACCTTCTGCATTAATAAATGAGATAGCTTCCAAAATTTCTGTCGGGCAAGACTTTCCAGATTCTTTCACATAACAAACATCCTGTTCACCACGCACTTGTTTACACATTGCTTCTTTGTCAATAATCAAACAAGACAACCAATAATTCGGTTCAGAATTTTCCAGATCCATCGGGTTCATAGATACCGGTAGTCCTTTTAATCCCTCTTTATACCGTTCATAGATTGCTTTTTTCTGTGCAATATGTTCTTCCAGATATGGGAACTGACCTCTTACTACACCAGCAATCACATTACTCATGCGGTAGTTGTAACCAAGTTCTTCATGCTGGTACCACGGTGCATTTTCACGCGCCTGAGTAGACCACTTACGAACCTTATTTGCTGCTTCTTCATCATCTGTCAGAAAACACCCACCAGCACTACCGGTAATAATTTTATTTCCATTAAAAGAAATGGTGTTATATTTTCCAAATGTACCAGTCTGTACGCCTTTATATGTAGCTCCCATAGATTCTGCTGCATCTTCTACTAAAATGGCACCATGCTTTTTAATGATTGCATTTAACTCATCTACTTTACCTGGTGTTCCATAAAGATGTGCAACAACCACAACCTTTGTATTCGGATAAATTTCAAATGCTTTTTCTAATGCAACTGGATCCATATTCCAGGTATCATATTCTGTATCGATAAATACCGGTTCTCCACCTTCATAAACTACCGGATTTACGGTTGCATCAAATGTCATATCAGAGCAGAATACTTTCTTTCCTTCCAAAGCGCCATGTCCAACCTTAGGCATGCCATATGCTTCCATACCTGCCAATTTCATTGCAAGATGTAATGATGCAGTACCTGCGGATAACGCAACAGCATATTTACAGCCAATATATTCGCAAGCCATTTTTTCTACTTCATTAATATTTTTTCCAACTGTTGACATCCAGTTTGTATCATATGCTTCTTTCATATACTCGAATTCAGGACCATGCATAGTCGGACTACTCAACCATACTTTAGACTCAAACTTCTCAAATTTATTACTTTCTTTAAACATGACTCCTACCTCTTTTCATCCATTTTGATATTAAGCAATTTCTTTATTTACTTCTTCCGGTTTTTTAAAAGTTGGAACAACACTTCTCAATACTTCTTTTGCAAGATAATCATCGCCCGTATCACATACGTCCTGAAGTAATTTCAATTTCTTATTAATTTCTTCCTCACTCAAAGCAGTATCTCGCTCAATAAAAATCATGCTGTTATCGGTTTTATCCAATTCCTCTGTTTTTACCAAAAGTTCTTCGTAAAGTTTTTCTCCCGGTCTTAATCCAGTTTCAACAATTTCAATCCCCTGTACACCAGACAGACGAATCATATTTTCTGCCAGATCCATAATCTTTACCGGCTGTCCCATATCAAGAACAAATAGCTCTCCATTATTAGCAATCGCACCACTCTGAAGAACAAGCTGTGATGCTTCCGGAATTGTCATAAAATATCTGATGATTCGTTTATCTGTAACTGTAACCGGTCCGCCATTAGCGATCTGACGTTTGAACAATGGAATAACCGATCCAGCACTTCCAAGTACATTTCCAAATCGTGTTGCACTATATTTTACAGTTCCATGTGTGCTTGCGCTCTGCACGATCATTTCACACATACGCTTTGTCGCACCCATAACATTGGTAGGATTTACAGCTTTATCTGTAGATACCGTCATGAAACGTTCTGCATGATATTCTTCACAAAGTTCAACCAGATTTCTTGTACCGAACACGTTATTATAAATAGCCTCAACACAGTTATGTTCCATCAACGGAACGTGCTTATGAGCTGCCGCATTGATAATAATTTGTGGATGATATCGATCAAAGACTTTTTCCAATGCTTTTTTATGTGTAATCGAACAAATTTCTATTTGAAGATCCAAAGCATTTCCATAAGCGATCTTCAATTCCTGCTGAACATCATAAGCTCCATTCTCATAAATATCTAAGATAATGATTTTCTTCGGTTCCATCTTTGCAAGCTGTCTGCATAATTCAGAACCAATAGAGCCTCCTCCACCAGTAATTAACACTACTTTATCTTTGTAATAAGCATTCGTTCTCTCATCCGAAACAACCAAAGGTTCTCTAAATAACAATTCTTCAATATCAAACTCTCTAAGATGCCGTTTTCCTCCTGCTGTACGCATTGTCGGATAATCATAGACCTTCAACTTATAGCCAGATTTCTTATAATATTCATAAAGTAATTTTTTCTTTTGAGCATCCATTGTAGGAATTGCAAAAACAATTTCCTGTATTTCTAACTCTCTCAATTTTTCAAAAGTCGCTTCATTTTCTGATAAAACAGGGATTCCATGAATTACTCGTCCCACTTTTCCACTGTTAATATCAATAAAACTTCTTGGTATGTATGCTGTTTCCGAATTACTTAATAATTCCTCTGCTAACCCAACACCAATTCGTCCTGCACCAATAATTGCAATCTTTATTTTTTGTACATCATTCTGACTTTCTGCATCTAAACCAGAAAATAAATACAATAATTTAGAAAGGATTTGTCCTCCTGTCGTTTCCTGATTTGCACATTTATATGCATAGCGATACATCATGCGAAGTGCTAATGCTCCAAGTAAATTCAAGCTTGCTAACGAAAGCATTCTTGCAAAAGTAATTTTTTGAACTGGAAGAATCAA
This sequence comes from Roseburia sp. OM02-15, assembly GCF_003481835.1. Lineage (NCBI taxonomy): Bacteria > Bacillati > Bacillota > Clostridia > Lachnospirales > Lachnospiraceae > Roseburia > Roseburia sp. OM02-15. Next base: position 171,458 of record NZ_QULX01000005.1, read on the forward strand.
CTCCAGACACAGATAAATGCAAAATGCAATCACATCTGTAAAGAACAATCTGACATAACATTGGATTCCACCATATCGCCAAATCTGACTGTAGATTTTTCCAATAAAGCGTCCTCCGAAAATACATACAAAAGACAGGCATACCTGCTGAAGTATCCCTGCCGGTGATAATTTATCCATGCCGCCATAAAGAACTAATAAGATTATGGAAACAATCGCAAAAATCAAGACATCATACACAGCTAACATCCACCGTATATTTGTCTTCTTTCCCTTTTTCAACTCATTCTCATTTGTACTACTCATTACTACTACTCCCTATTTTTCTTCATGTACAATTTCAACTTTTTGTTTTTATCTCCAACCCCATACAAAGTTCCATCTCCCCTTTTGCATAAGGCAGACTGATCCGTGCCAGCCGTTTATGTCGATCTATTTTTCTGATTCGTGACTCATAACCAACCAATGGTCCCTGTGTCACATATGTTTTTCCCTCTGCGATATACCCGGTTGACATTCCCATATGATGAGATTCATCAGACAAACGGCGCAGTAATTCTTCCTCCTGCTTATCTACAGGCGTGACAATACCACCGGTTGCCAATATTTTGGATGCCAGCTCATTTCGATTCATTTCTTTCTCAAGTTGTTCACCATTGCTGCTTTCTATGAAGAAATAATCCGGAAAGGAAAGAGAACGTTCCAGATGCCATTCACCCTGATAACGTTTCATTCGGTCGTATGTAAAAGTAAAGACACAAGCCGCTGCCTGTTCAGATAATGTTTTTTTACAAAGCTCCATCAGATTTTGCATGTTCTGATGCGGGCAATACACTACATACCAGATAATGATCCCTCCTTTTTTCGTAGAATACATAAATCTGCGAAATTATCACACAAAAAAAGATCAGTAACGCCTGAAAACGTTACTGACCACCCTGTTTGATCTGATATATAACTTTTTATCCTGCACACTGAATCAACGGCTTGAATTTCTGCATCTGTATTTTCTTGTACTCCATAGAAGAATGGAAATAATATTCCATTGTGATCTTGATATCCGCATGTCCCAAAATTTCACTGAGAGTTCGAATATCCCATCCCAAAGTAATGCATCGGGTTGCGAAAGTATGCCGCAGGCAATGAAAATTTAAATATGGCACTTGTATCTTCTCCAGAGTATTTTTATAAAAATATTGTAGCGTTCGTGGATCTAATGGCGTAATTCCAGATTTTGAAAAGAGATACGGATGTGATTCAGAAAAAAGCAAATGCTCTTTTAAAAAAACAATTATGAAATTTGGAAGTGGAATCAATCGGTATGCATTTTTGCTTTTGGGCTCTGATATCACTAATTCCGTCTTTTTATGATTTGCTTTTTGTTGGGAAATAACAACGGATCTTTGCACCGTTCGGACGATTTTCAAATAGCCATCGGCGAGATTCAGATCATCATATCTCAGGGCACACAACTCACCAATACGGATTCCAGAATACAAGGCCAGTAAGATTGCGCAGGCATACAGAGACGGATGATCAAATAAATACTGTTCCAGTAAAGATTGATTTTCCTTGGAAAAAACGCGAACCAGATGACGGTCGCGTGATAATTTTGGAGACAATTTCAGACGTAGTTGTAAATAACCATGTTCATATCCATAGCCGAGCGTACGATTCAAAATCATACACACACAGCGAAGCGATGTGGTAGACAGTTTTTTTTCATTAGATGGATCCTGGTTTAATGATTCGTAAAAAGCGAGGATGATTTCCTGTGAAATTAAGGCACAGTCGATGCTTTTAAAATACGGTTTGAGATGTAAACGTGTAATCTGTTCATATTTGCAATATGTTGAATGCTTTACCTGTTCCTTTGTCTGCTCTAACCATTCCTCTAGCAATGTCGAAAAGAATTTTTCTGATTTTTTCATAAATGATTTCTCCTTTTTGCTAAACTATAGCATGAAATGCTGTATGTATAGAAAAGAATATATACAATAAGGAAATATAATTACTCATATGTAAGAAAATAAACAAAACAAAATGTTACAATAAGCATTACAGAGATTGTCGACTTTTTGAGCATTATGCTGAGATATGTTTTATTCCTTGCATTTTTTAGTTATTGGGCATATACTTTATTTCGTAGATTTATGTATTCTATGAAATTATTTTTACCAGATACTCATGGCATTATTCACAAAAATGAGCCATTTTAGCTTCTACATTCCTTGGATTTTCCCTCTTTTTTCTTTCAAACCATTCAAGTCGAACGCACGTGAGACTTGGTGCGTGATTCTGGTCAGCGAAAGCTGACATATTCTTCTCCGAATCACTGCACATCTACACTTCGTTCCGGTCGGCGCAAACCCATTGTCTCCCAGACAATGTGCGCCCCCGCGGAGCGTTTATCTCAGTCGGAGATTGTACTCCCACTGAGAAAGACTTGTTATTACTCACCACTTGCAGAAGTGGGAGTCTTCTCGACTGAGGTAAATACAAGGCTTTCCATAGTTTTCCCAAATAGTGCAACTTGCTTCCAAGATAGATGCAAAAACTTTACAAGAATGGCTGTCCTCAAAACGGTAAACCAATACTCTTATCTTCGACAAAAATAATCCCCGTAGAGAAATGCTTTTACAAGCAATTTCCTACAGGGATATTTTTATTAATCAAAATAATTAATCTGCATTGCAGCACGTACATCCTTCAATGTAGCAGCTGCCTTCTTCTCAGCAACTTCTGTACCTTTTTTCAGGATATCATATACATCCGGAATACGCTGCTCCCACATTTTACGTCTCTCACGGATCGGTGCCAGTTCTTCCTGAAGTACGTTATTCAGGAATTTCTTTACTTTTACATCGCCAAGACCACCGCGGGTATAGTGTGCTTTCAGCTCGTCCAGATTCTGATAATCCGGCAGGTACTCTGCGAAATGTTCCGGTTTACTGAATGCATCCAGATAAATAAATACCGGATTTCCATCAACACGTCCCGGATCTTCTACTCTCAGATGGTTCGGATCTGTGAACATGGACATTACTTTTTTCTTAATCTCATCCGGTTCATCGGACAGATAAATGCAGTTTCCAAGAGATTTACTCATTTTTGCCTTACCATCGATACCCGGCAGACGTAAACAGGCCTGATTGGTCGGAAGTACGATCTCCGGCTCTGTCAGTGTCTCACCATATACGCTGTTGAATTTATGAACGATTTCTTTACACTGTTCGATCATCGGCATCTGATCCTCGCCAGCCGGAACGGTTGTGGCACGGAAAGCAGTAATGTCTGCTGCCTGACTGATCGGATAACAGAAGAAGCCAACCGGAATACTGGATTCAAAGTTTTTCTGCTGAATCTCAGCTTTTACAGTAGGGTTTCTCTGAACTCTGGATACGGTAACCAGATTCATGTAATAGAATGTCAGCTCGGTCAGTTCCGGTACCATAGACTGGATAAAGATCGTTGCTTTCTCCGGATCAATACCACATGCCAGATAATCCAGTGCAACCTGGATGATGTTCTGACGAACTTTCTCCGGATGCTCTGCGTTATCTGTCAGAGCCTGTGCATCTGCTATCATAATATAAACTTCGTCGTACAGTCCGGAATTCTGTAGACGAACTCTTTCTTTTAATGATCCCACGTAATGTCCGACATGAAGACGGCCTGTCGGGCGATCACCTGTCAAAATAATTTTACTCATGTTTCTGCTACTCCTTTACATACCTAGTATTATATGCCACCAGAGCTTTATCGTCAACCAAAGGAGACGTTTATTTCTCCAGTAAACGCCGATATTTTGCCTTCCTTTCCCCGGCTATCCTTTTTGTACCAATATCCATCTTTTTTATATTTTATCTGGGTTCCCTCACTGGTTCCTTCCTGCATTACGATATATTGACTTTCAATATTCTCACAAAACATATCAATCCCTCACTAACACATCTTTGCTTGTCAACTGTTCTCCCGGAAATCGGAACCATATATAATCGTTATAACTTACTCCATGTGTTTTTCGAACTATTTCATATGGATTGTATTCTTTTAATCCCAGATTTTCCAAAATCTCATTGATATCCGCACGTCCCTTTTCCCAACAACGCATTTCAAAAATCTTTCCAAGCTGATATCGCGTCATTTTTTTCTCTGCAAAAAGCTGTTTTCCCGGATTTTCCGTATATTTTGATACTGTAACATTCTTTCCTCTTACATATACACGTGCTGTAATATCATCTTTCCAGTATACTTCAAACGAAAAATTATCCAAAATAGAATCCTGCTTTTTCCTTTTTATATAGCATTTTATCATCTGCTCCAGGCTCTCAATATCTAATTTCAAATTTTTCACTTTTTCTGACAAATCAGAAATCTGCATCTGCTTTTTTTCTTCGTCTACAATACTTCCCGGTTTTACCGCTCCCAGATACTTACTGACCACTTTCCCATTTTCACGATGTTGGGAATAATAGTATAAATCCCCATTGATTTTTTTTATTATAATGTTACTTTTCCTCTCTTGCAGCTGCTCTAGTTTTTTTTGATATTCTGTCAAACGTGCTTCTGCTTCTCTTTTTTGATGAATCAAATCTGTGTATATCATGTTTATATCTTTCATAATCTATCACCTTTTTTATTTTAACATACATATTTATATTTTAAAATATATGTTGGTTATTTTTTCTGTTTTTTATTAAGGAATTGAAACACATCTCTCAAACTGTATGTTACCTTTTCCATTCCTCATATGTTATAATATAGGTGGGTAATTACATCAGATAGAAGTTCAAGTCGAACGCACGTGAGACTTGGTGCGTGATTCTGGTCAGCGAAAGCTGACATATTCTTCTCAGAATCACTGCACATCCCCGCGGAGCGTTTATCTCAGTCGGAGATTGTACTCCCACTGAGAAAGACTTGTTATTACTCACCACTTTCAGAAGTGGGAGTCTTCTCGACTGAGATAAAATAATTCCATCTGATATGGTCTCTGGAGAGGGACACGAAACAATACTACTACACCATGGGAAGAAGGTATTTATATGAAGAAAACGATCATTACCATCAGTCGTGAATTTGGCAGCGGAGGTCATTTCATTGGGGAAGAAGTGGCAAAACGCATGAATATTCCTTATTATGACAAGGATATTATTTTCCAGATTGCAGAAAAAACCGGCTATTCAGAGTCTTTCATCCAGGAACAATCCGAATATGCTCCATCGAAGAATCTGTTTGCCTATGCGTTTGTAGGACGCGACCGCACCGGAAGTTCTCTGTCTGATCAGGTTTATGCCGCTCAGACACAGGTAATCAGAGATCTGGCACAGAAAGGTTCCTGTGTAATCATCGGACGTTGTGCAGATTATATTCTGAAAGACGATCCGGATGCATATCATATTTTCATATGTGGAAATGAAGCAGAAAAAATTGCGCGTACACAGAAACTTTTCGATCTAAGTGAAAAAGAAGCTCGCAATATGAATCAGGATATGGATAAAAAGAGACGGCTGCATTATGAATACTATACAGACCGTAAATGGGGTGATTTCAAAAACCATTGTATGATCCTCAATACCAGCGTACTTGGATTAGAACGCTGCATTCAGTATATTGTAGAATTGATCCAGGCAGAGGAATAATTATCATTTACATAGTTCAAGCGGATATTCGCAATTCGTTTACGCTGTTTGCTCATAGCAAAATAGCTGCTATGCAGCTTATCAGAAGGACATATATCCCCTTCTAAATATAAGAAAGCCCCCTGCTTATTGCTTCACGCAATGATAGCAGGAGACTTTCTTAATTTTGCTAATCTCTGGACTCAATCACTAACAAGATGCCTTCTTCACAGGAAATGGTAGCTGTTTCCGCTTTCAGCTCATTGCTGACTCCGCGGGCAATTCCACTGACCAGTGTAAAATTTTCCACTTCATAAGCAAATCCTTTTAAAGTGATTCCTCTGACTTCCGGAGTAAACGGAAGCAATGATACATATTTTCCAAACTGGTCTGTTTTTTTTAATTCTGCGAATTTATCCACCATGCGGATCCGGTTGTGAGCATCCACGATCTGGCAGGAAACCTTTCTATCCAATGCCAGTTTCAGCATCTGGATATTTCCCATCACATGATCCAGACGTGTTCCGGTGGCACCGATCATAGTAATCGCATCCGCCCCCGCATCAATCGCACGAAGCAACGCAAGTTCCGTGTCCGTCTCATCCTTATGTGTCGGAAACCGCTCCATCCGTTCCAGACAAACCTTCTGGAAATATTCATAAGATTCCCCATCTACAGAATCAAAATCACCCAAAATCAGATTCGGCATAATTCCCGCTTCATGACAGAACTTCATCCCTGCATCTGCACAAACAACATAATCCCAAGTTCTTTCTTTTATATATTTAATCGCAAATTCAGTCTGAATCGTTCCTCCTGTTATAATCAGGCAACGCATAATTCTTCACCTACTTATGTTCTACTTCTCCATAATATCAAGAAATCCCCGTACATTCTCCTGAATATCTCCTTTGAACACGGCAGTTCCCGCTACAATAATATTCGCTCCCGCATCCAGAACTTCCTGCACATTTTTCAGAGAAACACCACCATCTACCTCGATATCTGCCTGGCAGTTTTTCTCTTTCATCATCTGCTTGAGATCACGGATCTTCTGTGTTGTATACGGAATGTATTTCTGTCCGCCAAATCCCGGGTTTACACTCATCAAAAGTACCATATCACATTCCGGAAGAATGTAATCCAGTACGGAAAGCGGTGTTGCCGGATTTAATGCAACGCCTGCAAGCACGCCGCGGTCTTTGATCGCATGAATGGTGCGATCCAGATGCTTACATGCCTCCGCATGTACCGTGATCAGATCTGCGCCTGCATCTACAAATTCATCGATATAGCGCACCGGCTCATCAATCATGAGATGTACGTCAAAAATACGGTCGGTACATTTCCGGATGGATTTGATAACCGGAAGTCCGAAAGAAATACTTGGTACAAAGCTGCCATCCATTACATCAATGTGTACGTACTGTGCACCTGCTTCATCCAGCATTTTTACCTGTTCTCCTAAGATAGAGAAATCAGAAGCAAGCAGTGAAGGTGATAAACAATTCATTTTTTCATACTCCTTATTTTTATCATATTAGCATTTTGTTCTATGCCTGAAATCGTATAAAATGATCAAAATACAATAACTACTAATATTTTCTTTTGTCTTTCAGTTCGTTGTAAATCTGAACGTAGTTATTGTACCGGCTCTGGCTGATTTTCCTTTCTGCCAGTGCCTCTTTGACGCCGCAATCCGGCTCACCGATATGGCTGCATCCGGTAAAACGGCAATTTTGTTCATACTCCATAAATTCCGGGAATAAGGTTCCCAGTGTTTCTTTTTCAAAAAAATCAGATGCCAGTGAACTGAACCCCGGGGTATCAAAAATATAAGTTTCTTCATCCAGCATGATCAACTGGGAATGTCTGGTGGTATGCTTTCCACGCTGAATCTTCTCACTGATGGCTCCGGTCTCCATCTGAACATCCGGTGCCAGCAGATTGATCAGGGTGGATTTACCAACACCTGACGGACCTGCAACAGTTGTTGTCTTTCCCTGCAATGCTTCCCGTAAAGGTGCAATGCCATCTTCTTCTTTCGCACTCAGGAAATACAGCGGATAACCACTGGTCTCATATGCCTCCCGAAGCTCCTGAATCTCAGTCTCCGATGCCAGATCTTCTTTATTAAAACAGATCAGTGTCGGAACTTCCTGCTGCTCCATCATCAGTAAAAATCGATCTAGCAGATTCAGATTCGGTTTCGGTGAAGTTCCCGCAAAGATTACCAGCGCCTGATCGACATTTGCCACTGCCGGCCGGATCAGCGCATTTTTTCGCGGAAGGATTTCTACCACATTTCCCGTCTTTTCATCTTCATTGATAATGTCTATCTGTACATTGTCCCCCACCAGCGGTTTCAGTTTCTGCTGGCGGAAGGCTCCTTTTGCCTTACATTCATAGATACCGGATCCTGCTACTGATACGTAGTAGAATCCGGCAATTCCTTTTACAATCTTTCCCTGCTTCATAACCCGTTACTCTTTGTTAAAGTTTACATCCTGGCTCTGTTCCTGGCTTTGCTCTGTGCCGTTGGAATCCGTGTAATGCCATGTGATCACAATAGTTCCCTTCGGAACATCGATGTCGTGTGCCTCTACCGTATACGGGAAGGAGGTGATACCGCTCCAGGACTGGATCAGATCGCTGCTTTCTGCTTTATACAGCGAGATATCAGCGGATGTAACCGTTACATTTGTCGGTGCTTTGACCGGAGATTTAATATAGTAGGAAATCTTCTCCGGACCACTGCTGACTACGATGGTAATCGAAGCACCTTTTTCTGCATACTGTCCACCGGAAATACTCTGACTGATGACATTGCCCTCAGCAACAGTATCACTGTGTTCTGTAGTTGTTGTGACATCAAAATCAGAAAGTGCTGCTTTCGCGTCCGCCTCGGATTTGCCTCTTACATCTGTAACTTTAATGGATTCTGTTCCCTGGCTGACGTAAATAGTTACTTTTGTGCCTTCTTTTACAGTCTTACCGGCTTTCGGATCCTGACGGATCACCTGACCGGACGGCACATCATTGCTGAATTCAAATTCTCTGGAAACTGTCAGATTTTTGTCCTCCAGTGTTGCCATGGCTGCTTCTGCCGTTTTTCCGGTAACATCCGGGACATCTACATCTTTGGCATTTTCTTCTTCACTTCCGGCAGAAACAGTAACTTTAATCGTTGTTCCGGTCTTTACGGTCTCGCCTTTTGCTACATCCTGATCAATGATCTGTCCTTTTTCATAGGAATCAGAAATCTCGGTTCCTGCTTCAGTAACATTTAAGCCCAGTTTTTTCAGCTCTGTTTTTGCTTCGTCCAGTGTTTTTCCTTTCAGGTCGATCATAACAACAGACTCCTCGACATCTTCGGATACAAGGGTGTCATTTTTACTGTTATTTTTCTTTGATCCGAAATGGAACACATCAAAAAAGCTTCCTAAAATATATACCACAATGATTACGATAATGATTGCAACGACAATTCGCATGATTCCAACGATTTTTTCCATCTTGGAATTGAGGAAACGTCCTTCTTCCGCGTCATCATCGTCCTTATCATACTCACTCATATCATCATCGTACTCGCTCATGTCGTCTTCTTCTGGTTCCGGCTCATCCTGTTTCACCGCCTCGGTCTTTTTCTTGATCTCATTGACCTCATCGTCGGTGAGAACACGGGTTTTGTCCTGACTGAACGGAACCAGTGTCACGAAATCCTCATTCGGATTTAACAGTGCTTTTCTGAGATCGATCAGAAGACTCTCCATGGAGTCATAGCGGCGATCCGGACTTTTCTGCGTACATTTCTGGATAATTTTTTCCAGACTGATTGGCAGATTCGGTGCGTATTTGCTTGGCGGATCCATCTCATCCTGCAGATGCTGGATCGCTACTGCAACGGTGCTGTCTCCGTCGAACGGAACACGGCCGGTCACCATCTCGTACATAACGATACCAAGAGAATAGATATCGCTTCGGTTGCTGACATAGCCATTGCGCGCCTGCTCCGGAGATGCATAGTGTACCGATCCCATTACATCAGAATGAATGGTATTTTCTGATACCGCTCTTGCGATACCAAAATCGGTTACTTTTACTTTTCCATCTGTGGAAATGATGATATTCTGCGGTTTGATATCCCGATGCACGATATTTTTTGCATGGGCTGCCTGAATACCACGTCCCACCTGGATGGCGATGCTCAGCGCTTCCTTATAAGTCAGCTGACCTTTTTTCTCAATATAAGTCTTTAAGGTAATTCCTTCTACATATTCCATTACAATGTAATGAATGCCGTTTTCACTTCCGACATCATAAATATTTACGATGTTTGGATGCTCTAATACCGCAGCGGACTGTGCCTCTGTGCGGAATTTGCTTACAAAATTTGTATCTTCGCTGAATTCTGACTTCAGCACTTTAATTGCTACATATCTGCCCAGAGCATGGTCCTTCGCCTTGTATACATCGGACATGCCTCCGGTTCCGACCTGACCTACGATCTCGTAGCGGTTCGCAATAAATGTTCCATTATTTAACATTCTGTCACCTCATCTGAATTAGGTTCTATTATAGTAACAGTGATATTGTCTCTTCCACCGTTTTGATTTGCAAGTTCAACAAGCCGTTCGGTTTTGTCCGCCAGGCTTCCGGTTCCATGCAGCACTTCAAGGATGACACTGTCTTCTACCATATTGGTGAGTCCATCCGAACAAAGTACAATGTATTCTCCTGCATGGACCTGTCGTTCAAAAATATCTATCTTCACATCTTCTGATGTGCCAATGGCACGTGTAATGATGTTCTTATTCGGGTGATTTCTGGCACTTTCCTCGTCCATTTTGCCAAGGCGCACCATCTCCTGAACCAGCGAATGGTCTTCCGTGATCTGTTCGATCGTATCTCCGATGATATACAGGCGACTGTCTCCCACGTTTGCCACAATCAGCGTATCCTGATCGATCACGGCAGCAACAATGGTCGTTCCCATTCCTTTCATCTGCTGATGCTCATCTGCATATTCCTTCAGTCTGCGGTTTGCTCTCTGAATACTCTGGGAAAGGATTGCCACCGGGCGCTTCTCCTGATTCTCTCTGATGGCCGCAACAACAGCTTCCACCGCAAAGCGGGATGCAAATTCTCCTGCTTTATGTCCGCCCATTCCATCTGCTACCAGAAAGAGATTGGGCAGATTTCCCACAGCTTCCTCTGAGGAATAGAGATAGTCCTGATTCATTTCTCTCGTTGTTCCAATATCTGTAAGAGAACTTATCTTCATCTTCTAAGAGTCCTGCCTTTCTGAATACCGTTTGCGTAGCTGTCCACATGCGCCATCTATATCACGGCCCATTTCTCTTCTAATAGTAACATTTATTCTGCATTTTTCAAGTTTATTTTTAAATTCCTGCACGGCTTTTCCGTCAGGTTGCACAAAATCACGCTCTTTAATCGGGTTTACAGGTATCAAATTGACGTGACAATTGATGCCTCTGATCAGTTCGGACAGTTGTTTTGCATCTTCCTCACTGTCGTTGACACCTGCCACCAGACTGTACTCAAAAGTGACACGTCTGCCTGTTTCCTCAAAATAATCCCGCAACGCATCCACCACTTCATGGATCTCATAAGCTTTTGCCACCGGCATCAGTTCCAGACGTTTTTCCTGACTGGAAGCATGCAGGGACAATGCCAGTGTGATCTGAAGGTCTTCTTTTGCCAGATCCCGAATCCGTGGCACCAGACCACAGGTGGATACCGTAATATTTCTCTGGCTGATATGTAATCCGTTTTCGTCGGTCAGCATCCGAATAAACGTCAGCAGGTTGTCATAATTATCCAGCGGTTCGCCGGTTCCCATGACAACGACATTGGAAACACGCTCTCCGGTGTCTGCACTGATCCGGTAAATCTGCTCCAACATCTCTGCCGGTGTCAGGTTACGCACCAGTCCATCTAAGGTTGACGCACAGAAACGGCAGCCCATACGGCACCCAACCTGAGAGGAAATACACACGGAATTGCCGTGTTTGTAGCGCATCAGCACGCTCTCTACCATATTGTGGTCTTCCAGCTCAAACAGATATTTTCTGGTTCCATCGATGGCAGACTCCTGCATGGTCACCTGTTTTAATACCGTAAAAGTGCTGTTTTCCGAAATCTGTTCTCTCAGTTTTGCCGGAAGATTGCTCATCTGCTCCACAGAATCTGCCAGTTTTACGTGCATCCACTGATATAACTGTTTCGCACGGAATTTCTTTTCCCCGTGTTCTAATACCCACTGTTCCAGCTGGTCCATGGGCAATGATTTCAAATCTGTTTTTTCCATATTATACTCCGTTCAAGAATGTCTTCTGACATTCTTGCTGCGATCAGATGTGAGATTTCGCCTCTCATCTGATATTATTTACGATGCATTTTTGCCATAAAGAATCCATCGCATCCCTCATAAGGGAAGCACTGACGCATCTGCTCCAGTTCAAACTCTGTATGCGTCTCTAAAAATTTATGTACATTTTCTTCGTTTTCTTCTTTTGTCATCGTGCAGGTACTGTATAACAACGTACCGTCCGGTTTGACATAACGGCAGACAACCTGCAGGATTTCCTGTTGTAACGCTGCCAGCTCCTGAATTTTTTCCTCAGAAGCGTTATATTTGATATCGGTTTTCGTTCCGATCACACCAAGTCCGGAACATGGCAGATCCGCGATAACCACATCGGCTTTTTCTTCCGCGGATGCATCAAATTCAGTGGCATCCCACACTTTTGCCGTCATATTCGATAACTGACAGCGTTCAATGTTATCCTCGATCATCTCGACTTTATATTCTGTCAGATCTCTGGACTCCACATGACCCGTTTCACCGATCATGCGGGCTGCGTACACACTCTTGCCACCCGGTGCCGCACAGACATCGATCACGGTATCTCCCGGCTTTGGTGCTGCCAGTTCCACGGCAAGCATGGACGCGGTATCCTGTACATAGAGCAGACCGTTTTCAAATTCTTCGATTTCATCCAGAGCTTCGTATCCGGACAGGAATAATGCCCGTTTGATCTCCGGGTTTTGTGTGACGGTAATTCCCTGCGCCTGCAAAGATGCCGTAATTTCTTCCATAGAAATGCGGTCCGTATCTACCTGTACCGAAGTCGGATGCGGCTGTAAAAATGCTTCCAGACTCTTTTCACAGGCTTCTTTTCCGTATTGTCGGATAAAACGGGCAACGATCCATTCCGGAACGGAATAGCGCACGGACAGATATTTTTCCGGCTCTTTGTCAGCATCCGGCAGTTTGATCTGATCCAGATTCCGGGCAATGTTTCGCATCACACCGTTGACAAATCCTTTCAGACCGGAAAATCCACGTTTTACCGTAAGTTTCACTGCCTCATTGCAGGCAGCGGAATCCGGCACGGAATCCATATATTTTAACTGATACACACCGCTTCGCAGAATGACTGCGATCACCGGTTTCATTTTTTTTACTTTTGTTTTGGAAAACTGGTTGATGATGGCATCCAGCTCGATCATGCGCTCTAAGGTTCCCTGTGATAAGCGGGTGATAAAGGCACGATCCTGTTTTGGCAGATAACGGTATTTATCCAGCACATCGCGGATGGCAATATGGGAAAATTCTCCATCTCTGGTCACAGCTAACAGGATATCCACCACCAGATTTCTCGTATTGACATTGTCGTTTCTATTATTAATCATCTTCATCTCTGCGTCGTCCTCCAAATAAGATGATCAACCGCAGAAGCTGCAGGATCATAGATGCCGCACTTGCCACATAAGTCATAGCTGCCGCAGTCAGGACTTTTCTCGTATCCCGCAGTTCATTTCCGCCTAAAATACCGGTGCGCTCCAACTGCTGCATCGCACGGTGAGAAGCGTTAAACTCTACCGGCAGTGTGATCAGCTGAAACAGTACCGCCAGGGAAAACATAATGATTCCTGCCTGAATCAGCACCGTACTCATGGAACCGCGAAAGATCAGTCCGATAATGATCAGCGGCCATGCCAGATTGGAACCGATATTTGCCACCGGCACAAAAGCGCCACGAACACGCAGCGGAACATATCCGTTTGCATGCTGGATCGCATGCCCGCACTCATGGGCTGCCACGCCCACTGCTGCAACGGAAGTTGAATTGTATACACTGTCTGACAGACTTAACGTCTTATTCATCGGATTGTAATGATCCGTCAGGTTACCGGAAACATGCTGTACCTGCACGTCATGGATGCCCGCATCTCGCAAAATCCGTTCTGCTGCCATAGCACCGGTCATTCCCGACATGCTGCGTACCCGCTGATAACGGTTAAAGGTACTGTTCATTCGTGCCGATGCGATCAGACAGATAATTGCTCCGATAACTACAAGAATATAAGTATAGTCCATCCAGTAAAATCCATAATATCTATAAGGCATAGTAGTCACTTCTTTCTGCTTAATTTTCAGTTCCCAGTTTCATTCCGTCGCTCAAGGCATTTCCACGCAAAAATGCATCTGCGGTCATTCGTTTTTTACCCTCTAACTGTACTTCTTCCAGCATCAGGATACCGTCTCCGGTCTGCACACCGACTTCGTGTTTTGTCACAACTGCCAGTTCTCCCGGTGCATGTTCCGAAGTTTCGTCTTTTACAGATGCTGCCCAGATTTTCAAAGTCTTTCCATGGAGATAAGTATATGCACTCGGCCACGGATTTAAACCTCGGATCAGACATTCAATCTCTTTTGCCGGTTTTGTCCAGTCAATGATGCCAAACTGCTTTTTGATCAGGGTTGTTTTTGTCGCTGCCTCATGATCCTGTTTTGTATAAGTAGCTGTTCCATTTTCAATAGCTGTCAAAGTACGGACACACAGATCTGCACCAACTTCGCTCAGACGGTCAAACAGGCTTCCGCCGGTTTCTTTTTCGTCCAGAACAACTTCTTCTTTCATGATCATGTCACCGGTATCCAGTCCCTCATCCATGCGCATGGTTGTCACACCGGATACTTTATCTCCGTTGATGACTGCCCACTGGATCGGCGCTGCACCTCTGTATTTTGGCAGCAGAGACGCATGTACGTTCACGCAGCCGTATTTTGGCATTTCCAGGATTTCTTTTGGCAAAATCTGACCAAACGCTACTACTACGATGATATCTGCGTTGTATTTTCTTAAATATTCCACACATTCCGGCTCCCGGACACGGCGCGGCTGATATACTTCGATGCCAAGCTCAACGGCAGCTTCTTTTACCGGTGGAAACTGCATTGCCTTGCCTCTGCCCTTGGGCTTGTCCGGCTGTGTAACTGCCAGGACTACTTCATGTCCTGCTTCGATTAACGCTTTTAATGTACCCACAGAAAAATCCGGGGTTCCCATAAAGATTACTCGCATCTTTTTGATTCCTCCTGACCTGTAAAGATTACTCTTCGTCGATTTCTTCCCAGTCTTCCTCATCTTCCGGATCCGCATACTGTACGTCGTGGAGTTCGCCCTCTACTTTTTCCACATACATATGTCCATCCAGATGATCCAGCTCATGGCAGATTGCACGCGCAAGAAGTCCTTCACCCTCGATCTCGTACGGTTCCAAATTTTCATCGTATGCTTTTGCTTTTACATAGTTCGGGCGTGTCACCTGACCGGCTCTGCCCGGAAGGCTTAAGCATCCCTCGTCACCGGTCTGGCTGCCGGCGGTCTCAAGGATCTCCGGGTTGATCATAACGATCGGTCCCTCTCCTACATCGATTACTACGATTCTTCGCAGTACGCCGACCTGCGGTGCTGCAAGACCCACGCCGCATGCGTCATACATAGTCTCCAGCATATCGTCGATCAGCTCTGAAATACGCGGGGTTACTTTTTTCACCTCACGACATACTTTTGTCAAAACTTCATCGCCCATAATTCTGATTGTTCTAAGTGCCATTTTTGTCTCCTCGTTTCCTCTTTTTTCAGTTTCAGATTTTCCCGGTTTTCTCACCGGTTTTCGTATTCTGTCCACTGTATTTTTCTGTTTGCCTTTTCATTTTTCCATTTGTTAAAATCCATTCATCGGATCAAAATCAAACTGAATATTTACATTGCGAAATGCCGGATCGATACGAATATATTCTTCCAGCATATTTTTGATGCTGACCAGCTTCTGATAATCCGCAGCTTTGGCATACAGCATTTTCCGATAAATATCATTGACTTTGGAAACTGCCGCATCTGCCGGACCAATAACCTGCAGACTGCTTTTTTCGTCATCTGACTGAGTCAGTATCTTATATTTTAACACATCCTGTGCCTGTTTGACCAGCATTTCCTGTGCACCTGCCGCATGAATCACCAGCATATGCCATTTTGGCGGATAATGCATCATCTCTCTTAAGAATATTTCCTGTTCAAAAAATGCTTCGTAATCCTGTTCGGCAGCTGTCACAACGCTATAATGCTCCGGCTGATACGTCTGGATCACGACCTCGCCCTGTCGGTGTCCGCGCCCGGCTCTGCCCGCTGCCTGTGTCAGCAGCTGAAACGTCCGCTCTGCCGCACGGTAATCGCTGATATGAAGGGACAGATCTGCTGCCAGCACGCCAACCAGCGTAACATTTGGAAAATCATGTCCTTTCACGATCATCTGGGTTCCGATCAAAATATCTGCCTCGCCGTTTGCAAATGCAGATAAAATTTCTTCATAACCGCCTTTTTTACGGGTGGTGTCCAGATCCATGCGAAGTACCCGCGCCGTTGGAAACTGCCGTTTCACCATTTCTTCGATCTTCTGGGTTCCTGCCTTGAAGCCTCCAATATAAGGAGAACCGCAGGACGGGCACTCTTTCACCATCGGCTGCTCATATCCACAGTAATGGCAGACTAACTTTCCGTTGTTGTGCAGGTTCAGCGACACATCACAATGCGGGCATTTAATGACTTCTCCACAGGAACGGCAGGAGACAAAACCTGCCACACCGCGGCGGTTGATAAAAAGCATGATCTGTTCTTTTTTCTCCAAACGGTCTGTGATCAGCTCCCGCAGTTTGTCACTGAAAATGGAACGGTTTCCGTTTCTTAATTCTTCCCGCAGATCCACCGTGTATACACTCGGCAGCGGACGGGCACTAACACGTTCTTTCATCTCGAACAAACGATACTGCCCCTGCTTTGCCCGGTCATAACTCTCTACCGAAGGAGTGGCAGAACCAAGCACTACCCTGGCACCGCACATCTGCGCCCGCG
This sequence comes from Roseburia sp. OM02-15, assembly GCF_003481835.1. Lineage (NCBI taxonomy): Bacteria > Bacillati > Bacillota > Clostridia > Lachnospirales > Lachnospiraceae > Roseburia > Roseburia sp. OM02-15. The sequence continues at coordinate 188,307 of NZ_QULX01000005.1, forward strand.
CGATTGCCGTCTCTCTGGCATGATACCGCGGCACGGTCTCACTTTTGTATGCCGCTTCGTGTTCCTCATCAATGATGATAACACCCAAATTTGGAAAAGGTGTGAACAGCGCAGACCGCGGACCGATCATCACGTCCAAAAGCCCGCTTTTTGCCCGTTCAAACTGATCGGAGCGCTCTCCCGCTGACATGCGGGAGTTCAAAATTGATACCCGGTCACCGAAATGGTTGTAAAAACGAAGTACGGTCTGAAAAGTCAGCGCAATCTCCGGAATCAGGACGATTGCCTGCTTTCCGGACTTTACCACCTGTTCAATGATTTCCATATATACTTCTGTCTTTCCGCTGCCGGTGACTCCATGGATCAGGCACGGGCGTTCATCGCCCCGCTGCCAGCCTGATAAAATTTCATTCGCAACGCGTCGCTGCGTCAGATTCAGGGAAACAATGTTTCCCTGCTTTTTCATCTGATCCAGCGGATTGCGCCAGTTTCGGATGTGTTCCACACGGATCAGCTCCCGCTCCTGCATGGCACGGATCACAGAAGCTGTAATATTCAGCTTCTGTGTCACCGTCTCATAGGGGAGCGGAGACTGTTTCAGCAGCGCTTCCATCAGCCGCGCACGCGCGGTCTGATGCTTGCGCTGCAATTCACCAAGCTGCGCTTTTGCTGTTGCGGCATCTGGCTTCAGCCAGATCATCCGCTTTTCCTTCTCCGTTGTCTTCTGTTTTACCGGAATCACTGTTTTCAATGCCTGATTCATCGTCCCGCCGAAATTTTCCCGCATCCAGGCGGCAAGCGCGATCAGCTGCCCTTCGATCGGAATCCCTTCCCGCACGACCCGCAGGACAGATTTCATCCGGCTTACGTCAAATTCCGGCTGATCTGTCACTTCCACCACATAGCCGCGCATATGTCGGTTTCCATTTCCAAAGGGAACCTCCACCGGTGTGCCCGGATGAATCTGATCTGCCAGCATTTCCGGAATCAGATACTGAAACGTACGGTCCAGTTTTTCCAGGGAAATGTCGATAATAATGTTTGCATACAATGTTTTTTTATCCATAGTGCTCCTTTTTACTCTTCTCTGCTGACTGTTATCTTACCAAACCTTACACTTCATCGCAAGTTTCCGATCATCCATCGGATATTTTTCCCCGTTGATCTCCTGATAGGTCTCATGACCCTTTCCGGCAATCACCACGATATCTCCGGGTTTTGCATGGGAAATGCCATAGGCGATTGCCTGCTCCCGATCCGGAATCCTGCCGTATTTTCCTTTTGCCGCTTCCAGCCCAAGACAGATCTCATCCGCAATTTTTTCCGGATCTTCCTCTCTGGGATTATCCGTGGTCACCACCACCAGATCTGCCAGCCGCCCTGCCACTTCGCCCATTTGAAATCTGCGTTCTGCCGCCCGGTTTCCGCCACAGCCGAAAATACAAATAATCCGCCCCGGGTGATAATCCCGCAGCGTCCTCAGCAACGCATCCAGTGCCATGGCATTGTGCGCATAATCCACGATGACGATAAAACGTGGCGATACCGGAAGCATTTCGATGCGTCCCGGCACCTGCAGGGTATGCAGTGCTTTTTCAATTGCTTCCTCCGGTATCTGATACTGTTCCGCCACAGAAATCGCTGCCAGCGAATTGTATATAGAAAACTTGCCCGGAGCATTTACCACCACATTCCAGCTGTTTTCCGAAGCAGCTTCCATTTCTCCCTGATTTTTTCCGGTCCGATATCTGTTCAGATGATACTGCACACCCAGACGGTCGCTTCCTCGCAAAAGCTGTACCCGGTCTGCACAGTAATCTGCCTGTCTGGAAAATCCATAGGTAAGTACCTTCTCACAGCTGCTGCCGCGCCACATTTCCTGCCAGTATGGATCATCCTGATTAAAAATTCCAGTACGGCACTGACAGAACAACCGCTGCTTACATGCCATATATTCTGTAAAATCGGCATGCTCCCCTGCTCCGATATGGTCTTCTCGCAGATTGGTAAACACTGCCGCATCAAACATAATTCCATCTACCCGGTGCAGTTTCAGCGCCTGAGACGAAACTTCCATGACAACGTACTGACAGCCCTGATCCACCATTTTTCGCAATATTTCATACAATTCATACGATTCCGGTGTGGTGTTGCGGATCTTCTGCTGCCAGGTGTCATAGCAGACTTCAATGGTTCCGATCAGACCACTCTTCTGACCAGCTGCGGTGAACATTTTCCAGATCATCCAGGCAGTGGAAGTCTTGCCTTTTGTTCCCGTAACACCGATGATTTTTAAATTTTCCTGTGGATTATCAAACCATTGACGTGAAATAGAAGCCAACGCAGCTCTGGTATCCTTAGTTTCCAACACACAGATTTCTCGCAGGTTATTAACTTTTCTTAAATTATTAATTTGATTTATCTGTTCTTCATCTATCACATCTTTCTCCGTCAGGATCGCCGCCGCTCCCCGTTCCACCGCCTCCCGGATAAACGCATGCCCATCCTGCCTGCTTCCCTGAATGCAGACAAACAATGCTCCCGGCTCTACTTTTCTGCTGTCATATGCCACCTGCGTCACTTCCCGGGGCAGCTCTCCCCGGATACATCGCCATTTAAGCCCCTGCAACAATTTTTCCGTCTGCCGCATACCAACCTCAACCCCTGATTTACCGTTGTATTTAAGATATGAAACTTCGCTCTGTTCTGTGTCTCAGGCAACTTACTTCCGCAGTCATCGTCTCCACGTTTCTGTCATTTTTCCATACTCTGAACAATGTCTGAATTTTCGCACAAAAGCACTGACTGAATGGTCAAATTTCTACATCAGGAATGCCAACTACCTATTGAATTTTGCAACTTCATAGTATATGATATTTAAGATAAACAATGCAGTTGTCCCATCACAATGTATCCGGATAACTCCTGATGCACGCAGGATCGTCATCAACGGATTTTCCGGATTGCAGAAGGCTTCCCGAAGAACATCTTCCAAGAAGCTTTCTCATATGTAATAGGTAAACTGTGAAACTATATACAATCAAGGAGGAGACCTATGAGACATTTAATGAGCCCGTTAGATTTATCCGTGGAAGAAACAGATAAATTGCTCAATCTCGCGAACGATATTGAAAAGAATCCGGAAAAATATGCACATGCATGTGCCGGCAAGAAGCTTGCTACCTGCTTCTATGAGCCAAGTACCAGAACCCGACTCAGTTTTGAAGCGGCTATGTTAAATCTTGGCGGATCCGTGCTTGGTTTTTCCAGTGCTGACAGTTCTTCCGCTGCCAAAGGAGAAAGTGTTTCCGATACTATCCGTGTCATCTCCAGTTATGCTGATATCTGTGCAATGCGTCACCCGAAGGAAGGTGCTCCGTTAGTTGCCTCCGAAAAATCCACAATTCCTGTCATTAATGCAGGTGATGGCGGACATCAGCATCCGACACAGACACTTACCGATCTTCTTACTATTCACAGTCTCAAAGGTCATCTCGACAATCTGACCATTGGTTTATGTGGTGACCTGAAATTTGGACGTACTGTTCACTCACTGATTCATGCTCTGATTCGTTACCCTAATGTAAAATTTGTGCTGATCTCTCCGGAAGAACTGCGTGTTCCAAGCTATATTCGTGAAGATGTACTTGCCCAGAACAATGTTCCTTTCAAAGAGGTGGTTCGTCTGGAAGAAGCTCTGCCGGAACTGGATATCCTTTACATGACTCGTGTACAGAAAGAGCGTTTCTTCAATGAGGAAGATTACATCCGCATGAAAGATTTCTACATTTTAGACAAAACAAAAATGGAACTGGCTCCGGAAGATATGCTGGTACTCCATCCGCTGCCACGTGTCAATGAGATTTCTACCGAAGTAGATGATGATCCGAGAGCAGTATATTTCAAACAGGCTCAGTACGGCGTTTACGTTCGTATGGCCCTGATTCTTACATTATTAGGAGTGGAGGTATAAGCAATGTTAAACGTAGGTGCAATCAAAGAAGGTTTTGTATTAGACCATATCAAAGCAGGCATGAGCCTTTCCATCTATCATGATCTGAAGCTGGATGAGCTGGATTGCTGTGTTGCTATCATCAAAAATGCAAAAAGCAACAAAATGGGCAAAAAAGATATCCTGAAAGTAGAATGCAACATCGACAACTTAGACCTGGATATTCTTGGTTTTATCGATCACAACATCACAGTAAACATCATCAAAGATGAGCGCATTGTGGAAAAACGTGCATTAAAACTTCCGACATCCGTTACCAATGTCATCAAATGCAAAAACCCGCGTTGTATCACTTCCATCGAGCAGGAACTGGATCAGATCTTCCTTCTGACCGATCCGGAGCACGAAGTATACCGCTGCAAATACTGTGAAGCTAAATACAAAAAATAATATCCACGCTGTGAAAATTCTGTAAAAAGATGTTTTTCAAATAGTGTGTGTAAACAGTGAAATAATTATTAAGAACGGACTGCATACCTTGCTATGTAGTCCGCTTTTTTATATAATACATTCAAGTGAGTATTCATCTATTTACTCATTATTTCAAGGAAAAAATCATTTTATGAGGAGGGTTTTTACATGATTATTCCAAAGTATTTTGAAGACAATCATACCTTTGGTGTCAACGATGAGCCGATGCGTGCTTATTACATTCCGACATCTACCGCGCAGAATCCGGACTGGAAGTGCCGTCAGGAAACTGATCGTTTCTTCTTATTAAACGGCGACTGGAGCTTCCGGTATTTTGACAGCATTTATGATTGTCAGGAAGCTTTTTACGAGGAGGGTTATGATACCCGTCATTTCGACACACTTCCGGTTCCATCAAACTGGCAGGATCACGGCTATGATATTCATCAGTATACAAATACGCGCTATCCGTTCCCGTTTGATCCGCCCTATGTACCGCACGAAAACCCATGCGGCGCATACGTTCGCAAATTTACATATAAAAAACCGGAAGGAACCGCTACTTACCATCTGAATTTTGAAGGTGTAGACTCCTGCTACTATGTATGGTTAAACGGCACCTTTATCGGATATCATCAGGTTTCCCACTCCACCGGTGAATTTGACATCACCGACGCACTTCGGGAAGGTGAAAACACCCTTGCGGTTCTTGTTTTGAAATGGTGTGACGGCAGCTATCTGGAGGATCAGGACAAATTCCGCAACTCCGGTATTTTCCGTGATGTCTATGTGCTTGCAAGACCGGAAAACTATGTCCGTGATTTCTTTATCAAAATGCAGTTAAAAGACAATTATACTGCTGCAGACGTAACAATTCCGCTGACGTTTGCAAAAGAATCCATTCCGGTTTCTTACAAACTGACCACCGCCTGCGGATGCACCGTTGCAGAAGGTGTTTCCGATGGAAACAGCATTGCGTTTTCTGCTTCCGATCTCACACTCTGGAACGCAGAACATCCGTATCTGTATACACTGACACTCTCCACCGACAACGAAACCATCCGTCAGCGCATCGGATTCCGTGAGATCAACATCAAAGAATCAATTGTATACCTGAATGGTCAGAAAATTCGTTTCCGCGGAACAAACCGCCATGACAGTGATCCTTATGTGGGTTCTGCCGTTACCTTAGATCATATCCGCAAAGATATGAGCCTGATGAAACAGCATAATTTCAACGCCATCCGCACCAGCCATTATCCGAATGCACCGGAGTTTTATGAGTTGTGTGACGAATACGGTTTCTATGTCATCGACGAATCCGACATAGAGATCCACGGTGTTGTAAACCTGTACAACCTGAATATCTGGAAAGAAGGAAAGAAAAACCCGTTCCCACCGTTTTTATCTGACAACGAAGACTGGACCGAAAGTGTCGTAGACCGTGTTCAGAAAAATGTGATGCGTGATAAGAACCGCACCAGCGTTGTCATCTGGTCTATGGGAAATGAGGCCGGCTATGGATGCACTTTTGAGGATGCCCTTGCATGGACAAAATCCTACGATCCGACCAGACTGACTCATTATGAAGGTTCCATGCATTATCCGCGCAATCCGAAACGTGGAAAAACTGATTTTTCCAATATTGACCTGCGCAGCCGCATGTATGCTGCCATCCCGGAAATGCACGCCTATCTGGACAATAACCCGGACAAACCGTTTATTCAGTGCGAGTTTATTCATGCTATGGGAAATGGACCTGGAGACATCGAGGACTACTATCAGTTAGAGGAACAGTATGACACCTTCGTTGGTGGCTTCGTCTGGGAGTGGTGTGATCACGGTATTTATATGGGCACCACCAATGATGGTCGTAAAAAATTCTACTACGGCGGTGACTCCGGCGAATATCCGCATGATGGTAACTTCTGTATGGATGGACTTGTTTACCCTGACCGCAGACCGAGCACCGGTTTGAAAGAATATAAAAATGTACATCGTCCGGTTCGTGTCCATCTGGAGGATGCTGCTTCCGGTACTTACATCCTGCAGAACAATCTTGATTTTACAAACTTAAAAGAAGAATTATATCTGACCTATGAAATTCTGCAAAATGGTATGGCAGTTGCTTCCGGTGAGATCAGAGATACTGAGCTGTTAGATGTTGCTCCAAGAAGCAAGAAGACGGTTCAGCTGCCAATTAAGCCATTAGAAAACGGTGCCTGCTCTGTCATCATCAGTTCTCATCAGCTACATGAAAAGCCATTTACACCGGCCGGTTTCAAACTTGGTTTTGACCAGATCATGTTGAACGAAAACTGCACCGATACCTTAACCGCTCTGCTGGATGCGGAAAAAGCATCTGCAGACTCCTGCTCTTGCGCTGCAAATGGCACTGCTTCTGCTATTACTTATACAGAAAACGATCGTGTCATTACGATCAACGGTGCTGATTTTGTCTATGTATACAACAAACTCACCGGTATGTTTGACAGCATGATCTACAAAAATCACAGCTTCTTAAAACGTCCGATGGAAATGAATATCTGGCGTGCACCGACAGATAATGATCGCGTGGTCAAGAGACTGTGGTATGAAGCAGGTTATGATAAAATGACACAGCGAGCTTATAATACAACTATAGAAGCACAGGAAGATGGTTCCCTGAAACTGCACACAACCTCTTCCATGGCTCCCATCTTCCGGCAGCGTTTCCTGGAGATTGATGCAGAATGGATCATCACACCGGATGGAATCGTCAGATCCAGCATGGAGATTGAGCGGGATGCGATCATGCGTGGCATATACAGCGAATACTTCGAAGATGTGACAGAAAATGACAATCCATTCCAGGCAAATGAGGCATTTCTCCCGCGACTTGGTATCCGCCTGTTCCTGTCAAAACGTATGAATCAGGCAGAATACTTTGGATACGGACCTCATGAGAGCTATATTGACAAACGCCGGGCAAGCTATCTTGGCAAATTTACTTCCCGTGTCTGTGATCTGCATGAAGATTACATGCGTCCGCAGGAAAACGGAAGCCACTATCATTGCGAATATGTCAGTGTTGCTGATGACAGCCGGAAACTGACCGTATATAACGAGCAGCCGATTTCCTTTAATCTGTCCGAGTATACAGAAGAAGAACTGACCACGAAAGGTCATAATTATGAACTGGAAAAATCCGGATACACTGTATTCTGTATCGATTACAGACAGAGTGGTATCGGTTCCGGAAGCTGTGGTCCTCAGCTGGCAAAAGAATATCGTCTGGACGATACTCATTATACGTTCTCTTTCCACTTGAAACCGGAAATTTTATAATTTCTTATCAAACACAAAAACATAAGACACATTCGATACCGTAGAATGTGTCTTATGTTTTCTTTCTTATTACTTCGCACTTATAGAAGTGAGAGCCCATTACACATCTATCTTACCAGGCTCCGCTATATCCCAGTGTCACACTGCTGTTTTTTGCTCCCTGTTCCATACTTTCCTGTAATGATTTTCCCTGTAAGATACCATATAAAAAGCCTGCAATGAAGCTGTCACCGGCTCCCATCGTATCCACGACATCGCATGGAATAATCCCAAACTCCGTATAACTTGTGCCATCATAAGCAATACTTCCTTTTGTGCCTCTGGTGACGATGACTGTCTTTGCTCCTTTTTTCTGCATTTCTTCCATAAAGTTTCGCATCCATTCTTCATCTTCTCCATCATAGGCAAAAAATGCATAATCCACAAATGGAATCGCGATATCAATCACCGGGCTTTCATATTTCGTTGCAAAGTCAAAAGCAATCCTGGTGCCACAAGCCTTGATTTTCTCAAGATCATTCTCTATCATCCCCCAGATTCCGGATACGACCAGATCATGGCTTCCAAGAAATTCAATATCTTCTTCACTCAGCTTGAAATCTGCCATAACGCCTTCCTCATAATCTTCGAGAATACGCTCTCCGTCTATGATTTCCACGTGTGTCACAGCCGTACTGCCAGGCATCACTTTCAAATGAGAAATATCCACCCCTTTTTTTGCAATTGACTCCTTCATTAATTTCCCATATGCATCGTCTCCAACGACACCGGTATAAGACGCTTCCCCGCCAAGCCGAACCGCATAAACGGCAACATTCACCGGATTTCCTCCCGGAAATGCCCCACCTGTCTGATCATAAGCATCCACGCAATTGTCTCCTACAGCTGCAATTTTAATCTTTTTCTCCATTTTCAGCATTCCTCGCATCACTTCATCATTGTTTATCTTTCAGTACGCAGAATCATCTTTTCTTCCAAATTCATTAATAATCAAACTGACGATAATATCTTCTGATTTCCATTGGATGGCAATTGATCTGCTCCAAATGTGCATCAATACGCTGTGTTACAGCATGGGTCACAAGATGAGACAGATTTCCACGGAATTCCTCGCTGATTCCTTTCAACTCATAGTCTTTGGAATCAATTACTGTGTAATTTGCACAAACACGCGGCAGGAATTTTACTACTCGTTCACTCAGAGAACGCTGTGCATCTTCACCTACAAATACAGTGACCGGTGTATCGCGGTCTACAATTTCCAGCATTCCATGGAAAAATTCTGCACTGTGGATAGATTTTGTACGGATCCAATGCTGCTCTTCCCAGTAGCACATTGCATAAGAATATGTTGAACCATACTGATTACCTGCTCCTACAAAATAATGGATACTGTCATTGCAATGTTTCTTTGCAAATGCCTCTCCAAATGCATCCGCTGCTTTCTCAACTTCTACCAGATCTACAGCCAGATTTTCATCCAGTTCTTTGTAATAACGATCATATTCCGGGAATTCACCTGCATTGTACATAAAACGGTCTGCAACCATAAAAAACTTCAGCTGTTCATTGCCCGGATATGCAATTTCATAATCTACGATCTGCGCCAGTTCTGTAGTATCCACATCAATAAATCCAAGCACCTTTGCTCCCGCTGCAGAAGCTTTTTTGACACCTTCCACCATCTCGATGGTACTTCCGGTTACGGATGAAACCACAACAATCGTATCTGCTCCAACTTTTTTATTTCCAGTTGTCAGATATTCTGCTGCATTTTCCACGAAAAAGTCAAGTCCTGATTTTTCTTTCATATGAACTTCTGCCTGTAAGCAGGAAGCATAAGTGCCTCCTATGCCAAGCCAGCAGATATTTTTAAATCCATCTTTACAAATCTGGTCTACAATTTCTTCAATTTTCCCGCGCAATGCAAGTGCACCTTTTACACTGTCAATCTGTTTCTGCTCATCAAATTTCAACATGTTATTTTGATATCCTCCTTTAATTCCTTTTCCTTTTTTTGCAACCACTTATGTAAATTACTATACCACAGTTTCTTAAATAGTCAACATCTTTTTTAAAAATGTTATTCTACGCATTTAATAACTATATGTTTTTCGCGATTATATCTTGTGTTTTATTCATTATCATTCATTTTTTGGCATATTTGCATAACCGGCTGATTTAGACCACTAGTGCATTTTTTTATACCAATCATATTTGACGAACAGATTGAATCTGTTATATGATAGAAATAAGCAACTATTCGGTAGCATGAATGTAAAAGATGTTCTATAATAATCTTTTCATATAGTTATTTTTAAAATTGGAAGTAAAAGGAGCGTATTTTTAGAATTTATGAGAAAGAATTTACTTACAATGGATGTCATTCTTGCAAAAGAGATCATATATATGTTGAAAAATGAGGGCTATCGCCCCGGAGACCGGCTTCCTTCTGAGCGATTTCTTGCGGAGCATTTTCATGTGCAGCGGCCTACTATCCGGAATGCTCTGGCACAACTTGTGCGTGAGCATTACCTTTTTTCCCAGGAAAGACTTGGATATTTTGTTGCTCCTGAGAGAATCAAAATATCTACTCACACCTGTACCGGTAATTTTGATCCCGGAGAAAAACGTCCGAATATTCGCTGGCAGCCCTATTCTTTTGAAGAGATTTTGGTAGATAAACGTCTTTCCGGCAAAATGCTGATCCCGGAACAAACACCAGTTTATAAAATCCTTTTCATTTATTATGAAAACGACACCCCGCTGTGCCTGGATTATTCTTATACTCCAATCGATATCTATCCTGGTCTGACTGCTGAAATTCTGGGTTCACGCCCAATTTTGAATGTATTGCAGACAGATCTTCAGATACCGATTTTGAAATCCAATCAACGTGTGACACTCATTTACACAAATGAGGAAGAATCCAGTCTGCTCCAAACTGCACCGGGTAGTCCCATGATGAAATACAAAGGTCTGGTATACGACGAAACCGGCAGACTGATTCATTTTTTTGAAGACATTATGAAAATAGATGATTTTGCATTTATCAGAAATGCGGAAATGGAGGAATCATGGAACAATTAAATCATGTAGCAGCACAGGTGCGCGATATTATTGTAAGCAGGATTGAAAGCCATGAATATCTTCCCGGAGAAATGATCCCTAGCGAACGAGTCCTTGCAGAAATGTATGGTGTAAGCCGACCTACCATCCGCACAGCCATCGATGAACTTGTAAATGAGCATTATCTCGTGCGTCGACAGGGAAAAGGTACCTTTGTCAGGAAACCGGAATATAACAAAGTCGCTTTCGGTGTATTAAATGAATCCGAAAATGCCAGTTTCACTTCCCTTGTCCGCAATTTTGGAATCGAGATATCCAACAAATTACTGTGCACCGGCACCATCCAGGGGCGTTATTATTATGCTGATAAACTTGGTCTTGCATTTGAAGAACCAATTTATGGAATCCACCGTATCCGCCAGGGTAACAAAGAGCCACTGGCTATTGAGTACACTTACGTTCCACTGAAATTTTTCCCGGATATCGATAATTATAACTTTGAACAGATTTCTCTGTATGACTACATGTCCACCAGAGATCACCTGCCCGTTGTTTTCCAGGAATCTCTGACCATGGTAGAAGCCGGGGATAAAATCCGTTCCTATCTGCATCTGGAAGATGAAATGATCGTCAATCACCTGGAACTGATTGGCTATGACCATCACGGTAACCTTGTAGAATATACAGAAAGTTATTCCCGCCCAGACAAACTGGAAGTACGTTTTGTATCAAATAACACAAAATAGAAACGCTGTCCGTAAAAAAATAAGTCGAGCGCACATGAAATTTGTGCGTTCGACTTATTTTTGTTAAAATTTTCTGAGTCCAATACTTCCGTCATCTTCGGTGTTTTCAATGGCACGGATTTCTACATAGTAACCGGCATTTGCATTGATCTCCACGTAGACACGGTCTCCGACTTTATGACCAAGAATGGCTTTTCCGATTGGGGATTCCGTAGAAATCCAGCCTTTCAGGGAGTTTCCGCGCACGGTTGTCACCAGTGTATACACTTCTTCTTCGTCATCATCTTCAAAATATAAAGTAACTTTATTATTGATTCCAACTTCATCGGATTTTGACTCATCGGATACAACTACCGCTGTTTTGATCATGCGCTCCAGATAACGGATACGGCTTTCGTTGGCATTTTTATCTTTTTTTGCTGCGTGGTACTCAAAATTTTCACTGAGATCGCCATGCGCTCTTGCCTCTTTTACAGCTTCCAATGCTTCTTTACGAACTACCAGTTTCCGATATTCGATTTCCTCTTTCATTCGTTCAATGTCTTTTTCTGTCACTTCATCATGCATAATCTCGATACCTTCTTTCCAAAAGTGAAGCGGGCACTCACGTTCTGCTCTCGCTACTTCTCTCTGACACAGTTACTTTACAGCCTGCATTCAACTTGAATCTATCGCCTATTTCGGTGGATTACATCGTAAAGAATCCGAACTGTGCCATTGAATAAGTGATCAGGATGATCACCAACATTACCGGTGCAATGTATTTTATCATCACATTGTACAGTTTTTCACGATTCATTTTTTCACCATTTCGTTTTACTTCATCTGTAACAGTCTTTGCTCCTGCCGCCCATCCGATCAGAATACAGGTGCACAGTGCTACGATCGGCATTAATACACTATTGCTGATATAATCAAAGAAAGTCAAAAAGTCCATCCCAAGAATCTTGATATGTGCCCATGCACCATTGCCCAGAGAGGATGGAATTCCCATTATAATACTGATAATGATGCAGACCGCAACGCTTTTCTTACGGCTGATACCGAATCGATCCATAAAGGAAGATACGATAGCTTCCATAATCGAAATGGAGCTGGTCAACGCAGCTAAGAATACAAGCACAAAGAACAAAATTCCGATGATCGTGCCACCTCTCATTTGCTCAAACACTTTCGGAAGCGTCACAAACATCAATCCTGCTCCGCTTGCTTTTGTTCCTGCTTCACCGCTGAATACATAAACTGCCGGAACGACCATAAATCCTGCCAGCAGAGCAACGACTGTATCAAAAATCTCAATCTGATTTACAGATTTTGTCAGGCTTGTCTCGTTTTTTGTATAAGAGCCATAAGTAACCATGATTCCCATAGCCAGACTCATAGAATAAAACATCTGTCCCATGGCTGCACACACTGTTTTCAGTGAAAACTTCGTAAAATCAGGCAGGAGATAGTACTTAATACCGGCACTTGCTCCCGGTAATGTAAAAATATAAATGGAAATAATCACAGAAATAATCAGCAATAACGGCATCAGGAATTTACTGATTTTTTCAATTCCTTTATTGACGCCAAGCAGGATAACTGCTGCAGTCAGTCCCAGATAAACAGCGAAATAAATCATCGGTGAGATCGAATTTCCGACAAAATTTCCAAAAAAACTATCTGCTGCTGCATCCAGTCCATGACCGGACACAAATGTCACCATATATTTAACAACCCAACCGCCGATCACACAATAATACGGCAGAATGATCACCGGAACGATCGGTGCCAGCACGCCTAAAAATCCAAATTTTTTATTGATGGCTTTATATGCAGTACCCGGACTCTGCTTTGTCTTGCGTCCGATTGCAATCTCGGTAGTCATCAATGTGAAACCGAAGGTCAGTGCCAGAATGATATATACCAGAATAAAAATTCCTCCGCCATACTGCGCGGCAAGGTAAGGAAAACGCCACAGATTACCAAGTCCCACTGCGCTTCCTGCTGCTGCAAGCACAAAACCGATTCCGCCAGAGAAACTACTGCGCTCCTTTTTGTTATGTTCCATATTAAATCCTCTTTCTAATCATTATTTTCTACAATTTTTTTCGTCTAATTGACGTATCCATCATTATATCATTGACATCCATATATTTCAACAAATACACTTGTAAAACACATCAAAATATTTTCTTGATTCTTTCAACTTTTCATGCTTCTGTATAAAAATGAGAGTTTTTTCACATTCTCCTCTTTATCCTACCGTTCTTTTATTATTCTTCATTCGAAAAATGCTCGAAAAATCTGAGCTTCCGAAATTCAGAAACCACTTGGTTCATATAAAGAATATTTGTGCAATCACAAGAACTGTAATTGCGCGACTTTAAGATAACATACTTTTATTTGTTTAATCAACAATTACAAAAGTTCATTTTGAAGAAAAACCTTCTGACTTATTTGCTCGATGAATGAAATAAAGGGGCTCGGCTTATTTTTTCTTAGCGAGCGATTGTTAGCCGATAAGACAAAATAAGCCGAACCCCTTTCCATAGTCTACAATTGTATCACAAAAGAAACTTTTTTTATAATTTACAGTTTCACCATAAAAACTTTTTAAACCGGATAAGCCCCATTTTCATGATCAGCAGCTTCCGGATCTACCTTTGTCTGCTGTGCCTCACGATATTTGAAGAAATCCAGTGCCTGCTGTGGGAACAGTGCATAAGACAATACATCCTCATCCTGCTGTTTCCAGCGTGACATTTCTTTCTCAATCTTAGCAAGCTCCGGCTCAATCAGATCTGCCGGACGGCATGTGATGGCTTTATCTTTATCCGGACCAAGTACTTTTTCTACAACTTCCGGATTGAACGGTTTAACCGTCTGACCGTACTCACCAAGTAAAATGCTCTTGGTCTCTTTGGTAGCGACTTTGTAACGCTCTCCCATCAGAACGTTTAATACAGCCTGTGTACCTACGATCTGGCTGGACGGTGTTACCAGAGGCGGCTCACCAAGGTCTTTTCTTACACGCGGAATCTCTTTTAATACTTCCTCGTATTTATCCTCTGCGTTCTGCTCTTTCAGCTGAGAAATCATGTTGGAAAGCATTCCGCCCGGAACCTGATAACGTAAAGTATTGATATTTACACCAAGTACCTTCGGATTTAACAGTCCGCTTGCCATTGCCTCCTCACGGATCTTAGCAAAGTATTCATTGATCTCTGCCAGAATATCCTGATTCAGACCGGTATCATACGGTGTGCCTTTGAAAGTCTCTACCATAACCTCTGTAGCCGGCTGGGATGTTCCCAGAGCCAGTGGAGAGATTGCAGTATCAATGATATCGCATCCGGCTTCTACGGCTTTTAAGCAGCTCATGGAAGCCACACCACTTGTATAGTGTGTATGAAGTTCGATCGGAAGGCTTACATTTTCTTTTAATGCTTTTACCAGACGCTCTGCCTCATACGGAATCAGCAGACCTGCCATATCTTTGATACAGATGGAATCTGCCCCCATATCCTCGATACGTTTTGCTGTGTCTACCCAGTAATCCAGTGTATATGCCTCACCTAAGGTATAGGAAAGTGCGATCTGGGAATGACCTTTTTCCTTTTTGCAGGCATCTACAGCTGTTTTTAAGTTTCTCAGATCATTTAAGCAGTCAAAAATACGAATGATATCAATTCCGTTTGCGATGGATTTCTGTACAAAATATTCTACTACATCGTCTGCATAATGACGATAACCTAAAATATTCTGTCCACGGAACAACATCTGCAGTTTTGTATTTTTGAAGCCGTCACGGAATTTTCTGAGGCGCTCCCACGGATCTTCTTTCAGGAAACGAAGGGATGCATCGAAAGTTGCACCGCCCCAGCATTCTACTGCATGATAGCCGACTTTATCCATCTTATCGATGATCGGAAGCATCTGTTCTGTGGTCAGTCTGGTGGCCATCAGAGACTGATGCGCATCACGCAGGACAGTTTCTGTTATTTTCAATGGTTTTTTCTCCATGATAAATTATCTCCTTTTTTATAATCATTGCCTTTGTTTACGGATTGTTCCGCTGTTTCAGCTCCCACAATCCTCCCTCCATTCGAAAATCGCATGACTCTGTCCTGCTTTTTTTCTCATTGGAGGGGCGTGTCGCTAATCCTGTAAAGCATTTACATGCAAGCATGACATGCTTTTAGGATTTCGACACTGTAAACAAAGTTATACACCGAATATTGCCATAAATACACCGGCTGCGATAGCAGTTCCGATAACTCCGGCAACGTTTGGTCCCATGGCGTGCATCAGCAGGAAGTTAGTCGGATCTTCTTCTGCACCGACTTTCTGGGATACACGGGCTGCCATCGGAACGGCGGATACACCTGCGGAACCGATCAGCGGGTTGATCTTACCTTTTGTTACAACGCACAGGATCTTACCAAAGATAACTCCGGCTGCGGTACCGAATGCAAATGCTACCAGACCAAGTACTACGATCTGAAGTGTTGTCACTTTCAGGAATGCTTCTGCACTTGTGGATGCACCAACAGATGTACCAAGCAGAATAACTACGATGTACATCAGGGCGTTGGATGCTGTCTCTGACAGCTGTTTTACTACACCACTCTCACGGAACAGGTTACCAAGCATCAGCATACCTACCAATGGAGCTGTGGTCGGAAGTACCAGACACACAATGATGGTAACAATGATTGGGAAAAGGATTGCTTCCAGTTTGGAAACTTCACGAAGCTGTCCCATACGGATGGAACGCTCTTTTTTGGTTGTTAAAAGTTTCATGATCGGCGGCTGGATGATCGGAACCAATGACATATAAGAGTACGCCGCGACGGCGATCGGACCCATCAAGTCATTTTGATGTAATTTTCCGGCCAGAAAGATGGAAGTCGGTCCATCTGCTCCACCGATGATGGATACTGCTGCAGCTGCTGCATCGGAAAAACCGAATACGATAGCCAGCAGATACGCGGCAAAAATACCGAACTGTGCGGCTGCTCCCAAGAGAAAACTGATCGGGTTTGCGATCAGCGGACGGAAATCCGTCAGTGCGCCGACACCAAGGAAAATCAGGGACGGAAGGATGGACCACTCATCCAGTTTGAAGAAGTAGTGCAACAGACCTCCGACACCGTTGCTTGCATTTTCCGGAGAAATCATGATATCCGGATAAATATTTACCAGAAGCATACCAAACGCGATCGGCACCAGCAGTAACGGTTCATATCCCTTTTTAATTGCTAAATATAAGAACACACAGGCAACGGCGATCATCAGATAGTTTCCCCAGGTCAGATTGAAGAACGCGGTCTGATGCACGAGATTGCCTAATGTCTCTGCTATATTACCTGACATGTCTACCTCCTGTCTTATGCGTTCATGGTAGCAAGTACTGCTCCTGATTCTACGGTCTCACCTTTTGCAACCTCTACGCTGGCAACTGTGCCGTCCTGTGGTGCAACAACCGGTGTTTCCATTTTCATGATCTCAAGTACAACGACAGGATCACCTTTCTTTACAGCTGCACCCGGTGCTGCTACAACGTCAACAACTTTACCTGCTGCGCCTGCTGTGATGGAAATGCTTCCTGCTGCGCCTGCGGCTGCTGCCGGTTTTGCTGCCGGAGCCGGTGCCGGTGCTGCTGCTCTTGGAGCCGGTGCTGCTGCCGGAGCGCCATTTGTATTTTCTTCTACGGTTACATCATATACGTTTCCGTTTACGGTAATTGTATAACTTTTCATTTTTCTATTCTCCTTAAACAAAATGGTGTGATTAGCGTCTCTTGATCGTACGGACTCTGAAACTGTCTACCGGTACATTCTCACTTGCTGCGATCGCGGCTGCGATAACAGCAACCAGCTCCAGATCGTCTGTTTCCTGTACCGGAGCTGCTACAACAGGTGCTGCCTTTGGTACCTCTGCTTCCGGTTCTGCTTTTTTTGCAAATTTTTTCTGGATCACAGGAATGATCTTGAAACAGTAAATGATCAGCGCAATTGCGATCAGCATAACGAATACCGTTCCCATACCAAGGACTGTATTCTGTAATGCATTTGCCAGTCGGGCTTTTCTGTCTGCTGCCTGCGCAAATACGGTCATCCCCGGAAGCTGTAAAGCCAGAAGTCCGAGACTGCCTGCCGCAATCCCTTTGATATTCTTTCTCATCTTCACTATCTTCCTTTCTTTTACAACATGGAAAATGCCATGATCAGATGTTTTCTTGTCTGTGCCGGAGCGATGACTGCATCCACACTGCCTCTTGCTGCTGCGGAAGTTACGGCATTCTGTTTTCCTTCATAAGCAGCTGCCTGTTTTTCAGTTGCTTTCTCTCCTTCAGCTGCAAATAAGATATTTGCTGCTTTTTCAGCTTCCATCATACCTACTTTAGCGTCATCCCATGCAAATACCATATCAGCATCGCTGATGCTTCTTGCGCCCATAGCCACATAAGCACTGCCGTAAGTATCGCCCATGATCAGGTTTACTTTACTGTTGAAACCACCATCATGATAAGCCTTTACCAGTTTTGCGATAGCCTGTGGAAGACCTTTTTCTGTCTGCTCTACTGCTGCAAATCCATCTGCTGCTGTCACAGTCAGAAGCGGAATCTCGCAATCGTTACAGAATGCGACGAAAGCTGCTGCTTTCTCACATCCGTCTACGGTAAGTCCGTCAGCCAGGTCTGCTGTCTTCTCACCTTTTTCATCATAAAGTGCATCGGCATTTGCCACTGCACCAACTAAAATTCCATTTAATGTAAGGAATCCTGTCACCATCTCCGGTGCATAATCCGGACGGATCTCCAGGAATTTATCGTCTGCACACTCGCCTAACAGTGCCCGTGCATCTTTTATTGCACATGTTTTTTCAGAGATGTAACGGTTCAGATCGTCCTCACCGCAGCGTCCGTATTCCTCATCGATGAGCATCACTACCAGCTCACGGATCTTTGTCAGAACAGCGTCCTCGCTCTCCAGCACCTCTGCCTGTCCGGAAACTACTGCCTGATAGTCTGCGGAATTGAACTCACGGGAAAGTTTTTTATTATCCTGAATTGTATGCGGTGCATTCACATACATCTGTGCTTCTTTTGTCATAAATGCAAAATCACTCATGGCCGGGATCAATGTCATGCCACCTGCACAATTACCCATTACTGCGCTGATCTGAAGCACACTGTCCGCATACTCAGCCTGTTTTGCAAGCACTGTGCCAAAGCTGTCCAGTGCATCTACAGACTCCTGCAGACGGAAGCCGCCACAGTCTAACAGTCCGATCACCGGAGCTGCTGCCTTGTCAGCCATATCATATAATTTTGCGATCTTCTTTGCGTGCATCTCGCCCATTGTTCCGTTCAGCACATCACGGTTCTGACTATATACATACACCGGATTGCCCTCGATCTGTCCGTAACCTGTGATGACACCATCGGATGGTGCGGACTGGTCATTTACGGTAAAATCTGTCATGCGGGCGGAAACTAATGCGCCAACCTCTACGAAACTACCCTCATCTAACAGACGGTTGATTCGCTCTAACGCTAAACATTCTGCCATATTGCCTCATACCTCCTTGAGATTGTTATTTTATTAACATACCAGAATCATTCTACTTCATTTTGAACAAAAATTCAAGAAAAATGTTCCTGTTTGCCTATCATTTTTGTGCCTTTCCTTGGCAAATTCACTTGTATTCTATGCAAAGTATACAAAATACCAATCAATGCCTTTTTTATCGCCTCTGATTTCAATCATCTTTTTATCCTCCTTATTTTTTACTCAAATTTCCAGGTAGAATGTGTATCACAGACTACGTTCAGCTCTTTGTCGATCACAATGTGACCAGCATCCCACGTTTACAGCAACACCAATGGTAGACGGATGACGTGCCGTATTTTCAATATTTACACCCATGACAGAATATTTTCCGCCCATACCCTGCGGTCCAAGACCGATCGCATTGATTCCGTCCTCCAACAATCTCTCCATTTTTGCTGCATTTGCATTAATCCAGAACCCCGGTCACATTTAATCCGATCGCTACGATGGTAGCGGTAAGCCCCAGTGGAATTTTTTCTAATATAAAGCTGACAATCGCAAATATCAGAAACAAAAACTGCTGCCGCAAATCAGCTTTTTGTGATGCAACCGGCCATTTCCCTGGCAATTCGGGAACTGGAAGCCGAATTTGGCATCACGCTGTTTACCAGATTTAACAACCGACTCACTCTGACAGAAGATGGCGCACTTTTTTATAAGAAAGCAGACTACATTCTGCAGTATTGCAAAGACATGCAGTTTGAATTGAACGGCAGCCGGATTCAGCAAAATCCAATCCATGTCGGCATTCCACCGGTGCTCAGCAGTTTTTTCTTTCCTGGACTCATTGATGCCTATCGTTCCAAATATCCGGATGCCCTCGTCTCACTGGAGGAGTATGGTTCTGTACGCGCCTGTGATCTGGTTCAGGAGGATAAACTGGATCTGGCTCTCGTCAAACATGGAAATGTACAATATTGACCAGCTCGACAGTCATGTGCTCATTCACGACCAGCTCGTATTTTGTGTTTCACCGGAACACCCGCTGGCTGATCATATCTCTATCACAGCTGCTGATCTGGATCATCAGGATGTCATTTTGTTTAATAAAGATTCCGTGCAGAATGCCATTTTACGCACCCGCTTTGACTCGGAAAATATAAAAAGCTTTCTATATAGAAACGATCAGATTCAACTGACACTTCTATATAGAAAGCTTTTTTCTTAACTATTTGTTTTTCCTATTTCACTTTGACTGTGAAAATTTTTTTCAAAGAACTTCGATGTCCTTAGTTACCCGGATAAGTAATGACAGACTCTACATCGTAACCTTTCAGTTTCTCACGACCGTTTAAACCAGCCAGCTCCATCAGGAATAATACTTTGACAACTTCTCCACCAAGGCTCTCGATCAGTTTGATAGCAGCCTCGATGGTTCCGCCTGTTGCGATCAGGTCGTCTACTACAACAACTTTCTGACCCGGTTTGATGGAATCTTTGTGCATCTCGATCTCTGCGGAACCGTACTCAAGGTCATATTTTGCAGAAACAGTCTCGCACGGCAGTTTTCCTTTTTTACGAACCGGTACAAAACCTTTACCAAATTCGTAAGCCAGCGGTGCGCCAAAGATAAATCCTCTGGATTCTGCTCCAACTACCACGTCAAAATCAACGCCATCCAGACGCTCTTTTAATCCGTCAATGGCAAGTTTCAGTCCGTCCGGATCCTGCAGAACGGTTGTTATATCGCGAAAAATAATGCCCGGTTCCGGAAAATCAGGGATACTTCTAACGTAATCTTCTACTTTTTTCATAATATGTATAGTTCCTCCTGTATTTTGGATTATCACTCAACCTTGTTATTATACATGAAAACTTCCGGGAGATAAAGAGATTTTTCCCAGTTCTTCAAATTTTGCGATTCCATCCGGACGCAGTTCGCAGGAAATCTGAAATTTTTGCAGGGCAGTTTTTGTTTTTGAACCAAACACGCCATCTACAGAAACGGGATAGCCTGCCTCACAAAGCTCCCATTGCAGCCAGCGAACGCCTTCTCCGTGAGTGATCTTTTTTACAGCCGGATGCTGTGCTGCTTCTTCTGGCTGCATGATCCATACATATGGACGTAAATATGGATTTTCACCTTTTCGTGTAATACTGAATTTTTCTGTCATGGTATCCGACCTGCAATTCTCCATATCGTAACTTACCCACGGAAAAAGCAGACCATATTGCCAGTCATTGTCGGTTACATTTGAGTAGATGGTTCCATAATTGATTCCTTTTGCTTCCACACAACGATACGCGCCATCACATTTGCCAAGAAAAACACCCACATGCCCTGGTTTCCAGAGTACGGTTCCTACGGGGAGCCATGCATACGTTTCATACACAATTCGTTGATCTGCCACCGCATACATTTGCGCTGAGCTCAACTCCACGCCCAGATAAGCCCCGATCAGTCCGGAACAATCGGTATTCACTTTTCCAACCTGTCCCTGCTGTCTTGCCCGTTCCACATAATCATCCGTTACCAGATCCGGGAGTTTTTCGTGTAGTTCCTGCACAAATTCTTCTGTCAAAATTCCATGAGAGATTTTCGCTCCATAAAAATATGGCGTTCCGATTCTGCCTTCTGCGAAATCTGCTAATCCCTGTCCCGTCAGATTACTTTGCAGGTTCATCATGGTCATTTTCCATCCCTTTTCATTCTCTATCTATTAATTAGTATGAAACTATCTGTAAAAGTTGATCATATAACACACAACCTGCTATTTCTTAGGCAAAAACATTCACACATATACGGACTTGTTATTACTCCCCACTTATAGAGCGGAAGTCTTCTCGACCGTGAAAAAAATATGGTTGATCCAGCTTTCACTAAATCAACCATATTTTCGTTTCATAAGTTTTTGTTATTTGACTTTTCCGTTAACAACGTGATACCGCACACCATTCTGTGTTACATATCCATTATAGGAAAAATCAACTTTTCCGTTTCTGATGTACCAGCGACCATTTTCGTTGCTTGCAATTCCATTAAAATTGAAATTAACTTTTCCACCTTCAATACGCCACCAGCCATTTTCATTCTTTGCTACTGTGTTGGCGCTAAAGTCTACTTTTCCATTGCGGATCAACCACCAGCCGTTTTCGTTCTTTGCTACTGTGTTGGCACTAAAATCTACCTTTCCGTTGCGGATCAACCACCAGCCGTTTTCATTCTTTGCTACTGTGTTGGCAGTAAAATCTACTTTTCCGTTACGGATCAGCCACCAGCCGTTTTCGTTCTTTGCTACTGTGTTGGCACTAAAATCTACCTTTCCGTTGCGGATCAACCACCAGCCGTTTTCATTCTTTGCTACTGTATTAGCATTAAAGTCTACTTTTCCGCTGCGGATCAGCCACCAGCCATTTTCGTTCTTTGCTACGGTATTGGCATTAAAGTCTACTTTTCCGTCTTTGTTGATGTACCACCAGCCATTGTGGTTTTTAGCAACAGTCACTTTCTTCTGTACCACACCATTTACCAGATTGTACCAGGTTCCATTTACTTTAGCCACATCTGTAACGTACTGACGTGTTCCATTCAGATAATATACATCTTCTCCATCAACCGTATAAATGCCTGTTCCATACGCCGTCAATGACGCAAATTCTTCTTCGGCCTTCTGAAGTGCCTCGTAATTGCTTACCTGTGCTTTCTGCGCATCTGTCAATGCATCATATGCTGCTCGTGCTTCTGCAATCGCACCTTTGCTCTCTAAAGTAATGTCAGTTCCGATTGCATCAATCTTGCTCTCGACGTCTTTTACTTTTGCTACATCTTCTTTCAGTTCTGCAAGTTTTTCTTCTGCTTTCTGAAGTGCTTCGTAATTACTTACCTGTGCTTTCTGCGCATCTGTCAATGCATCATATGCTGCCCGTGCTTCTGTAATTGCGTCTTCACTGGCTAAGGTAATATCTCCAAGTGCGTCAATCTGGCTCTCTACAGCTTTTACCTTTGCTGCATCTTCCTTCAGTTCCGCAAGTTTTTCTTCGGCTTTCTGAAGTGTCTCGTAATTGTTTACCTGCATCTTCTGTAAATCAGTCAACGCATTATACGCTGCTCGTGCTTCTGCAATCGCATCTTCGCTGGCTAAGGTAATATCTCCAAGTGCATCAATCTGTTTTTCGGTTGCGTCAACGTCAGTGTCTGTCGGACCTGCATAATATGCTTCCACATTGTCCAGATTCATCCACATGCTTCCGCTCATCTTTCCATATACACCAATGGTCATGGTTCCATCTGTTACTTTCACCGGAATACCAACTTTGACCCAGTCGTTTTCGGAAATCGGCATATCCTGTTTTGCGATAACATTACCCGCGCTGTCCTTGGCATAGAGATAGCTCTCATCTCCGTCAGCGTAATCACCTTTTATCATGGCAGTCACATAATAGGTTCCATTCTCCAATCCTGTTAAAGTCTGGTAAATATGTCCAAGGAATGCACTGCTGCTCCAGAAGCTGATACGTGTTTTTCCCGCATAAGGTGTTTTATTTTCCAGAAAAGCTCCTGTACCTTCAAGAGACCAGTTTGGAATTGATCTTTTATTTGACCATGCTGTTTCAAAATCTCCATTTGGAACCGTAATCTTCTCTTTTGACATCAGTACCGGCATGGTTGTCTCTTTATTCTCAGTAATTACAATATTGGATTTAACAGCGGTCAGACTACCGGAAGTAACAATTGCCTGATAAGTTCCCGGAACTACTCCGTTTAACGCAAGTTTTCCATTTTCATCTGTCTGTGCTGTATAAGTCAAAGTATCTGCTCGGTTGTCTGTTTTTCTCAGTAATACAGATGCATTGCTTACCGGTGTTCCATCTGTCAGGAAAACAAAGCCGCTCAGGTCACCGGACATACTCTTCATTTCCTGATTGGAAACGGAAGTTTCCTCCCCTTTTGTTACCTGTATTTCAACATCTGAAATTGTCTCATAAGTACCTTTTTCAAAACTCAGAGTATATGTACCCGCCGGAATCCTACGGAATTGATACTGTCCACTCGCATCGGTCTCAGTCTGTGCCACAACGGTATCGCCCTGTTTTAAGCTTACCGTTACACCTGCCAGTGCAGCATTACCGCTTGTAACGGTTCCTGCAATATTTCCGGACAGATTTTTTACGGAAAAATCAATGCCGCTGACACTTTGACCAGATACAACTTCTACGCTGCTGTTTGGTCCCTCAATCTCGGCTCCATCTAATTCAGCACTGATGGTATACTTACCCGGTTTTAAGGAATCAAAGCTATAGTCTGTTTTTTCTCCATCCAGCAGAATTGTTTTTGTATAAACATCCCCTGTCTCACTCTGTGCACGTAAAATCAGATTTTCACCGGTCAGATCAGAAGAAATTGTTCCGGAAACTTTTCCCATTTCCACTGCATCGGTAGATTTCACAAAGGTAACATCATCAATATTGCACCATGCATTTGCTTCTCCGTCTGCCTTGAAACCAACCGTTACTTTTCCGCCGGAAACAGTTACATTTTTCATTGTAACGTCTGTCCATTCTGACTGATTCTGTGGAATATCGATGTTCATGGATACATCACCGGATTCTGCATACATCTGCAGTTTCTGGAAGTTTCCACCATTTTTAATTTTGGCACTCATATCATAAGTTCCATCCGGCAGGGCAACATACTGATTACTCTGGATCGTCTGTGATACGCCACAGGAGAAATCTGTGCTGTCGCCCAGGCGCAGTGCATATTTTCCGGTTGTTGTGGTTCCATTGTTATTAATCGGGCTTTTTCCTTTTGTCACCTGATTCGTCCAGCCTGCCAACGCTGTACTGCCCACACGATCTGCATCAAAGCTGCCATTTTTTACATAGTTATTTTTATCTGCAACCGTCCATGTTCCAGTCTCTGCGTCCAGATTCCATGCACTCAGAGAATTGTAATATGGAGTTCCGTCTTCTGTAAAAGATAACGGGCACCACTGGTTATAACCAAGTCCGTTTCTGGCAAAATCTGCCCAACGGTCTCCACAGAATAATACGGTCTCCTGCTCGGTTCCTTTTACGGTGTAGAAAAATCCAGTCTGGGTTACATGGCAGAAGTCATCGCTGCAGCCCGGCATTATCTTCATATTTGTCTCTGGATTCTTTGCTTTTGCAGCCAGATAGGACTCATCTAAGCTATCAAGTACCATATAATATGCATGAGAAGCATTCCATCCATACAAATCTGATGCGCAGATATAATATTTGCCATTGTACTTGAACATGCAGTTTCCTTCACGCCCTGCTCCTTTGTATACCATATAAGAAGGTCCAAGTCCTACTTTACCATCTGCCTGTGTCTGAATCTCAGAGATAAAGATTTTGCCTCGTCCGGAACCATAGGAATATACCAGATAATCTTTTCCGGTATCTTCATCGGTAAATACGGTCTGATCACCGGTATTTGTTGTTCCGCCAGTATAGTCTCTCATATCAATACGCTGATTCCATTTAAACTGTCCAGTCGGACTGTCAGAAGTAAGTACCAGTACCTGTTTGCTGTAATTATCTGTCTGATTTTTATCCAGCTTATTATCCGGATCTGCACATTCATGCTGTACAAACAGTGCATACTTACCGGTATCTTCCATATATGCAACACCAAGACGTCCTACCCATTCCACATCCTGATTATCCATTTCTTCACGTTTTGTAATTTCTTCCGGAACTACCACGTCGCCCTCGTACTTCCAGTTCGTTAAATCCGTGGAGCTGTAACAGGTTACGCCTGCAAAATGGTTGTTCTTCTGTGCTTTACTGGAATCGTTATAGTATATCTCACTTTCGTCATACTTTACACCATACCAGTAATATTTCGTCACTCCATCAACTGTAAATTTAAAAATTCCACCACCCTGAGAATAAATTGGATTTCCGTCCGTATCGTGCCAGAATATATCATTTTCAATCTGGTTAGATACAGCTGTGGTATCTGCTGCTTTTGCAGAAACACCTGTAATTGGTGACATTGCCATTGCCGCTGCCAGCAGGCAGGCAAATGCTTTCATTGGAATCCCTTTTCTCTTCATTTTTCATATCCTCCTCTTTTTTCTTATAAGTTTTACTATCCTTCTTGCCCTTTAACTTCTTGCGCTCATTATAAACCACAATTTCTTTGTTTTCATTGTGTTTATTTGCTAATGTGTTTTAAAAAATTGCTCTTAGTATCTACATTTTGGTAGATGCCCGTAATACCAGATCAAACCCCGGGGAAATCTTCTCACCCGCATCCCCGGATTCCAGCCATCCGATCAGTTTTTCACATGCAAGCCGTCCAAGCTCCTGCTCATCAAAGGAAATCGCAGTAACCGGCGGTATGTAATTTTGCAGAAAAAAACTATCATAAAAAGACACTACTTTTATGTCTTTTGGAATCGACAAATGCATGCGGTTTAATTTCATCAGTACATGGCTGCAAATTTTATCATCCATGCACACAATACATTCCACACATTTTTCTGCAAGTTCTTCCACTGCGGCAAAGACATCTGCTTTCGTCGCGCAATTTAAATACACCAGATCCTGTGGTATTTTCTTGTAATAAATCTCATGTGCTCTCTCAAATCCGCGCAAACGTTTCTGTGTAACCGTATGCTGTTCGTTTCCACCAATCAATGCCATTCGGTTGATGCGCCGTCCCAACAGATAATCTGTCATCTGCGTACAGGCTTCCACCGTATCATCATCCACATACAGTGCTTCGTGTCCTTTCACTTCCCCGATAACCGCCAGCGGTACATGCTCACTTTCCAGATATTGGATCACCGGATCATTGGTCAGCGCCCGGGTTACGATCATTCCATCCACTTTATTTTCCTGAACCACCCGTTTGACTCTGGACAGATCGTTCGCCTCCAGCATGATCACAAGTACCTCATACAATTTGCTGGCAGCTGTTTCACAGATTCCCATCAGACACTGTTGGAAAAATGGTATTTCATTCAGTTCCTGATCTGCCGGAAGCAGAACTCCAAGGTTGGATGTCTTAAATGTCTCATCTGAAACATCTGTTTCTTTTTTCTGATATCCGATTCGTTTACAATAGGCAAGGATTTTCTTTTGCATCTCTTTCCCCACCCGGCCTTTTCCGGATAAAGCTCTCGATACGGTTGTCTTGGAACATCCTAAATCTTGCGCAATTTGCTCAATCGTTATTTTTGTATCCCCACTTGCTTTACTCATCTCCCATTTTTTCTGTTAATTTTGTATATATCTATATTACTTTGATATCATTTTATCGTCAATTTGCTTATTTCATAAAATCATTCCTCTGTTTTCTGTAAATTATACATATTTTCTGTTAGTTTGCGCAATTTTGCGCAACAGTTGTAAGACATTCATTCCATGGAAGCTGTTATCACACATTCTTGCAACTGTATGACTTACATGGTTGTACTGATTACAATTACAGAAAAAGAACTGCTTCTATGTATCATCGTCACATAAAAGCAGTTCTTTCTAAATTACTTAATCGCTTATTCTATTTTTCTTTCTTGTTCTTCGTACCAAACATGCCCCTTGCGCTTCACTCGTTTAGTCTTCATCCTGAGACCAGGCAAGTGCACAACGCACCGCACGATGCCATCCTTTTAACAGTTTTGCACGCTCTGCTTCTTCCATGGTCGGCTCGAATGTCCGTCCCAGATTCCAGTTTTTGCGAATTTCTTCTTTACTGCTCCAATAGCCTACAGCCAGTCCTGCCAGATAAGCCGCGCCAAGTGCTGTTGTCTCAATACATTTCGGACGCTCTGCACGAATGCCTGCAATATCTGCCTGGAATTTCATCAGCATATTATTGGCACTGGCTCCGCCATCCACTTTGAGATGTGTCATTTTGACTCCGGCATCTTCTTCCATCGCTGCAATGACATCATAAGCCTGATAAGCAATGGACTCCAAGGTTGCACGGATAAAATGTTCTTTTTTGCATCCTCTGGTCACGCCTACGATCGTGCCTCTCGCATAAGAATCCCAGTACGGCGCACCCATTCCGGTAAAAGCAGGAACCACATAAACGCCTTTGCAGTCCGGTACTTCGTCTGCGTATTCCTCTGACTGGCGTGCAGTTTTGATCATACGCATTTCATCCCGCAGCCACTGGATCGCTGCGCCTGCCACAAATACGCTTCCTTCCAGCGCGTATTCCACTTCATCGCTGATACTGGCAGCCAACGTGGTCAGCAGACCATTTTTTGATGCGATCGGCTCTTTTCCGGTATTCATCAACAGGAAACATCCGGTTCCGTATGTAATTTTTCCTTCACCTTTTTCAAAACAGCTCTGTCCAAACAATGCTGCCTGCTGATCTCCCGCTGCTCCGCACACCGGAATCTCTCCGCCGGTCACTGCCGGATCGGTATGTCCATAAATATAACTGGATGGTTTTACCTCCGGAAGCATACTTTCCGGAATGTTAAATTTTGCCAGAATCTCCTTATCCCAACAGCATTTATGAATATCATACAGCATCGTTCTGGATGCATTGGAATAATCCGTCACATGCACTGTGCCTCCGGTCAGATTCCAGATCAGCCAGGTATCCACGGTTCCAAATAACAGATCACCGGCTTCTGCCTGCGCTCTGGCGCCTTCTACATTGTCCAGAATCCATGCGATCTTGCTTGCAGAAAAATAAGGATCTGCGATCAGTCCGGTTCTTTCCCGGATCAGTTCGTCAAATTTTTCCTCTTTCAAACGTTCGATCTGATCCGCAGTTCTGCGGCACTGCCACACAATCGCATTGTATACAGGGACACCGGTGTGTCGGTTCCATACGATGGTTGTCTCACGCTGATTCGTGATACCGATGCCTTCGATATCTTCCGGAGTTGTACCCGTAACCGCGATCGCTTCCGCCAATACAGATAACTGTGTGGACCAGATTTCCCGTGGATTCTGCTCCACCCAGCCCGGCTGCGGATAAATCTGTGTCAGTTCCTTCTGTGCCATACCACAGATATTTCCTTCATGATCAAATAAAATACAGCGGGAGCTTGTGGTTCCCTGATCCAATGACATAATATATTTTTTCCCCATGATTTTTTCTCCTCATAGTTCTCTTATTTATACATATTTTTCATATTCAAGAATGCTCCGGCATTCTTGTTGCGAGGTGCGCGTCATGCACTTGCATGACATACTTCAACTGCGCACCTCTGTAATCCTGCCGGAGGCTATATCAGATGGGGGATTGGCTCCCATCTGATATACAATCCTGATGCTGTTCTCTCATAGTAAATTATTATGTAAAACACTTCTGTATATATATTTTTATATTATCGTATCTATTCCTATCTTTCAACAGCAGATTTTTTCACATTATCGGCATCTGGTCTCATCGTAAAATCCCCTTATTAAGACCATAAACAATGCTTTCAGGAACACTGTATCTCTTTGGTTGCAACCACATCCACACCGGTATCTGCCACATTTTTCACAATCACATCCCCAATCTGAACCGGTGCTGTAAGTGTCACTCCTTTTAATGCCATCAGGCATTCCCGGATTTTCCCTTTTGGAATATCCGATGCCGTTTTCACCGATACCACCGGCAGATTGCCGCCCGTTACCGGAACCGTGGATGTCACGATTCTTCTTGGATCTGTCAGCTCTTTTCTGGCATAATCATCCCCGCGTTTGCAGGTATTTCCACTTACGGATATCACCTGCACGCCATCCATTTCCACTGTCAGATTACAGCCCAGCGGGCAGCCGATACAAATCAGTTCTTTTCGTTCCATTATGCTTCCCCCTGTTCGATTCGAATTGTTATTTTGGATAAATGCTCATATTCCTGCAGTTTTTTCTTCTGCAAAATCACCTGCTCCATTTCACCCGGTGCCATAACTTTCTTTTTTAAACGCATGATACAGGTATCGTCAAAATAAACACAAAGCTCACAGTTTTTGTATACATTTCCGACCCGGAAGCGTACAATCTGTTTGTCCTGCATCCGATGCGGATGAACGGAAGACGGCACCGTATAGCGCACACCACCCTCCGGGCAAATATTGATTTCTGTTGCATCTTCCGCAAACTGCTGTGTCACATATTCTGCCGCGAACGTTCCTGCCGCCCCGGCTTCCTCTGACACATAATCCACCAGATCATGCACATGCAGGACATTTCCACATGCAAACACACCCGGAATATTTGTCTCAAGGCTCTCATTGGCTACCGGTCCGAAAGTCACCGGACTTAATTTCACACCTAATTTTCCGGAAAGCTCATTTTCCGGAATCAGACCACAGGATAACAGTAAGGTATCACATTCGTAGGTTTCTTCTGTTCCCGGAATTGGTTTTAACTTCTCGTCCACCTGCGCGATGGTCACTGCCTCTACCCGGTCTTTTCCTTTGATATCCACCACGGTATGACTCAGTTTCAATGGAATATTATAATCATCCAGACACTGTACAATGTTTCGTTTCAAGCCGCCGGAATACGGCATCAGTTCTGCCACCACCTGCACTTTTGCACCTTCAAAGGTCATACGTCGTGCCATGATCAGTCCGATGTCCCCGGAACCAAGAATAACCACTTTTTTGCCCGGCATCCGTCCCTCAATATTAACGTAACGCTGTGCTGTTCCGGCGGAATAAATGCCTGCCGGACGATAGCCCGGAATATTTAAGGCTCCCCGCGGGCGCTCTCTGCATCCCATGGCCAGAACGATGGCTTCTGTCTCTACCACAAACATCCCCTGCTCCCGGTTCATGCAGGTAATTTTTTTATCCGGACTGATATCCACCACCATGGTTGTCAGCAGATATGGGATCTGCATCTTTTCCACTTCCGCAATAAAACGTGCCGCATATTCCGGTCCGGTCAGTTCTTCCTTAAAGGTATGCAGTCCAAATCCATTGTGAATACACTGGTTTAAAATTCCGCCCAGCTGCTCATCACGTTCCAGTATTAAAATATCTTCCACACCGGCCTTTCGTGCCGCAACCGCTGCTGCCAAACCTGCAGGTCCGCCGCCGATAATCGCAATTTTCGTTTTCATGCTACAGATCCTCCTTATCATATCCGGTCAGGAATCCTGAATTTCTGCCTTTTTTCGTAATTTCACTGATGTCGCATCCAAGTTCCCTTGCAAGAATCTCCACGGTCTTCGGGGAACAAAATCCTGCCTGACATCTCCCCATTCCGGCGCGGGTTCTGCGTTTTACGCCATCCAGTGTTGTCGCTCCCAATGGGCGGTGGATTGCATCTAAAATCTCACCCTCTGTCACCATCTCACAACGGCAGATGACGTTTGCGTATGCCGGATTTTTCTGAATCATCGCATGGCGTTCTTCCACAGTCAGTTCTTCCATGCAGACCACACCTTTTCTGGTAGATACAAACTCCAAATTATCCTCTGCCGGAAGCAGTTTTTCAATCAATTCTGCCACATAAACGCCAATGGCTGGTGCACTGGAAAGTCCCGGAGATTCAATCCCGGCCACATCGATAAAGCCCGGCGCATCTGCCACTTCCTCAATGATAAAATCATTTTTCTCTGTATGCGCCCGCAAACCGGCAAAGGATGTGATAGTCTGACGTTTTGGCAGGTTCGGTGTACTAAATAGCGCACGCTGCTGCAGATCTTCCAGACCTTCTGCTGTGGTTGCGATATTTTCCTTATCTGATTCGTCTACCGCGGTCGGTCCCAGCATCAGATTGCCATGTACAGTCGGCGTTACAAGCACACCTTTTCCATACTTTGTCGGAAGCTGGAAAATCGTATGGGATACAAAGTCTCCAACCTTTTTATCCAGCAGGCAATACTCGCCTTTTCGTGGGATGATCTGAATTTTATGTTCGCTGACCATGTTGTGGAAAACGTCCGCGTAAACTCCGGCGGCATTTACCACCAGTTTTGTCTCATACACATGATCCTGCGTATGAATCTCATAATATCCGTCCTTTTTCACAATTTTCTGTACTTCCTGATTTAACAAAAACTCTGCGCCGTTGGTACATGCATTTTCTGCCAGTGCGATTGTCAATCCAAACGGACATACAATGCCGCCTGCCGGTGCATACAGTGCTGCCACAACCTGTTCGGACACCTGCGGTTCCATCTGCCGCACTTCGTCGCCGGAAATAATCTCGCATCCTTCTACACCATTTTTCTCTGCCTTTTCCAGAAGCAGCTCCAGCTTTGGTCTGTCCGCCTCATTAAAACAAAGTACCAGCGAACCGTTTCGTTTATAGGAAAAATCCAGTTCCTTTGAAAGTGCTTCCATCATCCGGCTTCCCTGTACGTTCATTTTCGCTTTTAGGGTTCCCGGTGTCGCATCAAATCCCGCATGCACGATACCGCTGTTTGCCTTGCTGGTACCTTCACAGATATCGCTGCAGCGCTCCAGTACCGCAATGTTTCGTTTCTTTCGCATCAGCTCCCGGGCAATGGCACTTCCGGTGACACCTGCCCCAATGATCATTACATCATACATAAAATCGCTCTCCTTTTCTCAGTTTCGCTTCCTTCAGATCCAACTCATCAAATATTTTTTCATTCATAAATACTTATTTATACACTTTTCTAAAAATCTGCTTGAACCTGGTGAAATTAAAAAGAGCCGAACAAAAATAAACCATCTTCATGGTCTCCTTTTTGCTCAGCTCATAATCTCATGCAAATCAATATGTTATTTTCTGGGTTCATTGTAACACTTATTGCCACCAGACTCAAGTTACTACTACAAATTTTGCAATATTTCCTTCAATTTATCAAAATCCACCGGTTTTGCAATATGGGCATTCATCCCCGCATCCAGACAGCGTTGTACATCTCAGCAGCAGATACCGCAAACGGAATCTCAACACAAAAACGACTGCCTTTCCAAGCGTACTGTCTCCCCGGATATTTCCACCCATTGCATCTGTCAGGCTTTTCGTGATTGCCATGTCAAGCCCCGTACCCTGTATTTCCTTTGTTTGCTTCTTTATATAATTCAAGTCGAACGCACGTGAGACTTGGTGCGTGATTCTGGTCAGCGAAAGCTGACATCTTCTTTTCAGAATCACTGCACTCTACACTCCGTTCCGGTCGGCGCAAAACCATTGTCTCCCAGACAATGTGCGCCCTCGCGGAGCATTTATCTCAGTCGGAGATTGAACTCCCACTGAGAAATACTTGTTACTACTCACCACTTGCAGAAGTGGGAGTCTCAACTCAGACTGAGATGAAAAATTGCCGAAACGGTATGATTTAATCCTTCCAAAGTCAGTTCCAGAGAGAACTGTTCTTCTGTATTCTGCTGCAACAGCTCCTTTTCACAGACCAGTTCCGTCAGGAAATCTCCCTCTTCCAGATTGAGTTCCGGACAACATTGCCGCACTTTTTTAATTTTCCATTTCTTGTCAGTTTGTTAATTATAAGTCTTTTTCATACGATAATTGCCAACTTCGTAAACGTAAGTCCGAGAGTCAGAAAATAATGAGAGCAGACGTCTTAGTCTGCGACATTCTTTTCTGACTCTCGGACCGGACACTCCCAATACATAAAAGCAAAAAAATTTGTACTTCTTCTTATAATTATGTATAATAATATAGATATTAAATTTGTGAAGGAGCGTTGTATGAACAAAAACAATCAGAAAAAAAACGCTGGTGCCCTGATCGGTGCCGCATTCCTTATGGCGACTTCCGCCATTGGTCCGGGATTTTTGACCCAGACCGGAAAATTCACGGACAGCCTACATGGAAGTTTCGGCTTTGTTATTTTAATTTCCATCGTACTGGCTGCCATTGTACAGTTAAACGTATGGCGTGTACTCTGCGTATCCGGTATGCGTGGACAAGACGTTGCAAACAAAGTGCTTCCAGGACTTGGTTATGTGGTAGCATTCCTGGTCGTAGCCGGTGGTCTTGTATTTAACATCGGTAACGTCGGCGGCGGAGCCCTTGGTTTTAACACCTTACTCGGCATTCCGACAACAGTTGGATATTTCCTTGCAGGTGCCATTGCAGTCGTTGTTTTCTTATCTAAGAATGCATTAAAAGCCATGGATACCCTGACAAAAGTACTTGGTGGACTTATGATTGCCGTTATTTTCGTTGTGATCCTTATTGTCCGCCCACCAGTTGGCTATGCCTTAAAAGAAACCGTTGCACCATCTGCAGCAATGAGCGACACTTTCCCTGCCATCCTGACACTGCTTGGCGGAACCGTTGGCGGATATATCACCTTTGCCGGTGCACATCGTCTGATCGATGCAGGTATCACGAAAAAAGAAAACCTTGGTGAAATTAAGAAAAGTTCTGTTATGGGACTTGGTATCGCAACCATCGTCCGTGTACTGTTATTCCTCGCCATCCTTGGCGTCGTTGTTGCTACTGCAACTTCCGGTGCACATACACTGGATCCGTCCAACCCTGCCGCTGATGCATTCAAGATCGGTGCAGGTCAGATCGGATACCGCTTCTTTGGACTGGTACTTCTGTGTGCTGCCATCACCTCTATCGTAGGCTGCGCGTACACTTCCGTATCTTTCCTGAAGACATTCAGTAAATTTATCGAAAAAAATGAAAAATGGTTTATCGTTGGATTCATCATCCTCAGCACCGTCGTTATGGCACTGATCGGTCAGCCTGCTACTCTGCTTGTTCTGGCAGGAGCTTTAAACGGACTGATCCTTCCAATTACCCTTGGTGTATGCCTGATAGCTTCCAAAAAGAAGACTATCATGGGTGAGGATTACCATCATCCGACCTGGCTGCTGATCCTTGGTATCGTTGTTGTTGTCATCTCCGCATACCTTGGCATCACATCCCTCGGAAACCTTGCAACACTTTTTGCATAATGGAGCATGATCAATTATGAAAGACACAAAAATTCTTACCGCCGGAGATTCCTCCCTGCTCATTCAGTTTGGGCAGGAGATTTCTCCGGAAATCAATGCACAGATCACTGCGTTTGTGCATCTGATGAGAGAACAGCATGTGGAAGGTGTCACAGATGTGATTCCTGCATTCACAAGCCTTCTCATCAACTATGATCCGCGCGTTATCGACTACCGCAAATTAAAACGCCGTCTGGAAAAATTATTAAAACTGGAAGTCAGCAAAAAAGCATCTTCTTCCCGTATTTTTGAAATTCCGGTGTGCTACGGCGGCGAATACGGCCCGGATCTGGAAAACATTGCAAAACACGCAAACCTTACCCCGCAGGAAGTCATTGATATTCACTCTTCCAGTGACTATCTGATCTACATGCTTGGATTTTTGCCGGGATTTTCTTATCTTGGCGGCCTGGATGAACGCATCCACACTCCGCGTCTGGCAAATCCGCGTATCAAAATCCCAGCCGGAAGCGTCGGCATCGGCGGTTCCCAGACCGGTATCTATCCGTTAGATTCACCGGGAGGATGGCAGTTACTGGGACTGACTCCGGTAAAAACGTATGATCCGAACCGTGAAGTTCCGATTCTTTTTGAAGCCGGCGATTACATCCGTTTTGTCCCAGTCAGCGAATCTGATTTTACAGCAATCAAAGATGAAGTGGAAAAAGGTACTTATACCTGCACGATTCATCAAAAGGAGGTGTAACCCATGGGCGTTCGTGTATTAAAAGGCGGCATGCTCACAACTGTACAGGATCTTGGAAGAACCGGCTATCAGAGCCAGGGCTTCGGTGTGTCCGGTGTCATGGATGTGCGCTCCTTTAAAATTGCAAACCTGCTTTTAGACAATCCGGAAAACGAAGCAGTCCTTGAATTTACCCTGATGGGACCGACACTGGAATTTACTTCCGAAACCATTATTGCCATCACCGGCGGCGATTTCCAGCCACAGGTAAACGGCAAACCCATCAAAAACTATACCGCAGTCTATATGCACCGTGGTGATATCTTATCCTTCCGCGGCGCCAGAACCGGCAGCCGTGGCTACATCGCTTTTTCCAGTTATCTGGACATTCCGGTGGTTATGGGAAGCCGTTCTACCAACATCAAATGCTCCATTGGCGGATACAAAGGACGCCGTCTGATGGATGGGGATTATGTTGGTTTCCGTATCAAACGCAGATATTTACCATATTACTTGTCCCGTACTCTGGATCTGGATGAATTTGATCAGGATGAAGTGACCTTGCGTGTCATTATGGGACCACAGGATAAAGCATTTACCGCAGCAGGCAGAAAGACATTTCTGGAATCCGAATATACCGTAACCAGTGAATTTGACCGTATGGGATGCCGTCTGGAAGGACCGTTCATCGCATACAAGACCACTTCCGATATCATTTCAGACGGAATTGCCTTCGGATCTGTTCAGGTGCCAAGCCACGGAAAACCGATCATTCTGCTTTCCGACCGTCAAACCACCGGCGGGTATGCAAAAATTGCCACTGTCATTTCCGTGGACATTCCGAAACTGGTTCAGCGAAAAACAGACCACAAGGTACGTTTTCAGGCAGTTACCGTAGAAGAAGCCCAGCAGCTCATGCAGGATGAACTTCATGAACTGCAGGAATTCCGCAAACAAATTTATCAGCCGTGTAAAGAAGTTCTGGACTGCAGACTTGTGGCAAAACGTTTATCAAAACTGTTTCAGGACTAGCTACTGAACTATTACAGGATTCTGTAGCAACAGATTGAAAATACATTCACAGGATCTTCCTATAGAATCCTTTTTATTGAACATCAAAGGAGTAACAAACTATCATGGATTTACAACAGATTGAAAAACTTGTACAGATTATCGAAAATTCCTCCATGCTGGAGTTTTCCATTCAGGAAGGCGATACAAAGATCAAAATGAGCCGCCGCGGAACCATGGGTGTTCCGGGAGAAGCAGCAGTCACCGTTGCACAGACTGCTCCTGCTGCCCCGATTGAAGAAGAAGCAGAGGACGAAACCTACATCACCTCCCCGATCGTCGGCACCTTCTATTCCGCTCCGTCTCCGGAAGCAAAAGCCTTCGTAAAAGTCGGTGACAGAGTCAAAGCCGGACAGACCGTATGCATTCTGGAAGCAATGAAACTGATGAATGAGATTGAAAGTGATTTTGACTGTGAAATCGAAGCCGTTCTGGCCAGCAATGAGCAGAAGATCGAATATGGCCAGCCACTGTTTAAGGTAAAAAAACTGGATGACTAAGGAGGCCTGCTGATGTTTCACAAAATATTAATCGCAAATCGTGGAGAAATCGCGGTCCGCATTATCCGCGCCTGCCGCAACATGGGCATCCGCAGCGTCGCCGTTTACTCCAAAGAAGATAAAAACAGTCTTCACGTACAGCTGGCAGATCAGCGTGTCTGCATCGGAGAAGGCCCTGCCCGCAACAATTACCTGAATATGGAGCGCATCATCACAGCTGCCCGCAATGTCGGCGCTGATGCCATTCATCCGGGCTTCGGATTTTTATCCGAAAATGCAGATTTTGTCCGTCTCTGTGACGAGTATGGTATCACCTTTATCGGACCGACTGCCGATGTCATCAACAGCATGGGAAACAAATCCCACGCCCGCAAAACAATGATGGATGCCAATGTTCCTGTCGTTCCAGGCACAAAAGAGCCTGTCTACGATGCAGAAACCGGTGAAAAATTTGCCGATGAGATCGGTTACCCGGTTATGATCAAGGCTTCCTCCGGCGGCGGTGGAAAAGGTATGCGTGTGGCAAAATCCAAAGATGAATTCGAATTTAATTTCAATATGGCACAGCGTGAATCAGCCAATTCCTTTGGCGATGACACCATGTATATTGAAAAATTCATTGAAAATCCACGCCACGTAGAGATTCAGATCATGGCAGATAACTTCGGAAATGTGGTTGCTCTTGGCGA
This sequence comes from Roseburia sp. OM02-15, assembly GCF_003481835.1. Classification (NCBI taxonomy): domain Bacteria; kingdom Bacillati; phylum Bacillota; class Clostridia; order Lachnospirales; family Lachnospiraceae; genus Roseburia; species Roseburia sp. OM02-15. The sequence continues at coordinate 226,251 of NZ_QULX01000005.1, forward strand.
GCGTGACTGCTCCGTACAGCGAAATCACCAAAAGCTGATTGAGGAGTCCCCGTCTCCTGCCATCACGGAAAAAATGCGTGCTTCTATGAATCATGACGCGATTCTTGCAGCAAAAGCTGTAAATTATACAAACGCCGGAACCGTTGAATTTATCGTAGATCCAAAAGGCACTTACTATTTCATGGAAATGAATACCCGTATTCAGGTAGAGCACGGTGTCACAGAAATGGTCACCGGCACAGACCTCATTATTGAGCAGATTCGCGTGGCTATGGGTGAGCCGTTAAGTTTTACCCAGAAGGATGTCACTCCGCGTGGTCATGCCATTGAGTGTCGTATCAATGCGGAAATCCCTGAGAAAAACTTTATGCCAAGTCCGGGTGTGGTCAAACATCTGCATCTGCCATCTGGAAACGGCGTCCGCGTAGATACTGCCCTTTACACTGGCTACCGAATTCCATCCGAATACGATTCCATGATTGCAAAAGTCATTGTTCATGCACCGAATCGTGATGCAGCATTGCAGAAAATGCGCTCCGCGCTGGACGAAATGGTAATCATGGGTATGGAAACCAACCTTGATTTTCAGTATCGTATTTTGAAAAATCCAGAGTTCTGCGAAGGAAAAGCCGATACCGGCTTTATTGAACGGATTTTACGTCTGGACTAATAAATTTTCAAATCAGAAAGAGAGGTCTTTACCATGTATCAGGTAGACTTAAACAGTGACCTTGGCGAAAGTTTCGGCCGCTATACCATCGGAATGGATGAAAAAATCATTCCTCTTATTTCTTCTGCAAACATTGCCTGCGGTTATCATGCATCCGATCCTGTCGTAATACTGGAATCCATTGCCCGCACCAAAGAGGCAGGCATCAAGATTGGTGCACATCCGGGACTTCCGGATCTCATGGGATTTGGACGCAGAAATATGGCAATCTCCCCGGCAGAAGCGAAAGCTTACACCCTGTATCAGATCAGTGCCCTTGGCGGCATGTGTCAGGCAAACGGAATGCGCCTGCAGCACGTCAAACCACATGGAGCCTTATACAACATGGCAGCCAAGGATTATGAGCTGTCTATGGCCATCTGTGAGGCGATCCGCGACTATGATCCTGAGATCATTGTCATGGGATTATCCGGAAGTGAAATGATCCGCGCTGCCAAAGACTGTGGATTAAAAGCGGCCAGCGAAGTATTTGCAGACCGTGGCTATGAAGAAGATGGCACACTGGTCAACCGCCGTAAGGAAGGCGCGCTGATCAAAGATGAGGATGAGGCAATTGCCCGCGTCATTCGTATGGTAAAAGAAGGCGTTGTTACTGCTGTGACCGGAAAGGATATTCCGATTCAGGCAGATTCCGTGTGCGTACACGGAGATGGTGAAAAAGCACTGCTTTTCGTAGAAAAAATCCGTAAGGCACTTACCGAAAATGATATTAAAATCCGTCCATTAGCCGAAATTGTGAAATAACGTTTGTTTTATGAGGAAGGAGAGTCCGAAAAGAATACCGCAGACTAAGACGTCTGCTTGTATTATTTTCGGACTTTCACTCCTGCTTATATCGTAAATACACAGATTTACATTTAGATATTTTCTCAGTTTAAATAGCCCGGAGAACCAGAAAATAATACAAGCTGCCGTCTCAGGCTGCGGTATTCTTTTCTGGTTCTCCGGGCTTCAATAACCAAAATTATAAATTACAGGCACTCTGCCGAATTACATCATTCCCATTCCTGGTGCACCGCCTGCTGGCATTGCCGGAGCCGGCTCTTTGATATCTGCTACAACAGACTCTGTTGTTAATAAGGTAGAAGCAACGCTTGTTGCGTTCTGTAATGCACTTCTTGTTACTTTTACAGGATCAAGGATTCCTGCGTCTACCATGTTTACATACTCTTCTTTTGCTGCATCAAATCCGATACCCGGCTCGCTCTCACGAACTTTGTTGATGATAACAGCGCCTTCCAGACCTGCATTTGCGGAAATGTAGAATAACGGAGCTTCCAGAGCTTTCAGGATTACTTTTGCTCCTGTCTTCTCATCGCCTTCCAGTGTCTCAGCAAGTTTTGCAACTTCTTTTGTTGCATGGATGTATGCGGATCCGCCACCTGCGATGATTCCTTCCTCTACAGCTGCTTTTGTAGCTGCCAGAGCGTCTTCCATACGCAGTTTGCTTTCTTTCATCTCTGCTTCTGTAGCTGCACCAACACGGATAACTGCTACGCCGCCTGCCATCTTAGCAAGTCTCTCCTGTAATTTCTCACGGTCGAAATCAGATGTTGTTGTCTCAATCTCTGCACGAATCTGAGCAACTCTTGCTTTGATTGCCTCGGAATCACCCTCACCGTCAACGATGATCGTGTTCTCTTTCTGAACTTTAACGGATTTAGCCTGACCAAGCTGTGCCAGTGTTACGTCTTTTAATTCCAGACCAAGTTCGGAAGAAATTACTGTACCACCTGTCAGAATTGCAATATCCTGCAGCATTGCTTTTCTTCTGTCACCATATCCCGGAGCTTTTACACCGACAACAGTAATGGTTCCACGTAATTTGTTTACAATCAGGTTTGTTAATGCATCACCTTCGATATCCTCAGCAATGATGAGTAATTTTTTGCCTGTCTGTAAGATCTGCTCTAACAGTGGTAAGATTTCCTGAATGTTTGTGATCTTTTTATCTGTGATCAGGATATATGGCTCATCAAGGTTTGCTTCCATTTTGTCCATATCAGTTGCCATGTATGCGGAAATATATCCACGGTCAAACTGCATACCTTCTACTAAGTCTAACTCTGTCTGCATTGTCTTGGACTCTTCGATTGTGATAACGCCGTCTGCGGAAACTTTTTCCATAGCATCTGCAACCATGTTTCCTACTGTCTCATCGCCAGCGGAGATTGCTGCAACTTTCGCGATATGGTTCTTTCCATCCACTTTCTGGCTCATAGCTGCGATTGCTTTTACAGCTGCCTCAGTTGCTTTCTTCATACCTCTTCTCATTACGATCGGGTTTGCACCTGCTTCCAGGTTTTTCATTCCCTCTTTGATCATTGCCTGAGCAAGAACAGTAGCGGTTGTTGTACCATCACCGGCAACATCGTTTGTCTTTGTAGCTGCCTCTTTTACAAGCTGTGCACCCATGTTCTCGAATGCATCCTCAAGCTCGATGTCTTTCGCGATTGTAACACCATCATTTGTGATCAGCGGAGCGCCGAAAGATTTGTCCAGAACAACGTTTCTTCCTTTTGGTCCTAATGTAACACGAACGGTATCTGCTAATTTATCTACACCAGCTTCCAGAGATTTTCTTGCCTCTGATCCATATTTTAATTCTTTTGCCATGATGAATTTCCTCCTTCATTCATTAACCTATAGCCTATGCATAATCTGTTTCTATGCATATGTTCTTTTCTATTTTATTATTCTGATTTTCAGGTTTCTTTGTGAAAGCCTGTTTTACTCTGATATTTTCCAGAAATATAATTACTCAACGATTGCAAGGATGTCATTCTGTCTTACGATGATGTACTCCTCACCCTCTAATTTTACTTCGTTACCAGCATATTTAGAATAAATAACTTTATCACCCGGTTTTACCTGCATGGTTACTTCTTTACCGTCTACCATTCCGCCAGGTCCTACAGCGATTACTTCTGCTTCCTGTGGTTTCTCCTGTGCACTTGTTGTAAGGATCAGACCTGATTTTGTGGTCTCTTCTGCTTCTACCTGTTTTAATACAACTCTGTCACCTAATGGTACTAATTTCATGATGTGTTCCTCCTTATTCTATATATAAGTATTATGCTTTCTTCTGTTTTATTAGCACTCATTTCTTTTGAGTGCTAACCGATAGTCATATAATAGTTATTTTGTACCTGAATCGCAACTAAATTGATTCGTATTTATACATATATTTTCACATATATTCTCATATATACTCTTTTTTTCTCTTTTTTTCTCACTTTTTCATTTTTATAATGTGGTTAAAAAGATAAAACCTTCACGGGGCTAATTTGCTAAATCAGTTCAAAATGTTTCAGCGCATGGTAAATACCATCCTCATGAAGTCCTTTTGTCACATAATCCGCATGTTCTTTGGCTACATCTGTTCCATCGCCCATGGCAACACCCACACCGACAAAATCCAGCATATCGACATCATTGGCACTGTCACCAAATGCATACGTATCCTTTACATCAATGCCCAGTTTCTCACATACAAATGCAATTCCGCTGGCTTTGCTGTATCCTTTCGGTACTACTTCCATTGCGATATCACCGTGAACCATGAAATCATAATCATCCTTCAACAGTTCGATCACTGCCGGGTAGTCTCTGTCGTGAATTAATACAGAAAACTTGCTGGCTTCCCACTGATCCTCATGATTTCGAATCGGAAGCATACAATCTTTCATTACGTCCAGCAGATATCTTCCATAAGCATCTCTACTGATCTCATCTGCATCCATGTAAAGCATATGCCGACCTTCCATCACCATGGCAATATCATAATCATAAAATATCTGCACTGTCTTTTTCAATAATTCCCGGTCAATCTCTTTGTACAGCAGATCTTTTCCCTCATATTCTATAAAGGTACCACAACCACTGATAATGCCGTCAAATCCCATTCCAAGCAGTTCCTCGCTGTTAATAAAGATCCTGGTCCGGCCGCTGCAAAGAAATGTCTTGTGTCCATGCTCCCGAAGCTGCCTGATCGCATCCCTGGTACTCTGTGGAATGTTATTTTCCCTGTCCCATAAAGTTCCGTCAATATCAAAAAAAATTGCTGCCATATGTTCTTTTGCTTCCTTCCTCTGTTTCATCAGAAAATTGCCTTCACCTTCCCGGATCAGAGTTACTGTTTTCTGTGCTTTCCTGTAAGTGACATGCTCCCACCACTTAAATCACAGATTTTGAAGTGGGGGCTTCTTGCTCAATG
>NZ_QULX01000050.1:0-1674 GCF_003481835.1 Roseburia sp. OM02-15
AAGGTTGAAAAAGAATAGTAGAGGATATCCATTCCATTAAGGACATCACAAAAAGACCATCAGATGGTGGTCATTTAAAATTGAATATGTAGCAAAGTTAAGGTCTATTCAGCAGCTGACTTGATTTTATACCCTTGGAACTGTGCCATTAAGATTGCCTGTTCAATTGTAATCTCACGATTGACAGGGAGAACATCACTTTTTCGGTAAAGTTCAGCATTATAGGGTTCCTTATTTTTCAGCATATTGTATAATGCTGTTAGAAGCATTCTTGCTATTGCAATGATTGCTTTCTTGTGACCGCGACGTTTTCTTAAACGAAGATAGCGGTTACGGATTTCAGGATGTTTTTCACTTTTAACCACTGAGTTGGCACATTGAACTAGAAGTGGTTTGATATAACATCCGGCTTTGGAAACCCGGACAGATTTTTTCTTCCCTGCACTTTCATTGTTGGTTGGAGTAAGACCAGCCCATGAGCATAAGTGTTTCGCCGAAGGAAAAGCCTCCATGTTCACACCAATTTCGGAAATGATTCCGATAGCAGTGAATTTATTTTTGAATGATGGAGCAGTTAGGATTAGGTCGAGTTCTTGCTGATAGGGACTGGCGAGCGCAAGGATCAGTTTTTCTAGCTCTGCTTTCCGGGATTCCAAATCTTCAAAGTGCTTTTTGATAACCTTTAATTTACCAGCTTGTTCAGGTGTGATAAAACCGTCAATAGCGAGTTCCAGTTCGGGAAGTTTTTTCTTCATGGAACCATGAATTAAAGGTTCAATATCAAAAGAAGTATCATCAGGATTTTCGAGAATCTTATCCAGGATTCTTTGAGAACTTTTACCAAAGGTGTCCGAGACAACGGAAGCCAACTGAATGTTGGAAACCGTGAGACAGTTTTGGAGACGGTTCTTCTCGCTGGACATAAAGCAGGTCAGTTTAAAACGATAGCGCATCAGATCACGAAGCTGTCTGATATCAGCGGGTGGCATAAAGCTACCGGCAACAAGATCATGCTTGAAGAGGTCAGCAATCCATTTGGCATCTTTCTTGTCAGTTTTCTTTCCACGGATAGCCTTAACATATTTAGGATGAGCAAGAACAATGTTGCAATCTTTTTCCAGAACATTGTAAATAGGAATCCAGTATTTACCGGTAGATTCCATGCAGACATCCTTACAATGATTGTCAAGCAGCCACTGTAACAATTCCTTTAACCCTTGTGTGAAGGTTGAGAAACGATGGCGCTTGTAGGTGGTAACACCTTGTTTGTTAGTGGAAGCGATGCAGGCAACAACAAAAGTTTTGTGAACATCAATACCACAACAGATTTGATACACAATTTTTAAAGCCATAGGGACTCCTTTCAGAACCATAGGTTCAATAGATTATAGGGAGTAGACAGCATTGACTGAATGCTTAGGATAAAAACGAGAGTTGTTTTTACAAAGATAAGGTTACGTGCTCAGGGCACACTTATTTGTGCTTGAAAAAGCATTCTACACATATAAAAATACGGTCATCCGATGAACGGACAGCCCACTCACCTCCCCGTGATTTGTAGTATACTGAATATCCCTATGGAACAATTATAAAAAGATAGCTGCAATAAGCCAACGTTTTTTTCATGACGTTTTGTGCCTTGAGCAGCGCGAAAGGAATGGATATAAAAATGAA
>NZ_QULX01000051.1:0-1563 GCF_003481835.1 Roseburia sp. OM02-15
TTGTTGGAACCGCTTTTCTGATATAATAAAAATCAGAAGGGCGGTGTTTTTTATGATGACAAAAAATGCAGATAAAAAAAGAGAACAAATGATGATGTTCTCCATGGATGACATGGTACCTCAAAACCATATACTGCGATTGATTGATAAAGCAATCAATTGGAACTTTATTTATGATCTGGTTGAAGAAAAATATTGTCCGGATAACGGTCGCCCCAGTATGGATCCGGTCATGCTGATAAAGATACCATTTATCCAATATCTCTATGGAATAAAAAGCATGCGCCAGACCATAAAAGAAATCGAAGTAAATGTTGCATACCGCTGGTTTCTCGGACTAGACATGTTAGATCCAGTACCTCATTTCTCTACATTTGGAAAGAATTATACCCGCCGTTTCAAAGATACAGACCTTTTTGAGCAGATCTTTTCAAAGATTCTGGAAGACTGTATGAAATATAAGCTTGTAAATACAGAACAGATCTTCGTGGATGCAACACATGTAAAAGCCTGTGCAAACAGTAAAAAAATGCGTAAGCGGGTTGCGCACGAACGGGCTCTCTGGTATGAAGAGGAATTAAATAAAGAGATTGAAAAAGATCGTCTGGCACATGGAAAAAAGCCGTTAAAGAAAAAAGATGATAACCAGCCGCCAGCATCCGGTGGAAGCGGAAATGATAAAGATTCTATATCTGAAGAACTTCCTGAAGATGTGAAAACACAAAAATGCAGCATCAGCGATCCGGAAAGTGGATGGTTTCGAAAGGGTGAACATAAACATGTTTTTGCATATGCAGTAGAAACTGCCTGTGATAAACATGGCTGGATCCTCGGATATACAATACATCCTGGTAATGAGCATGACAGTCGTACTTTTAAAGCATTATACGATAAGATATCTAAACTGAATCCACAGATGGTAGTTGCAGATGCAGGATATAAAACTCCGGCAATCGCCCATCAGCTGTCGGAAGATGGAATTCAACCACTTTTTCCGTATACCCGTCCCAAGACCAAAGAAGGCTTTTTCGGAAAACACGAATTCGCATATGATGAATACTATGATTGTTATATATGTCCGGGAGCACATATACTGACATACAGTACAACAAACAGAAATGGATATAAAGAGTATAAAAGCTGCGGTGAGCATTGTGCTGAATGCCAATATCTTTCAAAATGTACAGAAAGCAAAGATCATGTAAAACTGATCACACGTCATGTATGGGAAGAATACATGGAAGTAGCAGAAGACATTCGGCACACGATCGGAAACAGACAGATCTACCAGTTAAGAAAAGAAACCATAGAGCGGATCTTCGGTACAGCGAAAGAACAGCATGGATTTCGATATACGCAGTATGTAGGAAAAGCACGGATGGAAATGAAAGCCGGGCTTACCTTTGCATGCATGAATTTGAAAAAACTGGCAAAGATTCTGGAAAAACGAGATTGGAATACAGCCAGATTTTTGTTGATTTTGAAGAAAATAAAAAGAAAAGAAGTTTTAAAAGAAAAATGGTGCTGGATATAACACCCAACACCAAGTTTGTCTACAGTCTG
>NZ_QULX01000052.1:0-1557 GCF_003481835.1 Roseburia sp. OM02-15
TAGAGATGAGCAAAACACATTGATCCAAAAGTAGAACTTGGCAGTTAGTTTCCATAAAGTTTGAGGTTACGATTTTATGGCATAGCAAAGCTAACGTAAGTCCAAAACTTACGAAATCATAAGACTATGAGAATTTTTTAATCAAGCAATTCGTTTTATTGTTTTTAGTTTGCGATAAGACTGACCAGAATGGCTAGTGATTGCGGCAACGGCAACTGCTAGTAAACTGATATGGGCAAGTGTGTTTAAGTTTGTAACAGATGCTTTATTTCTTACCCACATCCGCTCTTGACCAGTATTTTTAAAACGCGAATTATAGCGTTCACATTCTGTGCGGAGTGAATAATTACTTTTAAAATATTTGCTGTCCCTATCAATGGAAAGTCTTAAATCATCAGGAATGGTGAGATATTTCGTACAGCCACGATGCTTTTTACCATTATAGAAATTTTTGTGGTGGCATGGGCAAAGGGTATCTTTACTTGATTTTAGAGGACAACAAAACTTTTGACGGGTACGACCACAATCGGAAAACTTACCATCCTTCCACATGGCAAGCCCTGCTTCGCAAATGGGATTCCCTTGAGGAAGAAGTTTCGGATTTTGGGAATTACGTTTGTTTAATGGAATGATACATTCTCCATTGTAAAGATCCTTAACCTGATTGTAGATATTTTTGACATCGTAACCTTTGTCGGCAAGGAATGTGCAGTCCGTTATTGGTTGAAAGGAATGGGTAGCAGCAAGGATATCTAAAGCGACGGTAGCATCATGAACTTCCGCGGTTGTGGTCATTTCATAAATAGGAAGACCTGAAATACAGTCTACAAGGACATGATTTTTATAGCCCCAATAGAATTCATATTTTTTCTCGTTCGTTTGATTGGATGCAGTGTGGACGCCGAGTCTACAATCCGAATCCGCCCTTGGTTGATTTCCGGGTTTAAACTTATTTGAGAGAAAAGATTTCGGATTATTCTGTGAAGTATTTGCAGAGACAGGGGTTGAATCTAAGCCAATAAAAGAAGTGTCTACAATACCTTCTTTAGAAAGGAATAACACCTGAGTTTTCATGATTTCAGAGAGAACTTTGTTATCGAAATTTTTCAGGAAGCGATCAAAAGTCCAATAAGAAGGAAGTGGACGAGAAATATCAAAGCCACAAAAATGCGCAATCAGAAGATTATTGTGAAGATAATCGACAAGATCGGAAATCATGGAGAAACCTTCGCATTTCATGACAATAAAGGAACAAATCATAGCGTGATTTGAAAAGCCTTTCCTTCCTGTCTTGGGGAATTCCGGAACAAAGGATAAATCAAGATTCAGAAAAAGAGAATCATAAAACTTTGCAACTGGTTGTGAAGTGAAAAGACGAATGTCTTTCAAAATTTCTTGACGATAGATAACAATCAGCTCCTTTCGGTGAATTGATTTTGACAACTTAATTATACCATTTGGAGCTGATTGTTACTATAAATTTGGAGTGATAAAAGAGGTTGCCATGCCTCGCAACCCCGCATAAATACTGAATGTGTGGAGTTTTGCTCATGGCTA
>NZ_QULX01000053.1:0-292 GCF_003481835.1 Roseburia sp. OM02-15
CACCCACTGCTTATTGCTTTTCGCAATTGAAGCAGGGGACTTACTTGATTCGGTTAAACCGTCAGAGAAGCGTATTCCCGAGCGATACAGCTCTTTTAAAGGCTTTATACCTTGCTACATTTGAAGCAACGAAAAAATGGACTACAACGATTCGGAACTGGGCACAGGTATATGGAGAATTAAGTATTATGTATGAGGGTCGCTTGCCCGAATAAGGAATTTAACGGCAGGTTAAGACAGGCGGATTTTTCGCCTGCTCTTGACATGCAAATTTATAGCTGATATATATAAA
>NZ_QULX01000053.1:302-1367 GCF_003481835.1 Roseburia sp. OM02-15
ATTTTTCGCCTGCTCTTGACATGCAAATTTATAGCTGATATATATAAAACAAGAGCGAACAGCTCACAAGATGAACAATTCGCTCTTACTTATCATAGAAGATTCTTATTTACAGACTTTTCTTCATAGTCTCATAAAGAAACTCGCTTTTATAAATATTGTAATGTGATACCTTTTACGATTTCTTCTAAAGTATTAATTATAATGCAAACTTCAAATGTCCTTTGACATTTGTTCTACTATTTTTACATACCCTCCAAAAAAGACATTCCGTTTTCCAACAGAATGTCTTTTTCTTTTCATCGCTCTATTCAGTTTTAACGAAACTTCTTATAATTCATTCAGCATCGTATCCCAGCCCGGTGTAGATATCACTGTAACACCCACTACGATCAGAATAATCGTAATCACAATGGAGATAATACCTAAAACAATACCAGCGATCGCCATACCTTTGTGGCTCTGATGTTTTGCTATATGAACAATACCAAAAATCAATGACAAAATGCCAGTAACGATGTTGATCATTGTACATGATAATACGATAGAAATAATTCCAAGTACCAGAGATGCGATTGCAAATCCTGCCGGCTCCTGCGGTGGAACATTTCTGTATGCATCCTGATACTGCTGCGTATATTGATCATTTACGCTCCCTGTATTCTGTGGCGGCGGTGTCTGTCCATACTGATATGGTTCCCCATATTGATACGGTTCCGTTTTTTTGTTTTCCTCGTCGTACATCCGTTTTCTCCTTTATCTCTGTTGTTTTTTACTATCATACACTAAATTACTCATTTTGAAAAGGCAGAAAACACAGATTCTTATTGCTCACAGAAGATTCTTGCACATTATTTCAAATATTTACTTTTACAGACAAAAAAACACTGAAAAGCATTTCTACTTTTCAGTGTTAACTACAGGGACAGAAGGACTCGAACCCTCGACATTTGGTTTTGGAGACCAACGTTCTACCAACTGAACTATATCCCTATATTAAATTGAAGATATATACCTTCAAAACTTCACACAGAAATCCGATTCATTTCAACCTTTTGGTCAAGC
>NZ_QULX01000054.1:0-1340 GCF_003481835.1 Roseburia sp. OM02-15
TGGTCCTATGTCAAGATTTAGTACAAGTTAAAATGAGGTTTTCCTCATCTTAACTTACTAAGGTCAATTCGTCCTGCTGGAACTTATAATACAGTTCTTCGTATTCATTCGGCGACATGTAATCGCAATGACTATGAATTCGCTTTGTATTATAAAATGCTTCCAAATATTCGAATACCAGTCGATATGCATGATCGTAATCACGAATTTTAAAACGATTCAACCATTCGCGCTTAATCAAAGAATGGAACGATTCAATACATGCATTATCCCATGGATAAGCCTTTTTAGAATAGCTGCATTGCATATCAGCGGTAACACGTCTGTATTCTTTGGATACATATTGGCTGCCACGGTCTGCATGCAAAATTAAAGGCTCTTCAATGTTGCGTCTTGCTTTTGCTTTATTTATAGTTTCAATCACGCAGGATACTTCCAAACTTTTTGAAAGTGTCCACGCAATGATTTTCCTGGAATATAAATCCATAATGCTGGTCAAATAGACAAATCCGTCTATTGTCCAAATATAGGTAATATCAGAACACCAAACGGCGTTCGGACGTTCTGGATTGAATTGCTCATCAAGGATATTTTGTAATTTACTACTGAAGTCAGAATCTTTTGTGGTGATTGTCCATGGTTTGATCCACTGGGCTTTAATACCCAGTTGTTTCATATATTTACCAACTGTTCGCTCAGAAATGATTTCTCCTGATTCGCGTAACTTCCTGGTGATTTTCGGAGCACCATAATTCTGTTGGGATTCATCATAAATATCCTTAATGCGAGCTTTCACAGCTTCACGACGTTTAGCTGTGTTCGAAGGAACACGTTTCATCCAGGCATGATAGCCGGAACGGGAAACGCCAAGATATTTCAACATTCCGGAGACAGAAACCTGGCGTCGAGCCTTGTGGGCGGTTTCTGCCTTCTCAGCAACTTCGAGACAAATGGCTTCTGTCATTTTCCCAGAATGTTGATTGCTTTTTTTAATACATCAAGAGCATCCTGTGCATCCCGTAATTCACGTTTTAATCGTGCGATTTCTTTTGCTTCATCAGAAGCATAATTACCAGAGCCACGACTTTCAATATCGCCTGTTTCTCGAAGCTCTTTTTGCCAACGAGACAGCGATTGGTGACTGATACCAAGATTTGATGCACAACCTATCAGTCCCAGCTCCTTGTGGTTATGGTAATACTGAACTGCATCAATTTTAAACTGTTTATCATAGTGCTTTGCCATAATGAGATCCTCCTTCAGTGCATACATACATCATACCATGAAATACTGTATAAGGAATTCTCATTTTGACTTGTACTATTTATATTCTAGCACCA
>NZ_QULX01000055.1:0-1168 GCF_003481835.1 Roseburia sp. OM02-15
AGTAAGTTAAGATGAGGAAAACCTCATTTTAACTTGTACTAAATCTTGACATAGGACCACAAAAATACTTTTGCCCTCTGCGGTAGCTTCCACCGCACGGATAGAATGAGGTATCTCGGTATCAAATACCTTGATTTTCTGACCGTATGCACTTTTGACCGTTGCCGTAATTTCCTTAGTAATATTGGTACGGGGCATTACCATAGTCATTAAGATACCGTCTATCCGCAGCTTTGGGTTGATTTGCCGCTTGACCATTGATACGGAGCGAAGCAAAAGCTCCAGACCTTTAGCCGAGAGATAGTGGGGCTGTGTCGGGATAATCACGCTGTCAGCCGCCACCAGAGCATTGATGGTTATCATACCTAAGCTCGGCATACAGTCAATAAGCACATAGTCGTAATTCTTTTTAACCTCATTGACATAGTTTTTCAGCACACGCTCACGGCTCATTGCATTGATTAGCCTTACCTCAAAGCCCGACAGCTCAATGTTTGACGGAAGCAGGTCAACGCCCTCGCTGTGGTGGATAATACCCTGTGAAACATCAAGCGTTTTATCGTCTATGATGTTCTGCATCACAGTAGAGAGCGTTATGGGAATATCGTCTGGTCTGTTATAACCCAGAGCCATCGTGAGATTTGCCTGTGCATCGGCATCAATCAGCAGGACTTTTTTACCCTGCTGCACCAGACTTACACCCAGATTGACCGCTGTGGTTGTTTTTCCGACACCGCCTTTCTGGTTAGTCAGAGCAATCACTTTGCAATTTGACATAGATGCATCCTCCTTTCGCATAGATTTAGCCACTTTGTCAAGGTGGCTATGTAAACAGTACCAGAAAACGCAAAAAAGCCGCCTATTCTTAAAATTAATAAGAATAAGCGGCTTCGTAATTTGCCTTAGACATATTCAATTTTCATTCTCTTGGACGGTGCATTTATGACCTTAAAAATAAGCTCGTCAACACAATCCGTATATCTGCCTTGCTGAATAAGCTGATTTTTTAACTCTACAAGGCTATGTACCAAAAGTTTGCTTTCGTGGCTATCCAAATACATATGATTAAATTTCTCTCTCATAAGCACACCTCCATTTCTTTAACTTCATAGCCATGAGCAAAACTCCACACATTCAGTATTTATGCGGGGTTGCGAGGCATGGCAAC
>NZ_QULX01000056.1:0-956 GCF_003481835.1 Roseburia sp. OM02-15
AAAAGCGGTTCCAACAATAGCAAAACCCTGCAAAAGCAGGGCTTTGTCTACAGTCTGAAGCATCTGACAGAATTTGTATCTGTTAGATGCCTTTCTTTTCCACTATTTTTTATAACTGGTCTTATAATTATCTGATAATCATTTTATATTTTTATTTATTTCTGTTTATTCATATTTTTTTGATATTTTTTCCAATTTTATATTGACAAGTTATATATTGTCTGTTATTATGAGTACAACAAATAAAGAACTTAACAAGTTCTTAAAAAACTACAGAAAGCGAGGTACAGACCACCGAAAACCTAATTTAAACTTCAAAACGATACTAAGTATAGGAGGTACAGTCCAATCTACATTTAAAATTTAACTTCATTTATTATAACGAAAGAGGTACGGTCCAATGAAATAGTTATTCAAACTTTCATCATTTAAATTTTTGAAAACGAGGTATAGTCCAATGAAATAGTTAATTTCTTTTCATAATTTAAATTCTTGAAACGGAGTATAGACCAATGGACAGGTAAATGAATTAATTTAATCTTAGAACAATACATAGTTGGAGGTACAGTCCACCAGAGATTAAAGTAATCAGCAGTTTTTTCTGATACCAGAATTGAATACATGACAGTTACCATAGTAAAAGAGGATCAAGATTCAGATGGCAACGTTCAGATATGAATCGGATCAAAAAGTCATGATGAAGGAGATTTGAAGACGTAACAGAAAAGGCTCAAAGGAAAAATCGAATCAGAAAATTGCATAATGAGACATATCAAGAGAAAACGGAGGTTAATTCCATTGGAGAGTATATGTTATTAAGGCTACATTGATATCTGTAAAACAAACAGTGTTGATGTAGCCTTTTCCAGTGCACTTCTATCGTGCCAAACTTAAAGTAGTGACATGCTCCCACCACTTAAATCACAGATTTTGAAGTGGGGGCTTCTTGCTCAATG
>NZ_QULX01000057.1:0-878 GCF_003481835.1 Roseburia sp. OM02-15
GCAGACAAGATCGTAACAGACTTACAGAGCCAGTTAGCATCCAAACCGGACGCAGTACTGATGTTCTCAGTAGTAGACGCAGTATTCGGTTCCGTACAGGAATTATGTGATGCACAGAAAGTACCATATGCATTGGATACAAACTTCCCGTCCGATCAGGAAGTATGGGACAGCATCAAAGCAGATCCGTTATTTATCGGCGGAATCGCAGCAAGCCCGTATGAGATGGGAAAAACACTTGCAGATCAGGCAATTGAGGCAGGAGATAAGACAGCAGTTGTTCTTGGAGCAGCAATCGGTGATTATTCCCATGATCAGCGTATCGCAGGTTTTACAGAAGAATTTGAGTCAAAAGGCGGAAAAGTATTACAGACCATGCACTGTTCTGATCCATCCGAGTCCACAACAAAAGCAAATGACCTTGTAATGGCAAACCCGGATGTAGACGCAGTATACTGCTCAGGCGGTGACTACTTATCAGCAGTTGCAGCAATCAAAGCAGGAGATTCTTCTTATAAGTTCGACCTTTACGGAACAGACGTAGCACCGGATCTGATCGATTACATCGAGCAGGGAGTTATCCAGGCAATGAACGGTGGTAACCACGTAAACGGAGCAATTTCCTTATGCTTATTAGTAAACTACTTAGATGGACATCAGATTCTGGATGCAGACGGAAAACCACCGGTACTTGATTATTTATCCACATACCTGATCACACCGGACAACGCAGCACACTTCAAAGCATTATATGCAGATGAAAGCTGCTTCATCTCAGACGAGCAGTTCCAGTCTCTGTTATACAAATACAACCCGGATGTAACAGTAGATACATATGATGAGTTCCTGAAAACATATGCAGATACCATCTACAATCT
>NZ_QULX01000058.1:0-823 GCF_003481835.1 Roseburia sp. OM02-15
AGTACTGCGTCCGGTTTGGATGCTAACTGGCTCTGTAAGTCTGTTACGATCTTGTCTGCCGTAAACTGGTTATCTGCTACATCCACTTTTGCCCCTGCAACTGCTGCTGCTTTCTCATCTGCATGTACGATGATGTCAAGCGGATATGCACCTGTTCCCCAGATGTTTGCCGCGATGGTGTATCCATCACTGCTGCCCTCTGATTTTGCTGAGCTGTTTGACTCTGATTTTGCTGAGCTGTCACCGCCTGCTGCTCCGTTGTTATCGGATGATGCATTTCCACATCCGGCAACCATAGCTGCCACCATTGCCCCAACAAGTAATAAACTAATTGCCTTCTTCTTCATGTTTACTTTCCCTTTCTTTCTCTTTAATGATTTTTCCTTGTCCTTTAATTCATGTTGTTCATAAATATCCTGATGCCTATATATTATGCAAATCCCGTGCCAATTTTGGTTTCGCCGCAAACGCCCGTTTTTCGGCATTTTGCACCATGTGTTTCACTGTTTTCGCCTCCGTTCATGCAACAACGTTGCGTTGCAGCAACGCAATTATTGTCTTTTACAGCAGTTTACATTGTGCAACAGTACTCACATCCTGTTTCATATGTGCAATATGTACAATCTGTCAAAACAACAACAGGATCGGCACATGCGGTCTGCATGTGCCGATCCTTTTTGTTGTCTTAACACGTTAGAGAAGAATCTAAAGTAATCGTTAGCTCAGTTTTTTAATCTCTGATCTTTGACTTCCATTATTCCGGAAGATTGTAGATGGTATCTGCATATGTTTTCAGGAACTCATCATATGTATCTACTGTTAC
>NZ_QULX01000059.1:0-414 GCF_003481835.1 Roseburia sp. OM02-15
AATTGCGCAAATAATTGGCACAATTCACACAATAGCGGTAAAAACTGCAAGATGACCTACTTCGACAAATCCGCCCGAAATGTGTTGACTTCTGCCGGCAGCAGTGCTATTATAAGCAAGCTGTCGCTGATGCAGCGGCACATACAGAAGAAAAGTAAGGACAACAGACGGCATGGGATGCGACAGTCAGTTCTTGAAAAACTTCTGGATGGGAAGAAAAAAGTTGTTGACAAAGCCGATCGCTGGTGATAAGATAAACAGGCTGTCGCTTGAAACGACAACAAAGAAAAATAAAAAAGTTGTTGACAAAGACAAATGCTTTTGATAAAATGTAAAAGCTGTCGCAAAGACAACGAACAAAGAACTTTGATAACTGAACAGTGAAATAACCTTGAAAGATTCATTGAGAACAGC
>NZ_QULX01000059.1:424-624 GCF_003481835.1 Roseburia sp. OM02-15
TGATAACTGAACAGTGAAATAACCTTGAAAGATTCATTGAGAACAGCGAAGTAATTCGCGATTTAAATGAGTTCGAGAGAACAGCAGAGACGAAAGTCAAAGCAACCTAAAACAGTAACGTTTGGAATTAATGAATGGTTGAAATTAGCCAGTTGATTCTGAAACGGGAAAAACTTTTTATGAGAGTTTGATCCTGGCTC
>NZ_QULX01000006.1:0-202033 GCF_003481835.1 Roseburia sp. OM02-15
GCGGGCTATTTTCGTTCAAGAGGTCGGCAAAAATCGAACTTTCCTATAAAGTAAAAAAGCCATCCAAATTGTTTTCGACTTGGATGGCTAATTTGTATTCAATTTTATTGATCTTCTACTTTACATCCAAAATTACCCGTTCCAGACTCCGCTTTGCACCCTGCTCTTTTTCATCTGCCAGATAACTATCCAATTCATCCTTTGTAAAATACCGCACTTGATAAAAATGCTGCTGTGCACAGCTATAACTTATAACACAGGAGTTCGTATCTGTTTCAAAAATATAATTCACGATTCCGGTTCCAAGCATATGATCTTCATCCCGCATGTATTCCATCTCTTTTGCAGTCCATATGGTATTTTCTCCCATATAAGCATTTGCCATTTTTTCTGCTTCTGAATAAAAATTCTGGTACTGTGCGGCATTTTCCGCTATCTCTTTGGAATAATTCGAACCGGCATCTTTTTCTGCGGAAATCGTTTTTATTTCTCCATTCTGCAGATCAACTGATACAAGGTAAGAAATGCCAGCAGTTTCATCACGGTAAGAAATGCGATTTGTTGTAAATGTCTCGCCATTTTCATCTAACGTCTGATCATGTTCCGTTTCAATTGCCAATGTATCAGCATCAATCCCATATAACCGGCTTAACAAATCAGAAGCTTTTTCTACGGCTTCTTCCTGCAAGATCTCTGTCACATCAACAGAATTTTCCGCTTCCTCTGCATCTTTTTGTCCCTGTGCCGTTACACTGTAATCCCGCTTTGCATAAAAATCAATGAGTTCCAACATCTGCTCATCACTCAATGCCATCTCCGGCAGATAAAAAGTGCTGTCCTGCGCCAGAAAACAGATCTGATCTGATACGATCTCTGACTTATCCGAAATCTGCAAAATATTTCTTTCCGGAAACAGCCCTTCTGTCTTATACTTTTCTGCCAATTCATTCAAGCGCTTCTGCTCCTTTTCAGATAATTCTCTGGAAAATGTATCCGCATCTGCTTTGGCAGCATCCTTCCAGAAAGATTCCTGTTCTTTCTCCAACGTCTGCTCCGCACGCTGTTTTGCATAATTCATTCCCGCGCGTACACCGCCTGCGCCACACACTCCGATACATAACACAATGCACGCTGCCGCTGCTATTCTCTTTTTGCGCTGTTTTTTCACACTCGTATTCATTTGCACTTCCTCTTCACAACACGTTCTGATCTGCTCCTGTACCATGGTCTGGTAATCTTCCGGCAGAATCACCGGATGCGCCTTCACATGCTCCCGGATTTTTCGGTCCATCTGCTCATCTGATAACATGTCCGCTCTCCTTTCCGTTCTCCATCCATTTTGCCAGTTGTTTTCTCCCGGCAGAGAGTCTGGTCTTTGTCGTTCCTTCCGGAATGTTCAACATCGCACTGATCTCCCTCACCGATAAACCATCATAGTAATAGAGAACCATGATAACCCGCACATTTTCTGACAGTTCCAGAATCGCTGACCACAAATGATCCTGTGGCACTTCTGTCACCTGTTCGTACTGTTCCGGATCAGCAAAAAGCACGACCTTCTGTCTTTTCGTGATTGCTGAACGGGAAACGTTGATCAGAATCTTCATCAGCCATGATCTTGCACTTGTACGTTTTCTGAGACTTGTACGATTTTCAAAGGCACGCACAATACATTCACTCACTGCGTCCTGTGCATCCGCCTGATTTTGCAGTATGGAATAAGCCAGCACATACATTTCTTTTTGATTTTCCAAGATCAGCTTTGACAATTCTTCCTTGTTTATTACACTCATATAAGTTTGTCCACCAATTCTCTATATTTTTCCCTGTATCAGATGTGAAATAAAAAATACTGCTATCCATCGCAGCAGAAATCATTTTTTCATCTGATATATATAAGACAATTGAAACATACAAATGGTTTTCTAAAATTTATTTCAAGTCGAATATGCATGTTTTTTGATTCTTTTTACACACAAAAACAGAGGGCAAATGCCCTCTGTAATCATACACTCACTATAAATTCGTCAATTTAAAGTCCTGCTCATCTGCCAAACGCTGCTTCAATTCACTAAATGCATCAGTATCTGAATTACCATTTTCAGAATCAGCTGACACGTTTGTATCTATCTGAAGCGATGATACATAATTTTGAATCGGCAAATCTACATGATACACTTCATACTCATATTCCCAATATGCATCCTCCGATTCAAATCCTTCCATCGCTGACTGATATGCTCCTGTCGTATCATTTTCCAACATTGTGCGAAGTTCCTTCAGCCAATCATCGATATCTTCCTCTGTAACCTCATATCCGTTCTGAATCGCCGCAACATATAAAGCATTTCGTTCCATAGCGTCTTTCTCGGCTAACTTCTGTGCATTTTCTTCGCTTTCACCATTATTTAGGTAAAAATCTGTATACTGCTGAACTTCCGCCTTAGAAACAGCGATATTATTTCCAACTGCATAGATATCATCTCGGCTCAGATATTCTTTTTTCTGACTACGTGAAAGACCATTTACAGAGAGTGATTCAATGTAATAATCAGTGATCGACTGGTCATTCGTCGTTTCTGTATTCTTTTCAGTTCCGCACCCTGAAAAAATAAGCAATATCGATACTATGAGCCCAACAATTATTAATCTTTTACTTATCATCATTCCCCCCCATATCATCTAAATGCTTAACCAATCATTAATATCCCCAATCAACACATTTCCATTGACCATCTTTTGATCTGACTAATATCCACATCCAATTCTCATACATGGAATCTGGTTCCAGCGAACCATCTTCGCAATCATTTCCGACATAAAATGTTGACAGTAACACAAGAGATTCATCTGCATCATTTCTGGTTGCCCAATCTAAGCAATCCTTTGATGTCTCATCCCCTGCGTAATAAATCTCCTGAAGGTCACAACCTTTCCAATTCATATTCATTTCTTGCTTCGCCACATTAATTGCATCTGTAATTTCTTCTTGGGAATACAGATCAGATGTAACTTCAGGTGTTTTTATTGTCTTTGCCTGATACGCTCCAATTCCCAAAAGCAATGCAAATGCCAGACAGATACAAATTCCTATGACTCTTTTTCGCATGCTTCATCCTCCTTTCGCATATTTCAACCTTCTTTCGGAACAAATAATGCGTTTTTGCGAATTTTTCTGATAAATTAATTATATCATAGCTAGTGAGCGTAAGACAATATTAATCACACAGATAAAATTCTTAATATTTTTTGTGAATAGGTGCGTAAGAAGTTGCTGCTGTCTCTTTTTCCAAATCCGGTTCCATCCGCCACAAAGTCGTGTTTCCTGCTGAAAATACGCTCAGATAGTAAGTATTCTGGTGACCTTTACATACGGGTAACATGCCGTTAAAACTGTTTCCTCTATGAACGGTCTTTGGAACGGACAACACATTTACTGTCCTTCCGTCTCTGTATTCATAAATGGCTTTTCTTGTAACGCATACCACGGTATCATTCCATGCTTTCATCGGCGCAAATACTTCTCTGGCATTTGCTTCCCACATATCTTCCACAAATTGTTCCAGACCGTCCTCCGGCTCCTGCTCCTCAAGTGTATCTGCATTCAGACAATATTTGATCTCGTCGCAGTACACGATAAACTGATCTTTCATTGACAGAAAACCAGCTCTACCATAATCGTAGGATAGGCTTTTTAATTCTTTCTGCTGTGTAATATCATATAAAACACACTTGTCTATTCCTGCAATTGACAGCACATGGTCATTCACTACAGTAATCCTCCATGCACTTCCGCCCAATTTTTCAAATACATCTCCGGTATTCAGTTCTTCACTGCCTTTCTCTGTAATTCGAAGCAGCCGGCTTACACCGGAATCTGATGTGCCATCCTCAGGATCTGATACAACAACAAACGCACTCAGCTCGTCATTTTTCTTCTGCAGTACACCTGTCGAAATATAACTATCGGCAGATATCGTATCCGGAAGTTTTATTACTTTCTCCCAACTTTTTCCCTGATCGGTGCTTTTCCATACCAATACCGGATCTGTTCCTTCTTCAGAAGTTCCATCCGTCATTGCATAAAGTTCACCTGCATCGGTTGTCAACAGATCGTTATAGTAATAAGCGTCTTCCATGTTAATAACCGAAGCCAGTCCAACGTCATTTTCAATCGGTGTTTCATTTTCTGCACTTAATGACGCATCCTGTGCTGTATTTTTATCCTGACCACATCCTGCCAGCATAAAAAATGTCATTCCAAGTATCCCGATCAGTCCCCATACCTTTTTCATGTAATCCGCCTCCATTTCTGCTGCATCTCAATATGAGATGCTTCCATGTAAAAACCCATTCACATCGTGTCTGTTTAAACTTACGTTTGTTTATCCTTTATTATTGTAACTCCTTGATTCTTCGATTACCTGCATATCACTCTGCCAGGTAACCCACATTGCCGGGCGAACTGCGTAACGGCTGCTGTTTAATAATATTTCTCTCTGAGCCTGCCCATAACCTGAAATAACACCAACTCCATCAGTATCATAAAAACAATCAGCCATCCACCATCCACAAGCATCTTTTACATTGAGCATATACAACCGCTGTTTTGCATATTCTGTTGGATAACACAAAACTTCATCATGACCATACTGAAAATCAAAACAACTTCCTTCTTTTGGATTTGGATTCGGATCAGGGTCAAAATACAGACACATTTCTGTATAACTCAATAGAAATATTTTATCTTTTGTTCCTCGTTCCAAATGGTAATAAGGTTTTCCACCTAACAGTCTTGTTGAACTATTCTTTGCCTCAAAACCTTCTGAAAAAGATAACACAATGTTTGCTTTTTCGTCCTCTGAAAATGCACTGTTATAAAAATCATCATTCAGCCATTCACGGATTGTTGAATCTTCCCAGAGTACACGATTTTTTCCACTGGTATCATAGGGCTGTGCATCCAGACCATACTCACTGATCAATAGCACTTCATCGCCTTTTTTATCAAGGACACGCCACTCAATAACTTCTCCCTGATAACTTCCATACATAATATGCTGCCCACGTTCCAATGGAACGGTACTCTTTGCTGCAGTATCTTTATCATTTCCGCAGCCGCTTAAACCGATACACAATCCAATCATTCCTAAAATGGTCAAACATTTTTGTAATTTTCTTTTCATAACTTAATTCGTCTCCATTCCATCAACCATAATATCTTACTTTCAGTTTCCATCTGCTTCTCTTACAACACATCCCATATCTTGTTACATTTGCATTATGACACACATTTTTACATCTGTGCAATTTTGTCCGCCAATTCACAATATCTGTCCATCAATTAATGCTTGCTATTACTTATAAAAATTTACGGACAAAAAACTCGTATTCATGGGCAAAACCAACACACATTGATACTGATTGCTATAATGATTATAGTTCAAGTCGAACGCACGTGAGACTTGGTGCGTGATTCTGGTCAGCGCAAGCTGACATCTTCTTTTCAGAATCACTGCACTCTACACTCCATTCCGGTCGGCGCAAAACCATTGTCTCCCAGACAATGTGCGCCCTCGCGGAGCATTTATCTCAGTCGGTGATTGAACTCCCACTGAGAAATACTTGTTACTACTCACCACTTGCAGAAGTGGGAGTCTCAACTCAGACTGAGATAAATCCATGCTAAAATCTGGGGTTGTCATCAACCTCTTTTTCCGTTATCCTTAATAAGTAATTACACAATGATTCTAAGGAAAACATACTAATTTATACAGACCGGATTTATATACCAGAATTCACACTTGTTCGACTTGAATTTATTGTTTTTGGGAGGTTTTATCAGTGATTCAAATCGCAATCTGCGACGATTCAGAAGTAACACTGCAACATCTGAATCAGGCAGTAACTACTATATTACAATCCAATCAGGAAGTTGCAGATATCACGTTATACAGCAACAGTAAAAACCTGAGTTATGACATCAAAGAAGGTCACTTTTTTGACCTGATTTTGACAGACATTGAAATGCCACATATGAACGGAATGGAATTAGCCGCAACGATCCGGACGCATCTGCCAGGCGCGCTGATCATTTTCATTACCGCTTATACGAAATACGCACTGGATGCCTTTGAACTGTCCGCGTTCCGCTACATTGACAAAGAAATGATCCCGGAAAAGCTGCCGACAGCCATCAAAGATGCCTTTCGGATTCTTCATATGCAGGCCGACCAGTATTATCTGCTCTCCAATACACGCATGTATCGAAAATTATTACTGAAAGACATCTTGTACATATCCCGCGAAGGAAAAAACAGTGTTTTTCATTTAACAAACCAGACCGAAGTAAAAGAACGCAAAAGTTTAAATCCGGTGATGGAAGGACTGAACAGTTCTGATTTTGTTTTTGCTGACAGAGGCATCATCGTAAATCTGATCCATATCGTCTCCATTCAGGACACGACGATCGAATTGGATAACGGTGAATTTCTTCCTGCCAGTCTTGCACGTATCAAGGAACTCAAATTACTGCTACAAAAAATATGGAGGAATTCTTTATGACAACATTCTTCATGATATCCGATTACGGCTTTGCCATATTGAAAGTGTTTATATTTTTTATATTGCTCCATGCGGTTTATCCTACGTTCAAATACCGGTATGCCGTCATTGTTTCCTGCATTGCGGCACCATTTTATATACAGATCAATGACTATCTGCTATATACGATGCTTTCCGTTTTGCTGTATATTCTGATTCTTTTTATCAGCGGATGCATTTTGGTTCGTAAGAAGTTTTTTGTTATAATCTTCCTATCCACTTTTTATGTGCTGATGGCGGGATGTATTGAACTTTTTTATATCACAATGATGCTAAACTTCTCGCGTCACGGCGCAAGGTTCCTTTCGGTTCTTCATTCCTATCCTGACCGGACAACGGTTGCATTTTCTCTGATTACAAAAGGATGTGAACTTGCACTTGTCCTGATTACAGCTGCAATCATCCGTCGCATGAGTGATGGAAAAAAGAAAGTCTGGAAACTGCTTATCGCTACTGTTGTTGGATGTTTTGTTATGATCTACCTGATGCATAAAACATTCAGCAACTATTTTGAGGCTCCAAAGTTCTGGGTGATCCTCATCGCTTTTTTACTGCTGCTGTTTACCGTTCTGCTCTTTGAAATTGACCTGCGAAACAGACAGCATTTACTGGAAAAGGAAGCGTTGAGTAAACATCTTCTGGAAGAAAAATATCAGAACCTAAACGAAGTATACAGCCAGAATGCAAGATTATATCATGATCTGAACAACCACCTGATTGCTCTGGATCATTTGCTGGACGATGGAAATATACCGGAAGCGAAAACGTATATCGCCGCGATTCAGAAACCCGTCCAGATTTTAAAGAAAACCCACTGGACCGGCGATGATGTAGTAGATGCCGTATTAAACAATAAAATACAGCTCATGGAAAATCGAAACATCCACTATGAGATTCAAACCGATTTTCCGGATAAAACCGGAATCGAAGCCGCCGACCTTTGTACGATACTGGCAAACTTACTGGATAACGCCATTGAAGCTGTCGGTAAACTCCCGGAACAGACTGCTCCATTAAAAATCCGTATCCAGAGCATTAAGAAATTTGTGTTGATCGAAATTTCCAATCCATCCAAAGAAATCAAATTTACGGATGATGGACTTCCACTAAAAACACGCAAATCATCTTTTCATGGATGGGGACTGCATAATGTCACTCAGGCAGTAGAAAAATATAATGGAACAATTTTATTTGAATATGAAAATGGAATTTTTACCGCCTCTGCAATGCTGTTCTTTCCGCAAAACAATGACGATGTTTCATAAATCACAAACAAAACGGTACGCTCCTTACTTGGAACGTACCGTTTTGTCTGCCCTTATTTTTATTTCGTTTTCATTCTTTGTTGGATAAATCTGTAATGCTTCTCCACTCACAAAATTGGAAACCTTTCCAACGAAAAGGAGTAATTACATCATCTCCGGGTTATCCTGGAACATATGCAGGAATTTTGCTTCGTCCTCACGGTTAGAACACCATAACTCAAGTTCCTCTCCGTGCTGACCAAGAAGTGCTGCAATTGCAATATACTGTGATAATGTAGATTTCAGATTGTATTTATCACCATACTCTGATGTTAAGATTACATCTCCAGTACACTCATTAACAACTCCTAAAAATACGTTTACATCTTTGACATTTTTGATTTTCATACGTGTTTCCTCTCTTTTTCTAAGCCTTTTTACGTTGCGAAAACCCTATCTCATTGATTGAATCATACTATCTGGCTATGTATTTGTCAATAGCGGAGTGACACCATATTTTATACCAAGATTCCCTTTTTATTATATGTAAGAACCTTCTTTTTATGCTTATATTATAACAAGATAATTTACATCTTAGCAAGAAAAATCTTTTGAAAATTCCTTTACTTACATTACAATTACTCTTTAATTATTTCTTCACTTTTACCAGAACCCATTCATCAGAATACTGAGAATCGCCGTCTTTACACGCAGCTGCTTATTTGCAAGCGGCGCATACATTTTCAGCTTCACACTTCCGATCAGCAATCGTTCCGGCTTATGATAAGTATACTGCAGCGCATTTGCCGGTATTTCATAATAATCCCTCTGTCTTCTTGCCGGAACAAATACATCCGATTTTGTCTCATATTCCAGCTTCATCAGCTTTTCGGAATAAAGAATCTTTTCCATGCGCCGTCAGTTTCACTTTGCCCTCATCTTCTACAATATCCATCTGCTTTAACACTGCCAGACAAACGAATTGACAAAAATTCCATTCTCCACTCGAAAAACCGGAATTATTGCAGATGGATCCTATCGTATTTTTGGAATTACAGATCAGAATCATATTGTTGATTTGTCGGATTGTATTTCTATTGAGCAGTCAGCTACTAAGTCAGAAGGTGATTTTATTATTCCTTTGGGGTACTGAAACTGGCACATGGGATACCCACAATACGGATAAATCTTTAGCTGAAGAATAAAAATACCTCCTGCACGAAAAACACCTACGATATTTTTCATGCAGGAGATGTAATACATTTTCCTTTTGAATATTGCCACTAAACCATGTAAAACTATATCCGTAGTATACTGCTATAAATGACGATTTATGTCACGCGCACCATATATCAGGCGTCGTACTTCCATAACATCTCCAATAACTACATAGTATACAACATAATTCCTCACATAAATCCTATAATAAGGATAATCCCTCTTTTTTGCAGAACGATACGGTTCAAAGGCAAGAGGATTTTCTAGTCTTTTTAATATAGAAGTTTCTATATCATCCACTAAGCGAAGTGCTGCACTTTCATTTTTCAAAACGTTTGTAATATAATTTATTGTACTTAACAAATCTGTCTCAAATATAGGAAGATAACGGAGTGAATAAGATTTATTTTCCATATATTGCACTCCTTGCTTTTTTAAATACACTTTCATGAGAAAGTCTTTCATCAGTCACTGCTGCTTGCCGATCCGCCTCATCAAGCTTCATTTCTATATTATCAGTAAGACTAGCATATTCTTCTAAACTTAAAACCACCATAGCACCATAACCATTTTTTGTTAAATATACCGGATTTCCGTTATTAACAATTGTCTCAATTTCCGGAAATTTATTTCTGAGGTCAGAAACAGGTCTGATTTGAATCATTTTTATTTCTCCTTTCGCTTTATATTATCTTTATTTTATCTTAATTTTATCACATTTGCAATTTCTTTTGTTAAAAATAAAAATTAATATCTTTTTAGTTCATTTACGTCTTTTATAACTATTTTCACTATAAAGTGATACTTTATTACTGAAAGGAAGTACTTATATGGAAATAATAACCAAATTTATTACAGAAAAAATGCATTCAAATCATCTATTCATAAGCCATACTTATCTCGCATTGACTTTAGTGTAATTTGTGCATCTTTTACCTGCCCTTCCTTAATCTGATTCTCAGATATTTTTATATCACCATATATTTTAGTCTTTATATCTCTTAAATGATTTTTCACATCGTCATCCGTCGGCTTCCACAATGTTCCTTCTTTATAATGTTTCCTGCACAAAGCCACATAACTCTCATTGGAACCAAGCATAATCTGTGCACCTTCCCGGACAATCTTCCCATCTGCATATCTGGTATTACACTGTGTCCGTTTGCCACACCAACAGACCGTCGGAACTTCTTCTATCACGTCAGCGATATCCATCAACCATCTGGAGCCCGGAAACAAGTGATTCAAAAAATCTGTTCGTAACCCATAGCAGAGAACCGGTATCTCATAAAAATCAACGATATCCGACAGTGTATCCACTTCCTACACTTTCAGGATAAAACCGATAACTTCTTACAGGTTAGAAGCTAAAAAAATGAAGTGTAAAAAGAAAGGAAAGAAAAAGCAGCCTCTCGCGAGACCGCTTAAAATATGGTTTTTTCAGTTTTCAAGATATTACAGTTTTTGGGTAAATTGACAATACTTTTCTTAACTCACACACTTTGTTTTACGCCTTCACGAATTGTAATTGTCTAAATATTATACTCTGTCATCTGATTACAGCCAATGAATCTGTGTCGTTGCCCTTGGATGCTGCGGTGCATTATTTTCTTTTGCATATCCAAGCACACATGCAAGAAATCCATACCTACCAACCTGAAGTCCAAGCATATCGCAGAAATCCTGATTATTTACCATATTTTCTGTAACAGAAATAAGCTGAAAATCCAGATTTAATGCAGTAGCTTTAATCCACATATTCTGCATCATATGTGCAAGACTCTGATGTTCTGCTCTTCTGGCGCCACGCCACTCGGCCGCAATGATCAGACAGGGTGGATTTGGGAAGGTGCTTTCCCCGCATTCCGCAACATGTTTCCACAATTTTTTGACACCTTCTCCATTTTCTTTCAAAAAAGGATCTGTCTCTTCTTCTTTGATTCTTGAATCTAAATCTATCTGGCTCTGCTGCCTGATAAACGCATCTATTTGTTCCATTTTCGGATCATCCTTTTTAATTACAAAAAAATGGCGGAACGGTGTAACTGCTTTTGCATCAATGGACGCATATGGTGCGATACATCCAGCCTGGATTACTTCTTTGATTTCATCATCAGTCGGCACATTCTCCGCAAATGCACGACAAGTTTTTCTGGCATTTAATATACGATCTAATACCTGATTATCTTCTTTTGTAAACATATTTTATCCCTCACGTTCAATTTTTATTTATTGTACCAGAAATAACCAATGTCTGTCTATAACGACAGTTTACCAGTTTTTTATCCTCTGTTAATTATTATTATTCGTTAATGTTCCCACATATTCTCCATTATTATATACAAATGGACCGGCTTCTCCCTCTTCTCCGAAATACTCTGGTCTCAGTGAAAGGATATTAAGCAATTCATCCATATTATGCACCTTTGTTGCCTGATACGGTTGTTCAAATGCAATTTTTTCCACAAATAAATAATAGTCACTGTATTTTATTAATAAACCGGTATGTCCTACGAAAATAACATCAGAATCCGGGTCGTATATTGCAATACTAAGCAGTGAAATCCTGTCACTATCTATTTGAAATCCATATTGCTTCCAGCTATCAGAAAATGTTGTTTCCGGATGTTTCTCATCCGTAACATGCTTTTCCCCATATAGTGTAGTAAACATGTTTATCTTCTGTTTTATTATTTTATATCTGTCTGCATTATCTATTGCTTCCGTATCGAACATCAAATACGTGCCGTTATAGTCAGCTTCTGTTGATTCCGCGTGAAGCAGCCCATCCAGCAGAAGAAAGGCTGTCATTCTGCAATCAGTGTCTGAATAGTCATGAGTTTTTTCCCAACCCTCCATACATTTACCGGTATCAGTATTCATTTTTTCAGGATCTGACCAGCTATCTTTTAACTTTGCATTCTTTCCTGCAGAATCTGCGAAATCAGTCACCCATTCTTGAAATGTATCTACATGTGAAGCTCCCGCAGAACTAAGTTCTTTGCAAATCTCTGTAATAGTATTGTTTCCTCCCATATAAGTTGCTGTTGGCAGTTTTTCTTTTTTTTCTGTACATCCACTCAACATCATACATAAAAGAATAATAAAAACCGATAATTTAATAGCTGCTCTTATTTTACTTTGTCTTTTCAACAGATATTACCTCTCCTTCAAATGGATCAACTTCAGAAATTGTTCCTATATATTTTACAATCACAGTATCTCCGTTGCAAACGCTCTCTAATCCATCCGGCTTTTCTTCAAAAGTAAAACTATATGGTGTGTTCTCATCGTCTATAATAACAAATTGAAAATCCTTAATCTCATCGATTGTTCCTGTAAGCTCCTTTTCTTTTTTTATGCCTTCCT
The DNA here is from genome assembly GCF_003481835.1 of Roseburia sp. OM02-15. NCBI lineage: Bacteria > Bacillati > Bacillota > Clostridia > Lachnospirales > Lachnospiraceae > Roseburia > Roseburia sp. OM02-15. The sequence goes on from NZ_QULX01000006.1 coordinate 12,435, forward strand.
GTTTAGACTCTTCATTAACACTTGTTGCAACATTATCGTGATTTGTCTCTTTACTTGCACAGCCTCCAATCCATCCGATACAAAACACCATGCCAATTATGATCGTAATTAGTTTCTTCTTCATTATAATACCTCTCTTCTTAGTATTTTTTTATTATTAGTACTCGCATGTACTTTTTCAGAGTATATTACTCTTTATACCATGTAAATAGAATACCAATAAAATTAAAGAAATATTTATTTTTTGTTGTTGTAAATAGTATGCCTATATGACTCAAAAAAGTGACAGAAGTTTTTTATCTCCTGCCACTTTTTGTCTTTAACTATGTAATATTCCGCTTGTATTCTAAAAAGCAATCACTGCAATTCTGAATATAAAACTTTAGTTGAATAAGTCTTTACTTTTGTAATTACATATGCCCTATACTGTTCAGACCACGTACTAGAAGTATCTAAATCATTTTTTTCATCACCTTCTGCCTTAACAATGCCTATAACCGTAGCTATACTTTTGCTCTGTTCCCTTTCCATTTTGTCTGCCATTTCATAGCTAATATTATAATCACTTGCCATACTAGCCACGAAGCGCTCTCTTGTGTTTTCTTCATAGTCCAATGGATTTACACTTTTCTGTTGTAAATCATCTTTTGTATCGCAAATAATATTTTCGCTATTAGAAACAATATCCTGAGCATTAGCAGCCATAGCCGGATAAGACATAATCGAACAACCAAGTAACATACCACACATTAACATATATTTAAATTTTCTCATATTCATACCTCCATTTTTATCTTTACAATTATATTTTCGTCACCTCTTCTTCAGTCACTACTGGACTCCCCTCCTCCTTCATTTGATGAACCAATAATATCATTTATTACTGCATATGTCAGCAACTATCTAGTTTATATATGTATTGATTTTATCTTGTATTTGGTGATTTGGATATAGAACCAGTGGATATTAAGATTAATTCTGAAATACACCAATATGAACAATATTGTGGAACATATGAAAAGAAGTATAAAGATAAAAAAACTAACAATGAGATAATAAAACTTCTTCCTGCTACACCTGATTTATGCATAACTGATGAATGGCACTGGAACAATTTGGAAGTTCCAGTTAATTATAGAGGAGTTGTAGAAATTAAATCACCTATACTGGATTATATAACAGGATTTGCCCCTTCTAAATATAAGTGTTTAACTGAAATTAAACGACATTTAAAAGCAAAGAATAATGCAAAGGTTATTCTTACAGATGGTGTAACATGGGTTTTTTATAATAAAGAAAGTGGTTTGGAACCTATTATTAAACCAATATGTTTAGGCGAGTTAAAATATAGATACTCTGTTTCAAAAAATAACAGGCATATTCTTGCAAGAACAAAAGGTAGAAAACCTATTATAGATGATATAATTTTTCAAGAAGATGAAGATGAGTTTATTAGACTGAAAGAAGAGTTAAAAAATTTTATTACACCGATGTGAAAATTCCGGTTTGGAGAATTGAAAAAAATGGAATTTACCTATTAAGACATATAAATTCTTGACAATAAAGCTCCTATATAGTATGTTTTTAACAAACTACTATATAGGAGCTTTTGTATGGAAATGAATGGAGGATTTCTTGTCACAAAAATAAAACAGCTTGGAGACCGGATTTTTGAGAAGATTCTCAGTGAAAAGAATATTGATGCGTTTAATGGAGCCCAGGGACGTATTCTTTATGTGCTGTGGCAGGAGGATGGTATCTCAATCAGGTCACTCTCGACTAAATGCGGATTAGCGATAACATCTCTTACTACGATGCTAGAAAGAATGGAAAATCAAGGGCTGATAAGCCGTGTTCAGTCTGAAACGGACAAAAGGAAAACACTCCTGTTTCTGACTGAGAAAGCACATGCCTTAAAGGGCGAGTACGATTCTGTATCTGATGAGATGGGCAGTATTTACTACAAAGGTTTTTCAGAGGAAGAAATTACCCGGTTTGAGAAATGTCTCGACCGCATCAGAAAGAATCTTGAGGAGTGGCAGAAGTCATGAGTATTTGTATCAAAGATCAGATTCAGAACATGAATATCGTCATTGGCTGCACAGTGGGGTGTACATATTGCTATGCCCGCAACAACGTGAAACGCTGGCATATGATTGATGACTTCGCTGACCCTGAATTCTTTCCGAGTAAGCTCAAGATGATGGAAAAGAAACGTCCGCAGAACTTTCTTCTTACCGGGATGAGCGATCTCTCCGGATGGAAGCCGGAATGGAGCGAAGAGGTATTTGCAAAAATCCGTGAAAATCCACAGCATCAGTTCCTGTTCCTTACCAAGCGACCTGATTTGCTGGATTTTGATACCGATCTGGAAAACGCATGGTTTGGCGTTACGGTGACGAGGAAAGCAGAACTGTGGCGTATCGACGCCCTTCGGAAAAACGTCAGAGCAAAACATTACCATGTTACCTTTGAGCCGTTATTCGACGATCCCGGCACAGTTGACCTTTCCGGAATCAATTGGATCGTTGTGGGCACCATGACCGGAGCTCAGAGCAGGAAGATTCATACGGAGCCGGAATGGGCATGGTCTCTGGCGGACCAGGCACATAAGCTCGGCATTCCGGTGTTTATGAAGGAAGACCTTGTCCCTATCATAGGGGATGAAAATATGATTCAGGAAATGCCGGAAGAATTTAATAAAGTGTTAGAGGTACAGAAATCATGGAAGAAGTAATAAATGGAATCCTCATTCGTGAGGTGGGAACAAAGAACATCATGACTAAGTCTAGTCTGCCGGTAGGCGGTTACTCGGTCAATCCCTATGTGGGCTGTACACATGCCTGCAAGTATTGCTATGCTTCTTTTATGAAGCGCTTTACCGGGCACAAGGAGGAATGGGGCACTTTCCTTGATGTGAAGCATTGGACGGAAATTAAAAATCCGAAGAAATATGCCGGACAGCGGGTGGTCATCGGTTCTGTGACAGATGGCTACAATCCACAGGAGGAGCAATTCGGGAATACCAGAAAACTTCTGGAGCAGCTGATCGGCAGTGACGCAGATATTCTGATCTGCACAAAGTCGGATCTTGTGGTACGAGATATTGATCTGCTGAAGAAGCTTGGACGTGTAACCGTTTCATGGTCGATCAACACACTAGATGAAAATTTCAAGAATGATATGGATTCTGCTTCGAGCATTGAGCGCCGTATCGCTGCTATGAAGCAGGTATATGAGGCAGGTATCCGTACAGTCTGTTTCGTATCCCCGGTATTCCCCGGTATCACGGATTTTGAAGCAATCTTTGAGCGGGTAAAGGATCAGTGCGATCTGTTCTGGCTCGAAAATCTCAATCTTCGAGGCGGTTTCAAAAAGACAATTATGGATTATATCGCTGGAAAATATCCTGATCTTGTACCACTTTACGACGAGATCTATAACAAGCATAACCGTAGCTACTTTGAAGCACTTGAAGTAAAAGCTGAGGAAATGGCTAAGAAGTATGATTGTGTCTTTGCGGATAATGAAATGCCTTATGGCAGAGTCCCGCAGGGGCATCCGGTGATCGTAGATTATTTCTATCATGAGGAAATCCGTGGGACAGAGAATACCGGAAAAAGAAATCGCTAACTTCCAGTTGAACAAAATCGCTGCGCGATGGCCTGCCAAGGCTGTGGCGCAGCTTTCTTTTTTCTCAATAATAAAATAGGCAATGGCAATTCTTACCAGTATTTGATATTGTAAAGTTACCACACAAAACAATTCAATACAGAAAGACACCACTGCCTATGAAAAGAATACCATTTGACCGCTTTTCTGACAAGCGGTTTTATTATGCTAATGCGCCTCCATGTAAGCAGGGTTTTCATTAACTACTGATTTCACATGGAGGATTTTATTATGTACGAAGAAATTTTTAATCAGATTCGATCTGCTGCAAATAAACGGAATCTCAAGGATTCTACGATTCATGCATACTGTACCAGTGTTGCTCATTTTTTGAACCACACAGCCAAGGATATAGATGCATTAACAACTGACGATGTTGATATATTCCTAACTGAAAAGAAACTTTCCGGGATTTCACCAGAAACATACAATCACTACCATTCAGGAATCCGCTTCTTTTACAAGAAAGTATTGAAGATGAATTGGGACGATGATGACATACCTCGTATGAAAAGGGACAGGAAGTTACCGACAGTGCTTACAAAAGCAGAAATATCGGCTATTCTTGATGCTACGCCAAATCTGAAACACAAAGCTATGATTGCTACTATGTATTCAGGCGGACTACGTGTTTCAGAAGTCACACATCTTCATTATGATGATATTTCACGCAAGAACAAAACCATACACATCCGTGATGGGAAAAGTCGCTCTGATCGTTATACTTTGCTTGCAGACCGGACGCTCGAGATACTGACAGAATACTGGCTTCAATGTGGCAGACCAAGAGGGATTTTGTTCCCAAGTTCATGGACAGGGGATTATCTTACAAAAGATAGTGTCATTCAGTTTTTTCGTGAAAGTGCCAAAAGAGCAGGCATTCAGAAACACGTCTCCACGCATTGTTTACGTCACAGCTTTGCAAGTCATCTGTTTGAATCAGGCTGTGATGTAAAATATATTCAAGCGCTTCTGGGACATCGCGATCCAAAATCAACAGAGGTTTATCTGCATGTAAGCAATAAAACTCTGCTTGGAATTAGGAGTCCATTTGATGAGATGGGCGGTGAGTAATTATGGAGAAATCATGTACGATACAAGATGTATTTGAACGGTTTTATTCTTCTTATGAAAAGAGGAATAGCCCTCCTGCTCATCATAGAAAAACAGCTTATCATATCATGAACTGTAAAACGGGCGCTTTTGGTGTAAACATCAGTGTTTGTGAGGACTGCGGATGTATCAGCATTCATAATAACTCCTGCAGAAGCAGATGCTGTCCCATGTGCCAGGAGTTTCCGAAAGAGAAATGGATTGATGCACAAAAAGAGAACGTACTTGATGCACCTTATTATCATGTAGTATTCACAGTTCCTGATGAATTGAATTCCATCATTTACAGCAACCAGAAGCTGTTGTATGATGCACTGTATCATGCTGCCTCAGCAACCTTGAATGAATTGGCAAAAGACGCAAAGTATCTAGGAGCTAATATAGGGTATATCTGTATTCTTCATACCTGGGGTTCTGCAATGAATTATCATCCGCATATTCATACCATAGTTCTTGGAGGTGGACTTGATGATGAAAACAAATGGAAAGATACAGGTGGAAAATTTTTTCTCCCATATGGTGTTATCTCAAAAGTGTTTCGTGGAAAATATATGGATGAGTTAAAAAGCCTGTGGAATGATTCTAAACTTAAATTTCATGGTACAGCAGAGAAATATCAGAACAGCTATCGTTTTAAAGAACTTCTTGATAAATGTTATGAAAAGAACTGGGTCACTTACTGTAAAGAAACTTTCAATGGTGCACAGTCGGTTATCAATTATCTTGGAAAATATACCCACAGGATAGCAATCAGTAATCATCGAATCAAATCCATGACAGATACGACAGTTACATATGTAGTAAAAGACTATAAAAACGAAGGCTGCTGGAAAGAGAAAACAATTTCAGGAGAAGAATTCATCCGTCGATTCATGATGCATGTTCCTCCCAAACGATTTGTCAGAATCCGGCACTATGGTCTGCTATCATGTAGAAACAAGAGAAAAAAGATAACTCACTGCAGAAACCTGCTAGGATGTAAGAAATACATTTCTACATTAAAAAATCTAAATGCAGTAGAAATGATAAGGGTTTTATATCACATCGATGTATGCAAATGTTCTTCTTGCGGAGGGAATATGGTATCACCCCGCAAAGATAAATACAGTTCTTCTTTTCGTGCACATATGAGATGTTAAAATCTACAATTGCATAGAATAAATGACTTCCGCATAGGAGGTTTGTTTGTCATGCCTGAAATTGATTTCTTGAATAAAAAAACTTTTACCAAAACATCCGGTATGATAAACTTAAGGAAAAGAGCAACGATTGAATCCCCATAGCTATCGGCTAAAGGGACGCGACTTTGTTCACCAAGGAAAAATCGAAATTGATGTAAACGAAAGGGCAGTTTGATAAAACCGCAAGACTGCTTTTTCGTTTACACCAACTCTGATTGTTTCCTTAACAGTTTATTGGAGAGAAAAAAGTAAATCAAAGTAGATTATATTGCAGTATTTCTGGAAATAAGCGTATGTCTCTTGACAAACAGAGTTATCATGTTATAGTACATTTAACAATTAACTGAAATGTTAAATGATGGGGGATAAATTTGGGAATGCAGGATACACTTCACGCGCTTGCGGATTCTACAAGACGTGAAATACTTAATTTACTCAAGCAGTCGCGCTTGTCTGCCGGTGAGATCTGTAATCATTTTTCCATTTCGGGAGCGGCAATCTCGCGTCATCTATCTATTTTGAAGGATGCGGATTTAGTTCGTGACGAACGGGAAGGCAAATATATTTATTATGAGCTAAATGCCACTGTGCTTGAAGAAATTTTTTTGTGGATCAGTGAATTAAAAGGAGAAAAAGATCATGATCAGACATCATAAAAAAATTTTAGTGTTTACATCTATCGTAACGTTATTGCCAATCGTTATAGGTTTGCTTTTATGGAAACATCTACCAGCTTCTGTTGCAATACATTTTGGAGCAGATGGTCAGCCAAATGGATATAGTTCCAAAATCTTTGCAGTGTTTGGACTTCCGTTCATTCTGCTGCTGCTTCATTTTAGTTGTGCAGTTATAACAAACATTGATCCGAAATCAAAAAATATTAGCAAAAAAGTATTTCGGGGTGTTTTGTGGATTTGCCCGTTGGTTTCTCTGGTTGTTTGTAACATGATTTATGTGTACAACTTAGGATACCTGCTGAATACAGCATTTATTGGTGGATTACTCATTGGAATTCTTTATCTCATTTTAGGTAACTTTATTCCAAAAATAAAACCGAATTATAGCATTGGATTTCGTGTTCCATGGGCATTATGCGATTCTGAAAACTGGTATCATACCCATCGGTTCGGAGGAAAATGTATGGTGATCGGGGGAATTGTTTTGATTGCAACATCGCCATTTCAAAATGTGTGGATACTTCTGGTGTTTGCCATTATTCCGTGCATTTTGCCAGTAATCTATTCGTATCTGTATTATCGAAAGACGATGGATTAACACAACATCAAAATAATAAACATAACAACGCATCAATAAATTCAATTTATAGTTTGTAATTGAAGCATTCCCAGTATTTATGAAATATACAGTTCAAAATTTTTTGACATTTTCACAGATTATTCATAATAATAAGCATCATTTCATAATATCCAGTAATTCATTTGCTGTAACAATAAAAGGTTTTTTCGGAAAATGCTTGCTGTTTCCAGTCACAAGGTATGCATTTTCATTCTGTTTCGCCATAACAACTTCGTAAAACACAAGATCTTTAGGTTCTGGCAAAATTTCATTTGTAATAAGCTGCTTTGCAAATACACCATAGGTTTTCATTGTATCTAAGAGTGATTGAATGTTTGCATCCGGGAACTTAAACTTTGGACGGTGAAGTACATTATCATATTTTGCAAGAATCTCATCATTGAATACAGGAATAATTGTTCCGTCAAAAACAGCATTAAGCACCTGAACCGTTGCCGAATCACTATGTTTGGATAGTAAAGCGGATATAAGAACATTTGTGTCAATAACGACTAGATAATTCATATAGCATCTCCTTATGCTTTACTATTACGGGCAAGTTGTATTTCTGCATTTATATCATCTAAAGATAACTCCTGCAGGTTATTTTGTTCAGCAGAACGACGCAAGGCATTAAAGGCAGCGCGTCCATCCTCTAAAGAAATGCTTGACTGTGCCGAGATTTCAAATGGGATTTTACGTTCTCTGACAACCGCACGTGCAAAAATATTAAATGCAGTCGAAGCATTCATGCCAAACTCTTTACATAAATTATCAAACTGATTTTTTAGTGATTCATCCATGCGGACACTAAATGTAGCCTGAGCCATAAAACATACCTTCTTTCATAAATATAATCGATTGATTTGTTATATTTATTATACACAGAAAAAGCCAAAATACCAACAATCAGAACACAAATAGTTGCAAAAATAACACAATAGGTTCAAATCTTCATGTGCAATATAAGCCCGGTCAGTTTCCACGACCGGGCTTTTTGCTTATCCTTTACTTTGGAACAGCCGTTCTGCTTCGTTCATTCGTTTCTTCAAGGCTTGGTACGAATTCTTCCGGCGTGCCGGGTAAAGATTTCCCGTATACTTTGCCCCTGCCCCACTGGAATCCACAGCCCGCTCATAGCCGGCACAAAATTCCTGTGCTGCCAGTTGTGGATCTGTTGCTGTTTTTAGGAAAGTTACCAGTTCCGGGTAATCGGCAAGCTCATATACCATGAAGCTGACCTGTCCCTGGAAAGAATCCGGGGAATATCCGTTTTGGATACAGTAATTTTTCATATTCCGTAAACGGTCATCTCCCCACTGGCAGATGCCATAATATCTTCCCGTTACATTGGTCGGATCATAGGTACTCTCCACATAGATATTTGCCAGCACACCGCAGGCTCCTGCCTTACTGAACCCACATGTTTTGGTCAGATATTCATACAGTGCATTTTCATCCCCGACACTGCCTGCCAGAGCCGCCACATACGGACGTCCATACCCAACGATGCGGTTATTGGTCTGGAACTTATCAATGCACACCCGTCCCCGGCTATACGATGCCTGGATGATCTCTGCCTGACCATCCCCATCAATGTCACCTGCATACATCGCCACATGGTCAATGTTTTTATATCTCCCGTTCCCAGACGTGGCATACTGATAAAAGATCAGGTCTCCCGGACGAGATCTCCAGGCCCGGACAGTGCCGTACCGCTCGTGTCACAATATTGCCCCAGGTCTGCCGCTGTCATGCCATAAAGGGTAGCATATCCCGCCTCCTGATAGCTTTTTGTCACCAGGGAAGAACAGTCGGAAAAACCGGCCAAAAGCCGGCGCTCCTGACTGTATATATCTGTACTGTGATTTGACAGTGCACACTGCGCCGCAGTTGCTCCAAGGGTGTAATCCCCAAGAATTGCTTCCCCGCCGCCTACGGAAAATGATGTGCTGCTGGCGGTGGCATCCCGCCAGGAAATGATCTTATTAATGCTCTGTAAATCCTCTTTTGTCATCTGCTTGTGGATCTTTTCCGGACTCCACTGGAGCAGGAAGTCCTTGGCGATACTAAAAAAGCCAAACACACTCTGGTCCTCCGGTGCCGGATCACCCACAAGGAATCTCAGCAACCGGATTGCAAGGTTTAAGCTATTTTCATCTGTAACAAACGCATACTCCCTGGACTGTGTCTGTACCATGGATGCCACCGGTTCCTGCAGGGATATGGTATATTGGCAAGTGATGTAACGGATGGCTTTCTCTGTTGTTACGCTCTCACTTTCAAGATGCCACCATTCCCCATCGGAAAGCATACCATCCCCATTTTCCATATGTTTTTGAAATAAAGTTTCCCACTGCTCTTTTGTTTTTCCACCGATCCCCACAAGCTGATCCATTTCGTCCAAATAATAGCGTTTCCCTGTATCCAGGTACTGAAACTTTTTCCCTTCCGGTCCGCAATAACGGTAATAGGCGCGTGTAGTCACTTCCTGTGTCGTCTCTTCCCGCACAAGATCTTCCCCTCTCGCCCAACTCCCCCATGGGATGCTCTCGATCAGAACGGGTAAGTCTGCTTCCAACACGCTCCCGTCCCCATTTTCCATTTTCGTAATATCCTCTGTCGTACAGGAATTTTGGATCAGTGGTAGAAAATACTTCTGATAGGTTCCATTACTCCAAAAGGTATCATAATCGGACACCAGCGTATAGCCTTCATATACGACTTTTGTCCCATCTGCATCCACCAGCGGCTCCCGTCCTTCCCCGGTTGCTTGCGTATGTGCTTCATATACCCCATTATAATCTGTATCTACCGCATCATAGAGGGATTTTAATGTGCCTGCCGAGGGCAGCATATGGGAAGTATCATACGTTCCATACCGGTTCCCGTCAAAATCTGCCAGCAGGGCAGAAATGGAAGCTACATGCCCGGCATCTGAAAAATAGGTATCCATGGCAGCCGTCAGGTTTTCCGTTTCGATCTGAAACATCTCACTGGTATAATCAGCAGAATTTGAAAATCCTAATTGTGAAAAGATTACCCCAAACAGGCTCCCAACCACAAAGGGTATTAAAATGTAGCCAGTTCCCCTCATGCGTTGATTTTACTGGGTTTAACTGTATACAAAACTGTGTTTACTGTTACTATCTTTCATTCTTTTCCAAAATAGCTTTGAAGCATAGGCCACATTATTTTCATATATGACACAAAGCTCAGCTCTACTTGTGCTTCATTAAACCATCCAACCATAAAGCTATTTATCTCTTCAAATAATACTTTTGAAAGTTTCTGAATAATAATTGTGTTATCCACTTCTTCAGTATAATCTTTCGCATACATTTTACATATAGAACGCACTCCAAAATAATTATATAGCACACCTACCGTTGTTTTTAATGCTTCAATATCTCTTGGAAAATCTGTTCTATTCATCATATTCACTACTAATTGATGTCTTGAGTTTAGGTAATTCCTAACTGTACTATTACCTATTTCAACATCAACTGTAAATGAAAAATCTTGAGTTTGTATACTATCTGCTCCTAACATTATCATCAATTCAACTTGTGCTGCATGATATTCTGTATAACCAGACAAAGCCATATATTTCCAAGAATCTTGCTTTGCATACATTTCCGTATCTAAAATATGCGTAAATTCATGAAACACAATATACCTTGGTATTTCCGAACTTTTGCATATCCTTAATATATGTTCATCTGTTTTCGTATTATAGTAAGCTTGGGCGGCTGAAGCGAATCCTGCTGCATCGCTTTCCTCAACATTAATTTCAAAAAAATCTATCTTATACTGTGGTAATTTCTCAATTTCCATAAACTCAATATATTCTTTTTCATATTCTTTAATTAAATTTTTAATTTGTATTTCTGTCATATTGTTTTATACCTCATATCAAAGTTAGCATTTCACTTTTAGTATACCATAAAACAATCCCATTCTCATTCTATATATTTTATCCTCAACGATGAAAAGATGTGTCTGCACACATCTCTTCCATCTCATTATTTTCAATGTTATAAGTTCTTAATAAAATTCAAATCCTGTTTCCGTAATGCCTTCTGTAACTTTTCGTTCTTTCTCTTCAGTTCCTTATTTTCTCTGCTCAGAGCTGCCACCTTCTGGTTCAGCAGTTCAATCTGCTTTTCCATCGCCATGTTCAGGATTTCTCTTCTTGGATCTATCATTCCGGCCTGTTGCTCTACTGCTTGGTTCAATGTATCCCGGACGGTTAGATTTTTATAAAAGAATCCTCTCGACAATCCAGTTTTCTTCATCAGCTTTGGAACGCTGATATGTTCTTTATTTGCCAGCATATCTTGTATTGCTTGCAGTGCCAGTTCAATTTTCTCTTTACTTTTTCTCTGATTTTCCTCAATCATCTTGTCGTATTTGCTCATATTCTTCACCCCATCCTGCCAGACTCATATATATAATGTCACTCATCATCTGTCTTACTTCTCTGGTTTCGTCTGCCATTCTTTGATTGCTCATTTTCCGGTAATGCTGTACATTATTCAGTCTTTTATGCTCCAACAGTCTCGCTATCGTCCAGTCATCCAGATGCATTTCTGTAAGTTTGACGCCATAGTAGTGCCGGAACATGTGCGTTCCAAACCCGAATAATTCGCCATGATCATCTTTCAACTGCTTTTCCTGTATCATGGACATGACTTTTGTTTTTATAGCCATATACTGCATCGGGCGATCAGGTTCTTTTTCATTAACAAATATGTATTCTGTATCACCGAACTTTTCCTGTGTATATTCAATAGAACTCTGCTGTTTTTAAAAATGAATTCTTCAGGCTGAATTTCATGTTTTTTCAAGTATACTTTCATAATCTGATAAAGTGCCTGTGGGATTGGAATCCTTTTATAATTCTTCATTTTGACCTGATACACCTGAATCCAATAATCCTCGCCCTGCTGATAATAAGCATTTCCTTTCAATGTACACACTTCACTCGCCCGTAATCCTAGACACCACAGATGTAGGAACATACATCGTAATCGCTCTGGAAAAAGATATAATTTTTTCAAAATTTCCATATATACTGTTTCCTCAACGCTACGATCATGATGTACTACTACTTCTTTTTGTTGGAAATATTCAATTCGGAATGGCATTCTTGTAATATACTGTTTAACTTCCATGAATTTATAAAAATGACCGATACCGAAAATTCTTTCATTAAATCCCTTTGCCTGTATTCCCCGTTCTCGCAAGCCGTCTGCATACTTTTTTACTTCTGCGACAGTTGCATGAATCGCCAGTATCTTTTCTTGTTCCAGCAGTTCAATAAAATTTCTAATACATACAAATCTTCGTACAATCGTGCTGACTGCCTGTCTAGTAATTCCCAGTTCATATTTCATGTATGCCTGTAAAATTTCTCGATTCTGTATTTCCTTGACTTCCATAAAAGAAATGCTAATTAAGGATTTACTTTCGTCTATTCGATGTTTTCCAAGATGTAATCGTTCCAGATACCATACATTTGCTTCCCATTGGATCTGTTCCTGCTGCATAAACGCATCTCTTCTGCATTCACCTAAAATACTTCGTTGACTCGTTTCGGGAAAATTCTTTAAAATAGTTTCCACTTGTTCCATTTCCAGCAATCCAATATCCGTAATATTTAACTGAACACAAGAATCATAAAGAAGTTTTAAGGATTTTAACCTGACATTTCTATAAGCCTTAGACATTGAAGTATTTGCAATGATACGACTCAACGTATAAAAAATTTGTTTCTTTAAAACTTCTGAACAATTTTGTGTAAAATCCCACACCAATAGGTTTGTTTTATAAGAAGTTTCAAAGGTCTCAGCTATTTCCTTTTCCGGATAATACTTCAGAAAATAAATTTTATTTTGATATTTCCATTCATATATCCGCTTTCCATTTAGCGTCTGCATCTGTTGATAGATATGTTGTTGTTTTACCGTATCATATATTTTCAAATAGAAAGATACAATTTGTGATCGTATCTGTCCTCTTAAATATTGTTCATACGAATTTCGCAAAGGATAATCCATTTCTTCCAGATGCCAGATTTTTCTATCCGCCAAGAACTTTTTCAATTTGTTAATTCTTGAATCGCTTTTTATTCCAAGTGCATCAATTTCTGAATATAATTCCTGCTTTTTCTTCTCAATATCTACTTCAGATTCTGTTATGCGTTCTGCCTGTTGCAATAAATATATAGGTATTTCTCACACCTCCCTACTCCAGCAGACGTTCCGCCCCATAAATAGCAGTGTGTTGTGCATAAAACTCATTACTTGCTTCTATCAGTTCATCATCCAGCCAGTCCAGATACTTTATAGTCGTATCCAAATGTTTATGCCCCAATGCCTGACTGATCATTTCCAGTTCCCATCCTGCCTGCTTTCGCATATTTGCAAAATAGTGACGTAACATGTGGGGTGTGATTTTAACTCCGGTTTTCTTTTCCATTCGGTCCAACATATCATATACACTGTCCACTCTTAATGGCTTTCCAATGTTCTCACCCATGATATTCACAAACAGGTAATCCTGATGTTGCAGGATTTTCCGATATTTTGCCAGATAATCCATGAGAAATTCAAACGTATCATTACTTATCTTGGCACTTCTGTATTCCGCATTTTTGGCTCTCGCTTCATTTTCATTATCTTCCCGGAAGCATACCCTTATCATGTGATTCCTATAATCAATATCTTTGACATATTTTACTCCCAGTAGTTCCCCGATTCTGTATCCGGTTTCTGCTAACATAAGCAACAGAAGCTGATCTCTTCGGTTCGTACAGGCCTGTAAAATTGTAATAATCTGATTTTCTTTTGCTGTTCTCCCACGATGTTCCTCTTCCTTCAGATAGGCTTTAAAAGAATGATTCCGCAGTACCTTTTTTACTCCCACCTGATTAACCGCTATAATCTGGTTATACGATAAGGTTTTGAGACTTCCGTACTGTTCATATTCTGTCTCTATAAATAAATAGAACCTGAACACATCTTTTAAGTATGCGTTGCAGGTTCCTTCATTCGGACACTTCTTTTCTCCAGCCGTTTGCTCTGTATGGTTTCCGGCTTTAAGCCAGTATAAAAATTCCACAAAGTGTTCTGTCTGTTTTTCATAATCTAACTGATAGACTTCTGTGAGTTCCATTTCTTTCTCTGCCATATATTTCATATAATAGCAGATTGAAAATGCTGTGCGTTTCACTGTATTTGGTGAACGTTTACATTTAATCTTATGCATTAGATATTTACTTGGCAGTTCTTCAATACTCATTGTTTCCAGATTTCTGATGAAAAAATATTTTTCTGTTCCATCTTTTATCGTTTCCACCTTGTATATCATAAGCTGTCTCCTTTCCTCTAACGCTATACACAGTATACCCACTTCATGCCGAAATAGCTATTCATCAATACCAACAATCCCACCGAAAACGCCCTTGAAATACCACCAAACTTTTCGTTCAAAATCTGCTTTTCCTGTAGCAGAACCACGAACGGTTACAGGTAGTATTCCACGCCTTTCCGGTTTCGGATAAAGTGCTGGACATCCTTGATATCTTTTGCCATCTTGCAGCTCGGAAGCGCACACATTACTTCCTCATGATACCTGCCACCTTCTCCTGCACGTTCGTCTAAAATAGACACGACACAAGTATCTGTCTCGGTGCGGAGAGCCCGTCCGAATCCCTGTCTTAGTTTTTTCTGCATGTCTGGAACAATCACTGCCTGAATATAATCTTTCAGGCTGGCATATTCCTTCTTCTGTGCTTCGCTGATGGGATCAGGAACAGCAAAGGGCAGTTTTACTATAATCAGCGAAGATACCATATCTCCAGGGAAGTCTACTCCTTCCCAACAGGAGCCGGCTGCAAAAAGGACAGCATTATCCATCTGTTTAAATCTTGTGATTTCTTCCGGTGAATGTCTCCACACCTCTATCATCGGGAATGGAATTTCATCCCTTAACATCTGGTAAACGTTTCCCATCAAATGATAAGATGTGAACAGCACCAGCGTATGCCCGTAAGTCGAACAGATTAGTGAATGGATATGGCCTGCTATCATCTCTGCCTCTTCCTGACTTCCTCTTCTGCATTTTTTCAAATCCTTTGGCAGATATAACAAACAGTTTTTCTGATATTCAAACGGGGAGTCTGCCACATATTCCCGGACTCTCCACACTCTCTGTAATCCTGTCATTTTCCGAATGTGGGAAAATCCCTGTCCGGTTTTTAAAGTTCCGCTTGTAAGAATCGCTCCCATACCTCTGCTCCATAACATCTGGTCCAGGTACTGCGGAATCCGTCTGCTGGATGCACACAATATAATCCGGTGGTCATGGTCCTGCTTCAGATGCAGCACATACTTCTTATCCTGATGGAAAAAGCATTCCAGCACACTTCTGGTTTCTTCCAGCTTGTTTCTGATCCACTTTGGAATCTTCTTTTCTAATTTTTTTATGATCTTATTCATGGTCTGTATCCCCTCATATAAATACATTGCACACTCTTCTGTCATGTGGAATTCTTCTTTTATCCCATATCTGGTTCTGTGATTTTCTCCTATGATCTCCAGCACCATCCGGATCGTGCCGGACAGT
Source organism: Roseburia sp. OM02-15 (assembly GCF_003481835.1). Taxonomy (NCBI): domain Bacteria; kingdom Bacillati; phylum Bacillota; class Clostridia; order Lachnospirales; family Lachnospiraceae; genus Roseburia; species Roseburia sp. OM02-15. The sequence continues at coordinate 28,328 of NZ_QULX01000006.1, forward strand.
TTTCTTATCTCCGGTCCTTGATATTCTTTTCCAAGATAAAAGCAGATTTCCCTGATATCGTCATAACACAGGCTCTTCCCGAACATCTGCTTTGCCGCATCCGGTAGCTTATGTGCTTCATCTACAATCAATGCCCTGTAATCTTTCAATAACGGGCGGTAATCCTGCAGCCTGTGATAACCATCAGCCAGCAGATAATTGTGATTACAGATCTGAATGAACATTTCATTATCTCTGGAACGCTCCAGATACTGCTGATACCTGCATGAACCTCTTTTCGGACAGTCTCCAGAACAAAACTTCGGTACACTCACCATCCTTCTGTCAAACCCACTTAAGTTGGACACTTCGTCCATATCATAATGTTCTTTTAACGACAGCAGAGCTTCTTTCTGCAACGCATTTTTGTTTTTCTCTTCGATTGCAACGATTCGTTGCTCCAGCCTCTCATCGCAGACAAAATGCTCTTTTCCTTTTCGTATCACAGCTTTAATGGGGGCCTGAATCGTCCCGTTCTCCTGAAGAATCCGGGAGAGAAAAGGGATATATTCTGTAAGAATTGCTTTCTGGAGTGCAATGCTGGAAGTGGATATCACGACCGGACGCTGTTCATAAGGGGAACATTCTTCTGCAAGGAGAGAATATTTTCTCATCAGAACACAGGCCACCAGATAGGCATACGTCTTGCCGATACCGACACCTGCGTCACACAGTGCTATGTTTCTTCCCAGCAGGTTATCCAGCATTTCGTGGCATAACATAATCTGTTCTTCCCTTACTGCCATTCCATGTTCCGGGAACAGCACACGAAAGATTGTATCAATTTCACGATGTGCTCTTTTTAAATATTCTTTTGTGTAATACATAATTTGTTACCTGATATGCGTGCTGATACCACATCAATACGGCTGTAAAAGATTTCTCCCTACAGCCGCATGTATCTGATATCAACGACACATTCTTCCTTGATTTCTTATACTTTTGTTTTTTGGCGTTGTATTTGTCCTCGACTCCCCCCAATTGCCTTACGGGAACATTACAGGCGGATGCTTGGCATTGCACCGCTCATGGATTTTCTATAGGTCTTGCTGATTACAACCTAAAGTCCATCCTCTGCTCACTGGCAGTTCCTATGTATCATTATCCCCTCGTAAGTGATCCTCGCAAAAGACCGCCACGGTCCTGTTTCAGTTAAAGTGGATTCGCTCGAAACAAAAACACCAGCAAAGAATTTTTTATATTCTTTCCTGTCATTTTCATTTGTCCTCGCGCCTTCCTGACACGCTTCTACTTACGGGAACGTACCTGTAATGCTGGTATGCAGTTGTCAAAGTACACCGGCAAAATTTACCTGCCTATTAAATAGCCGATGAAAACCGCCATAATTATTCAATTTTCAACAAATTTTTTAATTTATTTCTCAAACGGTTTCTCTTTGTGTAAACAGTCTGCTCTGCAAGTCCCATAATCTTAGCGATTTCTCTTCCCGAATATCCCCATGTACTAAGCAAAAGTATCTCTAATGTCTGATGTTCTATGCCCTTTAATAATTCATAGATCCGTCGATCTCCAATGTTGTCTAAAAGTTCTCGGATATCCTGTGCAAACCGTCCTCTGTCCCTTTGTTTTATGGAATCCATATCCTGCATCATTTCATCCAGATGTTCCCGGTATCTGCGCTCTTCCAGAAAATCTTCCCGGTCCATCTGGCGCAGCTTTTGGATTTTCTCTTCTTCCATTCCCAGTTCACGCAATTTCTTTTCTTCCTGTTCTTTCCAATAATTCCACTTTCGTTCTTCACTTGTCTTGTTATAAGCCATTTATCTTTCCTCCGATCTGATTTTTGGTATAGAAATCAAATCGGAGCATGGCGGTGACCGGATATGTACGTTATAATGTTTGAAAAATATCAAAGAAAAAATGCTGCAACCTCTTCGATTACAGCACTTTTTTCTCTCTTATGTGAATATTTCTTGTTGGTTCATAGGAGATTCCTTCTTTTTCTCATAATGAATAAAAGTCTCTTGTCATCCATTATTTATTATAATTTTTTCTATTATTTTGAAATTAACTACCTTTTAAGTGATATCTATACAAAAGATCATTCCTCCCTAATGGCAGACAAGATGCTTGTTTTCTTCAACTCGGATTTTGCGTATACAGTGAAAATCAAATATATAATTGCTAAAACAACGACTAACGCCAGTAGAAACAGCCACGGCAATACCAACGTAATGCAATGGTTCACCGCATCCAATCGTCTACAAACAATTGCACTTAAAATGCTTCCAAATACAAGAGCTATTACCAACGAACCTCCGAGGTAAATTCCTATCTCCCTATCCAGCATTGCTTTCAACTGTTGCCGTGTTGTTCCAACAGCTTCAAGCAAACCGAATTCACGCTTTCTATTCTGAAAATCAACCATAAGCATATTCACAAGACTGATACTTCCAAAGACGAACAGAATAGCAGAAGTCATATATAGAGCATTTATAGATGCACTGTATCGATGCTGAATATTTTTAATCGTTTGTTCAATCGTATTTACTTCTATTTTTTCATTTTTATCCGCAATCTTCTGAACTGCGGTCAAAACTTCATCAAAACGGCCCTCTGAATTTTTAACCGCCAGAATCCCCGTCTGTTCCGTTATCCCTGTCAGTTTCTTTGCTGTGTCATAAGTCATAATGAAGTAGGGGCTTCCGGGAACAACCGGGCTATCCTCCATTAAATCAGACCTATTGTATGTGCCTACAACAACGGCTTCCACATCAAAGGTTCTACCATCAAAAGCTCTGCCCTCAATCTTCAAAGCATCGCCAACTTGTGCCATATCTTCTGCAACCAATATTCCATTTTTCTCAACCATATCGTCGTAATCTGCTGTTCCAGAGGATAACACCGCCTGCTTTTCTTCTGTCTGTTCCCGATTTAAGGTTGGAAAGAAGTCTGAAATGCTCGTGATAGAACCACTTTCGCCCGAAAAAGTAGCTGTCATATAAACGCTGTCAAATGCGGTAATTTTTTCTATCCCATCTACCTTTTCTAATTCCTGCATCAATGCCTGATCTTCAAGTGGATTTTCTTCCAGTTGCAATTTTGCGCTTCCGTATGGCTCCGCTTCGTTATCGAAAGAGCTGCCAACTGTATTTCTTATTTGTATAAGAATGTTACCGGCAGGATAATATTTGAAACTTGCCTGTTTTGCCGGATCAATAGAACCAGCAACCGTAGAAGTAACCAGTAAAAGAGCTCCGCTTACTCCAAGCATTAAAAGCGTCAGAACTGCTTTTTGTTTGTTTCTTTGTATATTTATTTTCGCCAGATTAAACGGCGTAAGTTTCCGATGCAGTTTTGAGCTGCTTTTTGCCTTTCCAGCATACGCAAGGTATTTAGCACCCTCTACCGGGGAAGTATTCATTGCTACTCGGACAGGCTTAAAAATGGCAATATTCACTGTTACAAAGGCTACTGCGGCAATCAGTACAGTATAAATAACTGTTGTTTTTAGCCGGAATCCATCAGGACAGCCAATAAATCCAATCAGTACACCAATGACAAGCCCCAAAGGAATACCAGCTAAGGCATATAAACGTCCCTCTTTACTTGCCATCCGTTTAATCTGTCTTTTTGTCATGCCAACTGTCCGCAGTTGCCCAAACATCTGAACATTTTTTACAATCTTTGTGTAAAAAACACCATAGACAATCGTTGCCGCCAAAATAGCCGTCAACGCCGCCAGTAGTGGTACTGGAATCGGAATACCCGATGTTATCACACCCGACATAACAGCAGAATATTCTGTAAGCATTACCTGTTCCTCGACAATGCCTGTATTTTGTATTGCTTTGCCGGCAAAATTAAGAATAGCCGTGGAACTTATGGCGTCTGTATTCAACCGCGTATATGCTGTAACCTGAAAAGAATCTTTTGCCAAATCTTGGGCAAGCTCTTTACTAACATAAATAAAATATCCGTTGCTTTCTTTCGTATTATTCAAAACACCTGAAAGTGTATATTCTGCTTTCTGTCCTGTTCCAGTCAGGTCAATAGAAATTGTATCGCCAGTCTGATAGGATTTTCCTAAAAAATCAAGGTAGTTCTGGGGGAGCATAATCTCATCCGCTTTCTGCGGCACACTTCCCTGAAAAGTTTTTTCTTCCTGATGTAAAAAATAATCTTCATTTCCATAAGCAACAGTGATTGTTTTATTTTCAACATAAAACACACCTATAGCGGAATATTCGCCAACCCATGTAATATTTTCGTTTTGATGCAGCTGAGCCGTTTGTTCGTCTGTAACTCCCAAAATGCCAATCTGCGCTTTATTCCTCTGTGTGTTCTTGAATTTCTCTTGTGTACCTGTTGATATTAGGAGAATCGAAAAAACCATACAGACAGAGATGGCGATTGTCAAAAGCAGAAATGCCTTGTTTCTCTTATCCGCTTGCATACTCCTACCTGCCAATTTTTTTACAATGGCACTTGTATCATTCTCAAAAGGCCATGTCATAGTCTGCCACCTCCTTACTCCACAATCTTTCCGTCCTCAATGCGGACAATCCGATCTGCAAGACGGGCTATGTCGTTATTGTGGGTAATCATCACAACGGTTTGCCGGAACTCCGCACTGGTACGCTTGATAAGCCCCAGCACCTCGGCGCTGGTCTTGCTGTCAAGGTTGCCGGTTGGTTCGTCGGCCAGCACAATAGCCGGTTTAGTAATCAGGGCGCGGGCGATAGCCACACGCTGCTGCTGGCCGCCAGAAAGATTATTCGGCATATTTTTCAGTTTATCTTCCAGTCCCAGCAGGCGAACGATCTCGTCCAAAAACTTCTGATCCACCGTGTCCCCGTCTAACTCCACCGGCAGGACGATGTTCTCATACACATTCAGGATGGGAACAAGGTTATAGTTCTGGAAGATAAAGCCGATGTTGCGGCGGCGGAAGATGGTAAGCTGCTCGTCGTTCATTTTTGACAGCTCTTTGTCCCGGACAATGACATTGCCGGAAGTAGGGGTGTCCAGCCCGCCCATCATGTGAAGCAGGGTAGACTTGCCGCTGCCGGAGGTTCCCACAACAGCCACAAACTCGCCGTCCTCCACGGAGAAGTTCACGCCGTCAAGGGCGCGGGTGATGTTCGGCTCTGTGCCGTAATACTTTTTCAGATCAATCGTCTGTAAAACGCTCATACTCAAAACTCCTTTCAAGGCTTTCTGCCTGTTGATAAGGCTATTGTAAAACCCAAATGTCCGCGAAATGTTACAGCGGCCAAAAAATTTCATTGAAAATCGGGGTGAAATGTTACAATGCTCGGACATTTCAAAAAAATTTACGGCGGGCAGCCGGAAATGGCCGTCCGCCGCATTCTATTTTGTCGGCAGCATAATGGAAAATTCCGAACCCTTGCCCGGCTCCGAAACCACTTTGATATAGCCGCCCTGCCGCGTTACGATCTCGCGGGCCAGATACAGGCCAATGCCCACGCCCTGTTGTTCGTGTACTTCTTCCTCACGATAGAAGCGCCGGAAGATGGCGGCCTGATTGCTTTCGGAAATGCCCTTGCCGGTGTCGGTCACTTTGATCTCCACATACATTTCCCACAGCACCACCGACACAGCGATTTTCCCGCCTGCCGGGGTGTACTTCACTGCATTGTCCAGCAGGTTAAAGAGGGCTTCGGATGTCCACTTGCTGTCATGGAAAACGGCCAAATCCTCCGGACAGTCCACGGACACGGCAATTTCCTTTTTCTCCGCTGCATACACGATCCCACTCATGGCCTGCGCCACGGTATCAAAGAGGCGGCCCGGTTTCTTGTCCAACTGGATCACGCCCGTTTCCAGCCGGGAGGTTTTCACAAGGGCCTGAAAGAGAAAGTCCAGCTTATCCGTCTGGCTGCGGATTCCCCGGATAAAGTCGGTGCGCTCCGCCTCGGTCATAGGCTTTTCCAGCAGCGTGTCCGTCGCCATTTTCAGATTGCTTACCGGCGTTTTCACCTGATGGGAAATATCCGATACAAGGGTCTGTAACTCCTGCCGTTCCTCGTCCACCCGGCGGCGGTTCTCCTGCATGATCTGGTAAAGCCTTGCCAGCCGGTGTCCAATTCTGGCAAGCTGGGTTTCGCTGTCCTCTGGCCGCTGGGGTGCTTCATTTCCGGCGATCATGTGGTCTAAGGTCTGGCACAGGTCAGCGGTAAACTGCGACAACCGCTTTCCAAACGCCTGCGTCAGTACAAAAATCCCCACAAGGGCGCACAACAGCAGCGCCCCGCCCGTCAGCAGCACCGCCGTCTGTTTTGTCACAAAAAACAGGGCTATGGTGATTCCGGACATGGAGAGGACAAGCCCTATTGCCACCCGGCCAAATAGCCGCTTTACCGAGAGGTTCTGAAACTTCATTTTGCCTCGCCTCCCGTCCATTGATAGCCCATGCCGTAAACGGTCTTGATGTATGGCACACCTCCGTCGGCTTCAATCTTGCTGCGAATCCGGCTGATGGAGGTTGTCAGGGTATGTTCGTCCACAAACCTCTCGTCTATATCCCACAGCTTTTCCAAAAGCTGCCCACGGGTCAGCACTTGCCGGGGATTTTTGCGGAACAGGTTCAGCATTTTGTACTCCATCGGGGATAGGGTCAGGGACTTGCCGTTTAGGGAAGCCGTCTGCTCCGAGAAGTCCAGAAACAGCCTCCCGTCGTCGTAAATGTCCTTGGCCGGTTTGTGGTGTTCCAGCATGGCGAACATGGCTTTGATTTTCCGCTGCAAGGCCCCGATCACAAAGGGCTTTGTGATATAGTCTACCGCGCCCACCTCATAGCCCCGTATCTGGTCGCTCTCCTGATCGTTGGCGGTCAGGAAAATTACAATGGTGTCCGGGTGCTGGGGCTTTATCAGCTTGCACAGCTCAAAACCATTCCCGTCCGGCAGGTTAATGTCCAGCAGCACTAAATCAAATTCCCGCTGGCGGATGGCGTCGGCTGCGGTTCTGGCATTTAGGGCAGAAGTCACGCCGTAGCCGTCTGCGGTCAGGTTATAGTCTAACATCTTATTCAAAAAACTGTCGTCCTCGACAATTAAAATCTGCTTCATATCCTCACTTCCTTTGCTTTTTGCAGATAGTATAACAGGCAAATGTCCGCGAAATGTTACAAGGACAAATATATTTATCATTTTACAGCTTTTTTCTGTGTACTGCAATTTTATAAAAGAAAGGACAGCAGTATCAAATTGCTGTCCTTGCGGTTTATTATAGCTGGTAGTGTATAAGCGTGGGTTCATCATATTTGGTGTGGTATCTTTAACTATGGGAAACTCCAGTTTCCCACTTCGAAACTGCTCTATTTGTAATATTCAATTTTTCTGCTAACTGCATTTGTGTCAAGCCTTTTTCTTTTCTACATTTTGCAATAAAACTTCCTATCACTTCTTGATTCATTTATCTTACCTCCTTGCAATCATCATATACCAAAAAAGAAGCTGTATAGAACGAACCGCTGGTTGATTTATGCCATTCAACTGGTAGTTGATACTTTTTTGCACTATTCATTTACAACTTCCGAGTCAGCGTTCCACCACAATGGTAAGCAAAACCAAATCTTCATCGCCTGTATTTTCGATGCTATGTTCAGAACCCTTTTTGCAGATGTGGCAAGTTCCCGGACTCAGAATTTCTTCCTCCCCGTCACAGGTTGCTTTCCCATTACCGGATAAGACATAGTTAATATCATCACTTGTTTCATGCTTATGCACGCCAATAGAACCACCCTTATGAATTGCGCATGGAATAACTTTGCCCTGCGCATCCATATACATCTTCGCTGTCATCATTCCTGTTCCATTATTCATTCCCGGTACTGTAATTTCCTTCGTTTTATTAAAGTCTATAAGCATATAATGTCTCCACTTATGATTTTCTACTTAGCTCAACTGTTATGCAAACTTGAATTTGACTTTGTAACTATGACTTTTCCTTCAGAATCCAGAAGAGGTGTAATACCAGCCCCGTATCCAGATTTTCAACAAAGATAATTAACACCAGTCTCCTTATCTACAAGAATTTGGCGAACCCCATCATCCTTAAGCGAACTTCCATCTCTAAATATAACTTCAAATCTTTCTTCTTTCTTTGCCATGTTTATTTCTCCTCGTTAAGTGTTAATTTTCGATTTGAACGAGTCCAGCAAGGGGCTAATGCCCCTTATGCTTTTCTCTTTTCTTTTGCTGTTTCATTTCAAACATTCGCAGTTCTTCCGCTTCTTTTTTCTCTCTGCTTCTGATCTTACATTCCTGTTTATTCTGTTTCTGTTGTAATTTCAATGCTTGCTGCGATTTTGTTCCAATACCGGTTTCCTGCATTTGCCTTCTCGCTTCACGCTGCATCCTTTTTGGATTTCTCTTTATATCCTTTACAACAGCATCAACAGCCGGACTGAATTTCAAACTGGCATAATGTTTTTGGATATATTCCTGCACCTCATAATCTTTTGGTTCTGCACCAAAGGTTACTTTTGCTACAGACAACTTACCGTCCTCGATACGCTCAAATACGCCTATCCAGAATGGTTCTTCAAAATACACCGTCAGTTTTCCATTTACTTTGTCCATAAGAATCCCTCCCAAAATAATTGTTGAACAAAGAATGGACAACCCGGAGGGGCAGGTTACTTACCCTATTTACATAGGACGGCTGGGCTACCTACCAGCTCTAGTACATTGCTGAATGTACATTGCTTTTTTATCTTTGTATTTATAATCAAGCCATATGGCGCGATTAACTTAGAATGTCAAACAACGATTTATCCAATTAAGACAACTGAAATTTTATTCTTTGTCGTTCAAAAGATTATTTACTCTTTCAACTGGAAATCTGTCTTCAATGTCAATTATTTCAAACAAATTTAGGGGTAATTCTTTCTCTCCAATCAGAGTAAGATATTCATTAACAGCTCTGCGGTCAATCATAATTTTCCCATGACCGGCCCAATGACGATTGCTCTCTCTCTTTTTCAAGCCAGAAATCCAATATTCATCGCCGTTTTCAATATCTACATAGTTAGAATAACCACCATTATATTTTTGAAAAGCATGGTCATTAAAGTAAATGGTTTTCTTGGTTTTTGAAGTTTTCACATATCCAATCCATGCTGGACCATCATCAGAATATCCTGTTTTTAGTTCAATATACATTAAATCTTTAATCATTTATATCACTCCTAAATCACGATTTATCATCCCACTTTATTTCTTCTATTCGACTGTCCATTTCTTGTTTCTCTGTCATTTTTCCTGTTCATCAACGATATCGTAGCCCATATCAAGCATATCTAAAACTTTCGAATCTCTGACAGTTCCATCCATTGGAACTGTCAGCCAGTGTTTCTGATTCATGTACTTTGCCGGAGCAAGGTGATACATTTCGATATAATTGCTTATCATATCTGACTCTGTCTGAACTTCCATGATTGACATTACAGATTCGTCTGATTGATAAAAAATAGCATAGGGAATGTTATTTCTCTGATTTTTAAAGATTGTGATCTGCTTTCCATTTTGTGTGATTCTCTCCGGGGTGGCTGGATATTGCTTTTTGATGTATTCAAATATTTCTTGTTGATTCATGAGAGGATTCCTTCTTTTTCACTAGTTCTTCTCTTTATTTTGTCGCAATTTTCCCCAGATTACAAGTATAATTTTTTATCTCTCCAATTCCATCAATTTATCACCCCATATCCCATGATGGAGGCATAATCCATCACATAGTTTCTCTGCCGTACCTGATCACTGGAGTTTCCTTCCACTGTGTAGACTCTTCCACCTTCACATTTCTCTACGATTCCTACATGGTCCGAGTTTCCATCATGATCCCAGTCAAAAAAAATGATCATTCCGGCTGTCGGTGTTGTTCCGCCACTCTGCCACTTATTCTTTCCCTGAAACCAGGACACTCCATCACGGCACAATGAGAACTTTGGAACATTCCCACTTGCTATCAGACCGCTTTGATCTGCACACCAGCTCACAAAACAGGCACACCATTCTACTCGGCTGTCGAATCCATACCAGCTCCAGAACTTCTAGCCGCCACTGTTCCCGATCTGCCCCATTGCTACCGATACAATCTGCTGACTTCCAAACAAACCAGCAAACAGGCTGCCACCGGAATAATACCGCATCACATGGGGAACGTATTCGGGATCTCCATAGCTGCTCCATCCATGCGAAGCTGCCTGCTCCTGTGAAAATTGTAAAGCATTGGCTTCTGTGTATCCGCCTCTTTGCAACGCCCATACTATGTATCCGTTTCCATAGTTATATCCCTGCCATGCAAGTTTTAACTTGTCCATATCCTGTGGGCTGCTGCATCCTGCCTGACTGATACAGTCTGCAAAGGTCTGTACTCCCACCTCTATCGAATAATTCGGATCGGTAATAGAACCGGGGCTGTGTGAAAACCTTGTATTGTACGGACTTTCCGAACACTGCATCGGGTCTGTTCCTCTTCCCCCGGATTCCTGCATCATAATCGCCTGTATCGCAGACACATATTCTGGAATGCCATATTGGGATGCATACTGCTGTATCACCGAAGTATAAGCCAGCACCTCATCACTTAGAGATTCGGAGTTTTCCGAACTACTGCTGAAGGCTGCTCCTGCAATGATTCCTGCAATCAGAATAAATACCAGAAGAAATGCACCGCCTCCGGCAGCAATCCATTTTCCCATTTTTTCAAGAGCTACTACCCCTTTTTGAATCACTGCTGTAATTCCCTTTACGGATAACTTTGAGCCTTTTCCTGTTACCTGAAGGACTGCTTTTCCACTTTCTGTCGATGCCTGTGCTGATTTTCTTGCCATCTGGACTGCTCTTGCTTTCTGCATCGCCTGAAGGCTCTTTTCCACCTGCTGTGTCTGTACGGATGCCTGTGTCTTGATTTTTTCTTGAGACAGACCAGATACTTTTACCACTCTCGGTGCTGCTTTTACCTGCCGTTTACCGTTTTCTTTGGCAAGTGCTGCCTGCTCCGGTTTCAGCTTGATCAATTTCTTTCCGCTTTCTGCCCCCTGCTCCATTGCTTCTTCGGCAGCTTTCGCTTCTTCCTGTCTGCGTTTTCTTTCCTTTATCTTCCTGTAGGTCACTCCGGCAAGTTTTTTCCCACCTCGATATGTGGTTTTCCCTATGGTTTTTCCTGCCACACTCGCCGCCCTGTACTGTACGGATTCTATTTTTTCAATGCCATACTGTGTTGGAGAGTCTGACTGACCACTGCTTTTCTCATGTAGTTCCCTTGGCTTTTCTTTTGCTTCCAGTACAGCCGAGCGTACCAGTTCTTTCGGAAGCCGGGCAGCCGGATTTCGAATCTTCGGATTCTTATCCCTTACCCGTTCCTTGATATCTCTCATCCGGTCACCCTCTTTCCGTATCTCTTATCTCATCGGGCAACATCCCGATGTTTCTTTTTTTCCTGCTGTTTCTGCAACTGCTCCAACTGTCTGATTGCTTCATTTACCAGTGGATGCTCGTTGTAATATGGCACAAGCTCCAAATCACCCCTGTCTTTTGATGACAACGGCAATGGATATTCCATATCCGAATAAATAGAGTACGGATCATGGATAGAAAACTCAATAGCCGGACACATATTGGCAGATGTTCTACAATATTTCTGGTACTTTTTATATGCCTCTTCCAACGTTCTGCATTTTGTATATTCTCCTAAATCATGGAACTCACCGCACTCTGCAGCATAAAAAGTTATCGTTACTTCTTCTTTTTTCTTCATTATGATTCTCCCGGTTTTGTTGTCATTAGTTTATAAAGGTCTGTATTCTTTGGGAACGTATTCTCAAATGGTACGATATTTCCAGAGCAACGGATCAGACCACTACCAACCGATACATTTGTAATATAGGACAGTTGGTTTTCGGAAATATTCAAAAGAGCTGCCAGTTCTTCCCTGTCTGTACTTGCCTGATTCAAAAGAATCAAAAACTCACTGTTTGCCAACATCAGTCTTGCAGTGTCCGATTTCAGAAGTTCCTCAACATTTTGGGTTAAACCTGTCACGAATCCATTGTATTTTCTGATTCTCTTATAAAGTCGGTAGAAGAAATTTGCACTGTATTCATAGCGGAATAACAGATAGAACTCATCGGCAAATATCCATGTCGTTTTTCCTTCTTTCCAGTTCTGAATTACCCTGTTGAAAATACTGTCTAAGGTAACCAGCATTCCAAGCGGCATCAGCTGTTCCCCCAGTTCTCGGATGTCATAATCCATGATCCTGTTCTTCTTATTCACATTGGTCGGCTGTGCAAAGGTGTTCAGGCTTCCATTGATAAAAAGTTCAGATGATAATGCCAGTCCTCTTGCCTCTTCTTCCGGCTGTAACATCAGCTGTCGGTACATATCTTTCAATGTCGGAACTTCTCCGGTATAACCACTTCGGATATAATCCCGGTACACATCTGCAGCACAGCGGTCCAGAATCGACTTTTCTTTTGCCGACAGATTTCCTGCTCCAACCAACTGCTCGAACACAGACAGGATAAACTCCGATTTTTCAATCAGTGGATTCTTTTCATTGCCGTAGGCTGCGTCCATATCCATTGCATTCAGGTGATTGTCTGATGTCGCAGATACTTTTACAACCTGTCCGCCCAGAGCCTCTACTAATTTTGTAAATTCGGACTCCGGGTCAAGGATCAGGATATCATCATCGGTACTCAATGCCAGATGCACGATCTCTTCTTTTGCCGAGAAACTCTTTCCTGATCCACTGACACCTAATCGGAAACTGTTTCCATTCATCAGTTTCTTCCGGTCGGCTACCAACAGATTCTTACTGACTGCATTCTGCCCGTAATAGATGCCTCCCGGCTGCAGGATTTCCTGTGTATGGAACGGAATTAAAACAGCCGTAGATTCCGTTGTCAGTGTACGCAGCGCATTGATCTTACGCAGTCCATACGGGAGCACTGTATTCAGTCCGTCCACTTGCTGCCACTTCAGTGTTGACATCTGGCACAGATGCTTTCTTGCCACCGACAGGAGCAGTTCTGTATCGGAATCCAGCTGTTTTTTACTGTCTGCCAGATGTACCATCGTCAGAATTCCAAACATCATCCGTTGGTCTCTGGTTGTCAGATCATCGAGCATTTCTTTTGTCTCTTTCCTCTGCAACTCCATATCGTATGGGACGATGGCAGAAAAGTTATTGTTTGCATTCTGTCTTCTCTGCCAGTTGGTCACATTTGTTTCCACACCAAGCAGTCGGTTCTGGATTTCCCTTACTGCTTCATCCGTAGGGACTGGCAGGATGTCAATCGACAACATCAGATTCCGGCTGAAGTCACACAGTTCTGAAATCATGTCATCTTTGACATAACTTGCATAATCCTGCATATACAGGACTCTTCCGTACCTGTCACCGATTTTAAAATGGTCACGTTCAAATTCCATAGAATCCGGACACATCCAGTCCTTGAAACTTGTTCCCTTACGGCATTGATTGACTCTGACATTTCCCCTGCTGTGGTCGCAGCTTCCAGTGTCACTTTATTCTCCGCAACCTGTACGACCAATGGCTTTTGCACCTTATCTGCCAACAGCAGTAACGCCCTGGAAACACTGTCTTTTAACTGTGTCTTATCGATTCTGATATTCCTGTTTGTCTTATCCTGCAGGAATGCAGAAAGATCAAAATATTTTCCCTCAACCAGCCGCATAGATGCCCAGACATCTGGCATCAGAAAGCAAGCCAGATGCTCCGTCACACACAGATCTACTTTCTGCTCCTCACTATTTAACAGCTTGGCGATCTCTTTTAATGGGATTCCCGGAAGATTTAATTCCATTTCCTCGGTCTGTACCTCCAGCGCCCGGATTGCGATCCGATGACCATCCAGTCCGGTCAGACGCATCTGCCCTTCCTCACACTTAACATGTACCACCGACAGCATTTGATTTACTTCTGTAACTGCAATCGAAAATAGTACACCATTTAAGGCATCTTTCAACGCTCCCTGTAAAACGCTGCAACTCACTTTCATTTCTGTCAGATCCGGAAGTCCTGGAAAGCTCTCGACATCGCTGACTGGCAGTTTGATCTTCACCTTTTTCCCGGATATCACAGCCGTTTTTTCATCCGATTGAATTACCACATCACCGTCAGGCATTTTTCTGGAAATGTCTGCCAGTGATTTTCCATCAATCGCACAGCATCCTTCCTCTTCTACCGTTCCGTCTATCTTCACCCGTAATCCAATCTCCAGGTTGGTAGCTTCCAGCAGGATTTCATCCTCTTTCGCTTTGATGATGATGCATTTTAAGATTGGCTTTGTGCTATTCCTGCCATTTACACCTTTGAGCGCAATGCCAACTTTCTGCTCCAGCTCGCCATTTTGAATTGTGATCTTCATTTTTTCTGTTCCTCCTTCTTTTGGGGAATACGAAAAAGCAGAGCATGATGCCCTGCTTTCCGATATCCGAATATTTTCTTTTTAATATGAACAGAATTGCTCCTGTTATATCCACATGGGTTTGTTTGCAAGAGAACCTTGCTTCTAACTGACTGAGCTTATTGTCTGCAACTGACATCGCTCCTGACTGAATCATTCTGTATCGAATGTATTATTGACTCTTAATAGATATATACGTTGATTTGAACTGGGAGGAAACTTAACGCTTATTCGACAATAAAAGTGACAGAAGTTTTTTATCTCCTGCCACTTTTTGTCGTATTTTCATATAATGTTTTTTACTACTTTACGTCTGCTATTATCTGTTCCAAGCATCTGCTTTTCATCTCGCATATATTCGATCTGTTTTGCAGTCCACACAGCATTTTCTCCCATGTATGCATGCGCCATCTTCTCTGCATCCAAAGAAAGTCCCTGGTACTGTGCTGCATTTTCCGCTATTTCTTTGGAATAATTTGAACCAGTGTCTTTTTCTGCTGAAACAGTCTTTATTTCTCCATTCTGCAGATTTACGGATACCATATAGGAAATACCTGCCGCTTCATCCCGATAAGTAATATGATCTGTTGTAAATATCTCTCCATTTCCGTCTAATGCCTGATCATATTCTGTTTCGACTGCAAGCGTATCCGTATCAATCCCATACAACTGCTCCAACAACGTAGATGCTTTTTCTAATGCTTCCTCTTGATTGAATGATAAGGAGATTCGATACGATGATAAAAATATTTGCAGAATACAATCCACACAGGAACAGCATTGATGGTTATACGCTTCGCATTGACTGTTAGGAAGCTGAGAAGAACTTAAAGACCACTCCCGGATCGGATTGTGCACATTAAACGCACTTGCCATTGATGAGCCATTAGAATATGCCCAGTTATATCTTGACGTTTTCTCTTTCCATCTGACCGCCTCATACAGTGAAGAACGCCGAGAGGCGGCGTGGGAGTATGCCAGAGAACACGATGCTGCCGACAGGCTGAAATGATGTGGATTTGTTCATAAGTTTGTGTTATACTTCTTTAATTAATGGGCAACAAACAGAAAATGGAGGAATCTATGAAATATAACAACATTATAATCATGTCTGCATTAGCACTTGTGATTAGTTTAACCGGGTGCGGAAATACAAATAAGCTTTCCGAATATGACATGACCGGAATTAGCTATATAGAATATACTGACATAGATACAGTATGCGAAGATGAAGAACTGATAACTGCTGGAAGCAATTTGCTATCTGACCAAGAGGACAATTTGCTCCTCTCCTATGTAGTAGATAGCGCTATTGAACTTTCTGCCGTGCTGGGAGATTATGACCATTTGGTGTTTACAAATCCCAAATGGATTGAAAACTTTGGCGATTCTGGCAAATTAAAACCCATAGAATATAGCAGCTTATCAAAAAGTATGCAAGAGTTTTTAGACAGTCAAATGCCGATATTGACAAACGACGGAAGTGTATTGCCAGAAGGAACAGGGTTATACGAATACGAAGGTGGCGGTCTGCTTGCATTTCCTGTAAATGTAACTCTTGGATCAGCGAAGCCGATAGAAGCAAAAAATCCTCTGGTTATGCTAATAGACAATCCGGCGGAAATACTGAAAGCTGATTCTTGTATGTTGCCCTTGACCTCAAGTGGAAATGTGTTGTTTTTGGATAGCGATAATTTACAACAAGCTTTTGAAAATAGTGAGCTTAAAGATTACGGAGATATTCAAAAGTTTAATGAAAAATAACATTTTACAATTACATAACCAATCCGAGAGGACAGTCGAGAAAATCGACTGTCCTTTTTCTATGCCTATGAGCAGAAAGGAGCGACCACCCATGACAAAGCCAAGAGAGAAAACCCGCGAGGAGCTGCAAGCCGAGATTGAGGGGGGAAAAGAAGAAAATCCGGCAGTTTGAAAATCGGGAAAAGATGTTGCGTCAGAAGCTATTCAAAGAGGAACGCAGAACGCGCAGCCACCGCCTTATCGTCCGGGGCGCAGTCTTTGAAAGTATTGTGCCAGAAGCAAAGGGCATGACCAACGAGGAATCTCCTGAATTTGATTCTTTTTTCATGATATCTGCTCTCCTTAAATTATTTACAACAATCCCCGTCACCGCATCCAAGGCAAGTAAGGGATTCTATAAAGTGTTTGTAATTCATCAATGTCCCACAATTCAAAGAATAGTGATGCCATTTTCCTTCCTTACGATCATTCACAAGGCCGCATCCTACCAATATCTTCATATGATGGGATAAAGTTGGCTGGGTAATTTCAAATCTTTCCAAAAGTTTACACCCGCACTTTTCTCCATCCGACAGCATCTGTACAATTTCCAGCCGGTTCGCATCGCCCAAAGCCTTGCATATCAAAGCCACATCCATTGCATTCATATTGACACCTCACATTGATCATTGTCTATGTTCAATATGATATATACATAGATATTTGTAAATGTATGTATTTTAAAAAAGAGAATCAAGTTTTTGATTCTCTTCATACATTCATTATAGCTTTTATCATCCATTTTATTTACCCCAAACAGCCGCTGCATTCGACCTTACAAGCAGTTCTTCCACAGGCAGACCAATCGGACAAATATCATGACAAGATAACGACTTCCCGCATCCTTCAAAAAATCTCTTCTTATATTCAGCAGAAATCTCATTCAAATGAGTGCTTTCCTGTTCTTCATTCAGAATCCGAAATGCGTTGACTGCAGCAACAGTGCCTGCGAAAGCCCCATTTGCAGAGAAGTTAGGACACACTTCAAGGCAACAGCCACACATCAGACAGCGTGCCGACTGGTATCTCGGTTCATGTGTCCACGAACTCATATAAGCTTCACTTTCAAGCCAAAGGTTCAGTTTTTTCAAATTTTCAAACAGATTTGACCGGTCAACGGTCAAATCTCTTACAAGCGGAAATTTGCTTAAAGGTTCCAAGATGATTGTAGAACCTTTTAACGTATGTAGAAATGTAGAGCATGCCAACCTCGGACGTTCGTTAATCAGCATGGCGCAAGCCCCACATTTTCGCACCATACAGCTACATTCCCAGCTGATTGGAGTAACTATATTTCCTGAGTTATCTTTCAAAGGGGTTCTACTGTTCAATTCCTTTAGAACAGTGGCAACAGAGCTGCTTTTGCTTCCGTCATACTCAAATTCCTGCCAATAACTGTCTGATTTCTGACTCTCCTGCCGCCTGATTCTTATTTTATATACCAAGTGAATCACCGCCTTTCTGGAACAGGTACAAAGGAAATCTGTATCTGCTTTCCATCAAATCTGGCTACCGTTGTTTTAAGGTAATCATCGTCATTGCTCTTCGGATAATCCTCCCGCCAGTGTGCACCACGGCTTTCTTTTCTTGCAAGAGCACTCTTTAGAACTGCCATGCCAAGCAATGGAAGATTTCCTGTCAGCGCTTGTACCGTTTGAATCCCATTTAACAACGTATTCTCATTTCTGACAACGCCCATAGTCTCCTGCATCACTTTGTTTAATTGCTTTATTTCTGAAATTTGAGACGCTGGTGGAAAATCTATCTGTGTCGTACAAGATAGATCTACTACATCTGCCTGTTCGCATGCTGATTTTGCCGCAACACGTCCTCCGTATAACGCTCCTAACAGAGAATTTCCACCAAGGCGGTTGGCACCATGATATTGGGCACAGCATTCTCCGGCAGCGCAAAGATTCTGAATCGGCGTTCTGTGCTGCTCATCCACCAGAATGCCTCCCATAAAATAGTGAATTCCCGGTAAAACAGACACCGGTTCCTTTCGTATATCTTTATGCAGATAGGTCATACAATCGTCTGCCAGACCAGATAGCTTATTTGAAATAATCTCCTCCGATATTTCCGTCATGTCAAGAAATACCTCTGATTCATGGCTGACCTTCCATATCTCTCTGGCGGTAATATCTCGTGGCATCAGATTTCCAAGCTCCGGGTATTTTTCCTCCATGAAATACCATTGTTTTCCATCTTTCATGGCAAACAACCTGCCACCTTCCCCTCTGGCCGCCTCGCTGATGAGCATGCGTTTTCCACCACATTTCACAGTTGTCGGATGATACTGGATCATCTCGCCATTTGCCAGAGGAACACCAAGCCGGAACAATTCTGCGGTGACTTCTCCTGTATTGCTCAGCGAACCCGTTGTATTCCCAAACAATCCGTGCATACCACCGGTGGCAACAATAACCGCATCCCCCGGTAATTCCACAGTCTCCTGACTGTATTCATCCCTGATTACGCAGCCACAACAAATATTGCCACACAGACGAAGTGTTAGGAAAGAATGATGGCTGAACCGTTCTACCATACCAGATGCTTCTTTCCTGCGAACAGCGTCTATCATAGCTGTCATGATCTGCTTCCCGGTATCGCTCTGTGCAAAAGCAGTCCGTTTCTTTTTCTGCCCGCCAAAATTCCGCAGATCCACATCATCATAGCCACTCATGTTAAATTTAACTCCAAGTTTTAGCAGCCAGTGCACCAGCTCCGGTGCTGCCTGTGTCATTCCCCAAACTGCATTTGGATCAGCCAGACCACATGCTGCCTTTATTGTATCTGTAAAATGTTCTTCGGGACTGTCGTTTTCATCTTTTGTATTCAAAGCTGCGTTGATACCGCCCTCCGCCATAACAGACTGTGCCCGCTCTGACGGAAGGGAGGAAACCAGTTTTACATTGCATCCATTTTCCGCTGCCTGCAAAGCCGCTGAAAGTCCTGCCAGTCCAGCACCTATAATAATAATTGTCTTACTCATAGATATTGCCACCCAATATAATATAAAATAACCGCTCCCGCTATAAAAAGAAGAAGCACCGAAAGGATCAAATAAATATCACTCCTTCGTTCTTTATAACTGATGATTCCCAGTGATACGAGCAATGGGCGGATATTGATAAAAATATGAACAAAGATTGCCGCTACGAACAAAAGCTGAGTTACCATCTTTACCGTTGTAAAAGGGAACAAAATATATGTCCCATTCTGCACCTTTCCAAACAAGCCAATATGGAATAACAGCAGAATCAGTATTGCCATCCCACTGGCTCGTCTCGCCCAAAATATGACGTTTTGTTTCAGATACATTTTTCCTGATTGCTTCGCTGTCTGTAAACTCTGAACTGTCAGGATGACACCAATCACCGTATGCACAACAAGAATACCAACACCAATCCATGCAAGAAGTTTCCCTGCACTACTTCCAACTCCGTTCAGCATAAAGCTGCCCATGATTCCATGAATCATAAAAATGAGAAGCATTAAAACAGACAAAATCGTATTCCATTTTCTCATAAATTCCCGCTCACCTCATTTCTTCGCTGTCCATGATCATATAGTCCATCTGTGTTAGCGTTGTAACGTCAATAAAATCATCCGATGCCAGGAATACATCATACTTTCCACTTACCACTCTTGATAACATCATTGTGTTACTGTACTCTTTCAGATCTACGGAAAAACCGGCCTGTTTCAACCTGTCACAGAGTTTCTTAGCATAACTGACAAGCGGATAATCCGTCTCAGATACATATAACCGAAAACTAATGTCCGTTTTCATGAGATCTGTTTCATTTGTTTCCGAATCGTCCAGTGCCAATTCTTTTAATTTATTCCGGGTGTTCTCGTTGTCGAGACCATCTGACATCATATTAATACCGAGAACATAAGAGCCTTCCAACTGTGCGGAGGCTTGAGCCGCCTTTTTTGACTTCGGTGTTGCTCCTGTGACTGCATCAATCATAGAAGGCGGTGAATGTAAAATGACACCAAAACCTACAAGAAAAACAATCGTAACAACTAACAGAATCAGTTTTCGTTTCACATTCCCACCTCATTTCCTATTTTTTCAAAATTCTCATTGCGTTCAAAACAGCAATTATGGTAACGCCTACATCACCAAATACAGCTTCCCACATTCCCGCAATACCAAGAGCGCCAAGAATCAGGAACACACTCTTAATCCCAAGAGCAATCACTATATTCTGCATGACAATCTGTTTTGTCGCTTTTGCTACTTCAATCGCGTCCACCAGCTTAGACGGTTCATCTGTCATCAGAACTACATCTGCTGCTTCAATGGCCGCATCCGAACCAAGCCCACCCATTGCAATACCAACATCTGCACGGGCAAGGACAGGAGCGTCATTGATACCATCACCAACAAAAGTCAATTTGCTTCCCGGTCTCTTTTTACTGTCTAAAAGCTCAACCTTTTCCACTTTTTGGTCAGGAAGCAGCTGTGCATAATATTCATCCAACTGCAATTCTTCTGCAACAGACTTCCCTATTTTTTCATCATCACCGGTAAGCATGACTGTTTTTTCCACGCCGATATGTTTCAGGTCAGAAATTGCTTTTTTACTGTCCGGCTTCACTTCATCTGTTATCAAAATGCATCCGGCATATTGACCATCTACTGCTACATAAACCTTTGTACCAACTTTTTCACAGGCTGTGTACTCCACATGCTCTGAATCCATAAGTTTCGTATTGCCAGCATAAACTTTCTTCTTTCCTGCCATGGCACTGATTCCATATCCGGAAATTTCCTTGTAATCAGAGATAACTGATTGGTCAATTTCTTTTCCATAAGCAGAGAGAATGGATTTTGCAATAGGATGGTTAGAAAAGCTCTCTGCCTGGGCCGCATACTCCAGAACCTGTTCTTTTGAAAATCCATTTGCAGGCAGAATATCAGTCACATTGAAAACACCCTTTGTAAGTGTTCCAGTTTTATCGAACACAATAATGCTGACATTATTAAGCGCCTCTAAATAATTACTTCCTTTTACAAGAACACCTCGTTTAGATGCCGCACCAATACCTCCGAAGAAAGTCAGCGGGATTGAAATGACCAATGCACATGGGCAAGATACCACAAGGAAAACAAATCCTCTGCGAATCCACTCTGTCCAACCTCCACCAAGAAGGATCGGTGGCAGAATTGCCAGAATAGCTGCTAAGATTACAACAACAGGAGTGTAATAACGTGCAAATGTAGTAATGAAATTTTCTGTTGGTGCTTTTCTACTGGACGCATTCTCCACAAGATCAATAATCTTTGAAGCAGTAGATTCACCAAATGCTTTCGTTGTCTTAATCGTTAAAACACCCGTCTGATTCATACAACCGGAAAGTGCTTCGTCTCCTTTATGAACGCTTCTCGGAACCGATTCTCCAGTTAAAGCCCTTGTATCCAGCATAGAATCTCCATCCAATACCACACCGTCTAATGGGATTTTTTCACCAGGCTTTACAATAATAATCTCACCAATGGCAACACTTTCAGGAGATATGGTAATCAATTCTCCGTTCCTTCTGACTGTAGCACAATCCGGACGTATATCCATTAAATCTGATATAGATTTTCTGGAACGCTCAACAGCCAATGACTGGAAAAATTCACCAACTTGATAGAACAGCATAACAGCAACTGCTTCCGGATATTCACCAATGACAAAAGCACCAATCGTAGAAACGCTCATCAGGAAATGTTCATCAAACACTCGTCCCTTTGAAATATTCCTCACAGCTTGCCATACAACATCCCCGCCAAGAATAATATAGGAGACAATGAGAAAAACTAACTCGACAGGCAGTGGCACTTTCGCAAAAACTGTCAATGCCATACCAATACCATAGATTGCTGCGCCAATCGCTAAACGAATCGTCAACTTCTTGTCCTCATTGTTATAGGATGTATTGGTATCCTGTTTTTTTGCAGGTATATAGTATTCCTGTGCAATTTCGGAAACTTCTACATCTGGCTCATGGCTGTGGACAATCGTTTCAATCTGACTGGCTATTGTATTTGCGGCAACTGGAGCAACATTGATTGTCAGCGTCTGCTTCATCAAATTTACAACTGAGGATTGTACTCCATCCAATTCTCCGACTTCTTTTTCAATTTTTGCAGAACAATTCGGACAATCCAATCCTTTTAACGAATAACTCTTTGTAACATTCATAACGGTTTCTTCCTGAACTTCCACATCTGGCTCATGACTATGAACAATCGTTTCAATCTGACTGGCTATCGTATCTGCGGCTGTCTGAGTAACATTGATTGTAAGCGTCTGCTTCATCAGATTTACCACTGAGGATTGCACTCCATCCAACTCTCCGACTTCTTTTTCAATTTTTGCGGAACAATTTGGACAGTCCAACCCTTTTAATAGAAATATGCGTTTCATGATAATCTCCTTATAATTTGTTTAATTGTTCAATTACTCAACTATAATATTAAAAAATATTATTTCTGCCAAAGATGCTCAAATCCCTTGTCAATAATCTCTTTCACATGATCATCTGCCAGCGAGTAGTAAACTATCTGTGCTTCTTTACGGAATTTTACCAGATTCGCTAGGCGTAATGCCTTTAACTGATGCGAAATTGCAGATTTTGTTACCCCCAGTAGCACTGCAAGATCACATACACACATCTCACTCTGTTCTAGAGCGTGTAAGATTTGTACTCTAGTTCCATCTCCAAATAGCTTAAACAAAGAAGCCAACTGGATATAATCATCTTTTGGCTGCATCTTGGATTTCACATCATTCACAATATCCTCATGAATTACATCGCAATTACAAATATAAGACGTTTTTGACATATATTCACCTCCAAATAATAATAGTTGAACAACTACTCAACTATTATTATACTTATTTTTAAATTTATGTCAATAAGCTGATGTTAGTTCCCCATAAATTTTACAATTAAAACCAGCTCTTTATTCTTTTCTTAATCTTTTTTTCCCAGTATACCGTTTTGGCTTTCTTGTCACACTTCCTGTAAATTCCGATTTTTCGTTCTCTGCGACTTCCCAATAAACTGGAATCTGTCGAATTACTTAGACAATCAACTATCTCTGTCAAGCAGTGAATGATAGTCTGACACAATTTTTTCCATTGAGATGTTTTTCATGCTGGATATAAGGTTTTCTTTTAGCATGTCATATGTTTGATCAAGTACATTTCTAATATTTCTACCAACTGGACAAAAAGGAGATGGTTTGGAATGAATACCTATCATTTTATCAATTGCTTGAGGATCTACGGAGGAACAAATACTATAGAGCGAAATATCCTGAAGCGGAACTGCCAGCGTTGTGCCACCTGTTCCAGGTTTTACATCTATGATTCCGTCTTTCTTCAGCGCACTGATAATGTTTCTGATAGTAACTGGATTACATCCAGTTGATAGGGATAGCAGTTCACTTGTCACTTTCTTTTCTTTTCCATATTCATTTATAAATACCAGGCAATGAACTGCAATCGAACACTTATTACTGATATGCATAAAATCAATCCTCCGTTTTTTCATTCCCATTTTATCATAGCACTCATCTGCTGTAAATATTGACACTACACCATGTAGCTGTTATACTGAACCCGTGATGTAGTTTTATTTTTTACACCAAAGGAGGAATAAAATGAAATATTATAGGATTATTTTCAGTCCAACTGGTGGAACAGAAAAGGTTGCAAATGCAATCACGAAAAACTGGAAACAAATCGAAACAATCGATCTGACTCTTCTGGATACTGATTACGCTAAAATTTCTTTTGAAAAAGATTCGCTGGTCCTGATTGCGATGCCGTCTTTTGGTGGTGTAGCACCCAGTCTTGCCTTAGAAAGGCTTTCTATGCTCAAAGGAAACGGTGCAATGTGTGTTGTTACCGCAGTATATGGCAACCGTGCTTACGAGGATACCCTGTTGCAGATGCAGGATTACGCACAAACAGCCGGATTCCAGGTGATTACAGCTATCTCAGCCGTAGCAGAACACTCTATCATCCGCAAATACGCAGCTGGAAGACCTAATTTGAATGATTATAAAGAACTCGCTGAATTTGGTGATCGAATTCTTGAAAAAGCTGCTTCTGGCGCATTATCAACACCTGTAGTTCCCGGCAACAAACCGTACAAAAAAGCAGGAGTCGGAATGATTCCTAAAGCAAATGCCACCTGTACTGCTTGCGGTCTATGCGCACAAAAATGTCCATCCGGAGCTATCTCTGCAGATCAACTGAAGCTCTCCGACAAAAGCAAATGTATCTCCTGTATGAGGTGCGTGTCCATATGCCCAGTTCATGCAAGAAAGGTCAGCCAGCTTATGACTTCGGTCGCTGCCGCTGCACTCAAAAAAACCTGCTCAGTTGAAAAAGAAAATGAGCTGTTTATCTAAAGCTTAAACATATGCTTTTAACCCTTCCATTCTATAATTTAGTCTGGAAGGGTTAACTATTATATTTCGACAAATATATAATTTCTCACATTTTCTTCCTGTGAATTTTAGATGCTGTCATTTAAAATTAACCACATCCAAAATATCGTTTTCCTGTAAACCTAGTTTATTTTTGGGGACATCCATAATAATCGCAAACCATTTTTTATTGCTCTGATGTCGGAAAACTATGTAATTCGGATATTTTACCCACGGATGATCGGGCTCTGCACTATAATTGCTTCGTATATATTCTTCTAACTCTTTTCGATTCATTATATCATCTCTGCAACTTCTTTATCCTTCCTACATAATAAAATCCTCCATGTAAAATCAGTAGTTAATGAAAAACCCTGCTTACATGGAGATGCATTAGCATAATAAAACCGCTTGTCAGAAAAGCGGTCAAATGGTATTCTTTTCATAGGCAGTGGTGTCTTTCTGTATTGAATTGTTTTGTGTGGTAACTTTACAATATCAAATACTGGTAAGAATTGTCATTGCCTATTTTATTATTGAGAAAAAGAAAGCTGCGCCACAGCCTTGGCAGGCCATCGCGCAGCGATTTTGTTCAACCGGAATTTGTAATTACATTCCATACATATTGGCATTCTTTACAATCACTCTATCTCCTTTTTCTAATTGTTCCTTAGAAACTCCTCTTAACCCAAGTCCAACATGTTCTGTTTTATATCCACAACCATTTGATTTTCGTTCTTTTGTATGTATATCGATGGTAGTAATTATAGTCTCTAATACACCTCCATTTGTTTTATAAACACACGCATTTTCTCCTTCTCTACACATTCCTGTTGATATGTTTCCTGTGGCAACTGTTCCAACCCCCATAATTGTAAATACATCATCAATAATCAATTCAAAGTCTTCTTTTAAACATAATGGAACATCTAATCTGTTCATATACTCTTTTTCACGCTCTTTTTTGCTTTTACCAAATAATCCCATAGTGTTTCTCCTTTATAACTTCCGAGTTGTCTCTATCTTTATCTTTTAATTATACACAGGATTTGAATCTTTTTCTACTTATCTATAATCAAAAAATCCTCTTCCTTGTATTATAAAACCGCTTTCATAAAGTTTTTCTTCTTTTTCAGAATACCTGCGTATCACTACGAATATTCCGACTGTCAAAATCACTCCAAATACGATTCCTGCCAGAATTCCATTCGTCCCCATTCCATAACTCTCATTCAGATAATAAGATGGCAGGAAAGAAAGGATTGTTCCCACAACCGATGGCGGTATAAATCTTAGAAAATTCTTATAGCATAGGCACTTTACCATTTCCTTGTCTATCATTCCCAACATTCGCAAACTACAAATGACCCTGCTATTTTCTTCCTTCTCTGCCTGGATACGTGAATGAATTAACAGAAACTCAGCCATTATCATAAGCCCTATCACAAATGCCATCAAAAATAATAAAAATTGTCCTGATTTCTTTGCATCCTGGTATTTCTCCACTTTCGAAGACAATTCATAATATGTCTGCTCATCTTCATTCAACTGATTGCTTTCCTGCAGATATTCTTTTACTTCACATACTCCCGCATAAGAATCTTCCCAATTCTGAAACTGAAACAAGTTTGCGATACCAGCACTACCTGTTATATCTGCACTTAATTTTTCGAAATCAGAATCGTTGATGATCAGTGTTTTATCTGCAAAGGTCGGATTTTGATTAAACAGTATCTTTACATCTGTTCCAACAGACTGCAGTTTTCTGTCCCCGGAAATCGTTACAGTAGATACTGGCTGTATGTTATGTTCATACCCATCTTCCAGATTGTACTGAAACAAATTCAAAAACTCGCCTTCCTGAATCTGATAATCACATCCAAAATCCCGGTTTATTTCTGTCACAGGAAGGTAATTAAAAACATCATCTCTGATATAGGGAAGCTGAATGACCTGTTCTACAGTAACACCATTTTTCTCCAATATATGAAGGACATCCTGTACTGAAACCTGATTCATTCCATAGATTTCTGAGTACACCATGTCATAGGGAGAATAACTTTTTGCATCCTGTAGAAAAGCCGGATATAAAGTCACACATACCCCCGTAAGCATAACAGATACCGCTATTATGAGAGAGGCTAAAACATACCTACATCCCCATTCTTTCTTGTGTCTGCGGACAAATGACCATTCCACCAGATGAAACCTCATGTAGTTGGGTGCAAGTCTGCATAAGAACGTACTGATCTTTCCTGTTTTTTCTGCCCGATATTGTGCTTTTAGCAGGGTTCCTATTTTATCCAGCATAAGTCTCCCGGCATTCAGGATAAAAGCAACTGCCACCACTACTGTATATAGAACTGCTGTAAGCTTATATGCTTCCGGGCAAAACTGCCATTGCACTCCGTGAACATCTATTGCATAAATGATAACGGAAAAAAATAAAAATGACAGCACAGTTCCTGCCACAAGTGCTATTGCTAATGCCAGCACGGATATGATCACATTTTCAAAAAGTAAGTTTCTAAACGCTTCCTTCCGGCTCATGCCAAGAGAAAACATCACGCCGTATTCCTGTTTTCTTGATGCCAGAAATGCCTGACACGAAACAGGAAGAAAAAAAACCAGAAACACTGCAGACAGAAAAAATGGAAGATAAATGTTATTGGATATTGATGAATTTACAATCGACGCATTCATAAACGTCCTGTTTGTGGAAATAACTGCAAAACAACAGAATAATGCCGTTGCAGATAAATTGCATAGAAAGTACAATCGATATTTGTAAAAACCAGCTTTCAGCATCTTTCGGGAAATATCAAAAAAGGTCATCTTTTCCACCTCCCAAACCGCACAGCGTTTTCCATATATCTTCTCTGAAATTATCGGCAGTGTTCTCTTTCTTTACTTCTTTTGCCAGATTCCCATCCTGTAGAAAAAGTACCCGGTCACAAAAGGATGCCGTATAAGCATCATGTGTCACAAGCAGAGAGCTGATGCCAGACCGTTGATTCATCTGTTTCATACATCGCATCACATCCCCGGTGGTCTTTCGGTCAAGGCTTCCTGTTGGCTCATCTCCAAAAATAATATCCGGTTCATTGATCAGCGCCCTGCCAATCGCAACTCTCTGTTTCTGACCTCCCGATATTTCCGTAATTCCTTTGTCAGCTAATTTTTCAATGCCGAGCACATCCGCTATTCTTGAAAAACGCTCTTGCTGGATGTTTGCTTCTTTTCGTTCAAGAATGAGTGGTAACAATATATTTTCTTTTACCGTCAAACTCTCCAAAAGCTGGAAATCCTGAAAAATCATTCCCATATGCTTTCTGCGAAAAAATGCCTTCTCTTCTTCCGTAAGCTGTGAAAACGTTTCTCCTCCTATTACGGTTTCTCCATCGTCCGGTGTGTCAACTCCGGTCAGCACATGGAGCAGAGTAGTCTTTCCACTGCCGGATGGTCCCATAATAGCAACCATTTCTCCTTTCATAACTTGCAGATTCACATTCTGCAAAATCCGCATAGTTTCTCCTGCGGTTTTATAACTTTTTGAAATATGATTTGCATTTAATACATACATCGAAATTCCTCCTGATAATAAATTTTAAATTTGATTATCAGAAGTATTTAATCATCCATCCGAACCGATAGACTGCAAAGGGTAACTCCCGGTCTGAAAGAAAACTCACCTTGTCCGAGGTATTTAAAGCCATCATATACCCAGAGCACCATTATTTCTATTCCACCGAAACATATACACTCATAGAAATGCAAACATATACTTTCGCTTATATCGTTTTCACTATTTGACTTTTCCAAACATTCCATCTGCTGTATGACTATACTTTCCAAATCCCCTTCTGCATAATATCCACTCCAGATTCGGAAATTTAGCGACAAAAGTAAAATCAGCATGATGGAACTTAAAACCATAATAGCAGCAATTCTCTGTTTTTTTACTGAAATCATATGAATCAAACCCTATACTTCTGCTTTATCATCTGGAAGTTATTTTAATAAATATTTTTCAAATGCTTTGTGCGTGTCAAAGTGAACCTCTTTGAAAAATAAAACGAGCCAAATAATAAAAGCCGGAATAGCCATATATGGTGTTAAAAAATAAGACAACACTGCTCCTACTAACATTATGCCAGCCCATGTAAAACACTGATTTTTTATATCACGAGAAATATGAGCTTTATCATACAATGCCTGTTCTTCTTTCGGTAATGAATTAAATCCCGAAACAAATTTAGCCGCTTTTTCTTTAAATATTGCAAATAACACTCCTATAATCACAAATGGAATAACCAAAACTCCACATAGCCAAAACCCTATATTCATAGTATATTCCTCCTTTACAAATCCCGATTTGTTCTCACATGATATCATATTTTTTCTTCAATTACATCCACCTAATTTTAATACACTGCCTGTCGACTTGCTTGACAGACTTTGAGCTGCCCATTGCCCCATAGCGAAAATACAATTTTGCCACGTTGAAACCTCTTTCTCTCTCGTACTTATCACCATATTATAAGCCACTGTCACACATATTGCTACATTTTTTCAGTGACTTTGCATTTTGGGAAAAAGAAAAAACCGACACTGGCAGTGCTTACTATGCCCTGTCAGGTATCGGTTTCTTCCCTTATCTCAACTTATGTTTACTTTTCTCCTCCGCTTTCGATCCAATCTTTCTCTTTTATTTTGCCTTTGATTACTGCAGGTAGAAATTCCTGCTCTTGTGACATAGGCTGCTGCCTATCTGTGAAGATTCTTTGTTAAAGAATGTGATAACTTATGCTTTTTATATACGCCGATTCTATTTTTTCGGAAACTAAAAAAGTACCCACATCTTTGTGAGTACCCTTTCGGTATGGATTTTTCCATATGTTATAACTTTATGTAATTTACTTTATTCCCAATCAAATTCATCAATACTGTTTTTGATCTCCGTTGAAACAGAACTATCATTTTTCAAATCGCGCATAAGTTCAGCAAACATTTCACGCTTTGGATTTTTCATATCATTATAGCAGCGGTGCACCATCCAGATATTATGTGGAGTTGGATTTTTTCTTACCGAAGAAATCAGTAATTCTTCATACCCATGTTTATAAAATTGCTCTACAAAATGAACCAGATCCCCCGGCATTCCAAAATCGACCAGTGGATTTGTACCTATGATTTCTAAAATCGGCTCCACTAATTCAAAAGGGTCTGGATATTGGTTGATAGCAGCTATCAGATCATCTTCTGTATAATATTCTTCACATGGTTTTGCCGCATTTTTCAATCCAGCAATTATCTGCTCTTTCGTCATAAATCCATACCTCCTCTAAAAATCCGTTTTTCTCTCTGATTTCATAACAACATGGACTATTCCACTAATAAGCTTTTTATTAAAATGTTGCTTATTGTTTCATGTTCTTGTCAGCATACGAATAAAGCTTATCCCAGAAAGCCTCATAATCATTGTTCAGTGCTAGTTTTGAATAACAGCTATCTATACCATCTTGCGACACGTCACCTTCCAATTCAATTAAAGCCTGTGCTTCCGTAGTCACCCCTATATCAGTCAGAGCATCGATAACATTTCTATAACTTTTAAACTCTAAACCATCCATAGCCAGCTCTGTGTCATAATCAATAACGGTTACGATATTTCTGATCCATGTTGGATAATTTGCTAATTCTTCTCTTACTTCTGGATACTCATAAATGTCCGCCATTTTCTGTACAAAATCTTCACCATTTGTAAATTCTGCCAATTCCTTATCTATAAAATTCATCTATGCTTGCCTTCTTCCATAAATCACAATCCAAACCTAATCCCACACAATTTCCAGACATTGATAATTCTCTGGAATTTCCGGTATACAGGAATAATACAAAGCAGGTTCTGATTCTGTTACTCCATCCGAACACAGCCAGTCGCAATCCACAATATTTTCTAATTCATCAGCTTCCATGTCTGTACACACTATGACGGAATCCCCGACAAGGTTTACACGTTCCATTCCGTCCTCTTCCACAATTTCTGTATCATCATGTAACGCAACACGCACCCATGCTACATTTGGCAGTTTCTCAATCTCTCGAAACTTTTTCCACATTTCATCCAGTGTTGGGCGGCCATTTTCCCACTGGTTTGGAGCAATCGAATCTTCTTCTGAATTTCCATCAAAAAATTCATCCAGCGTTAATAATGGAAACTTATCCCCATTTTCTT
This sequence comes from Roseburia sp. OM02-15, assembly GCF_003481835.1. Lineage (NCBI taxonomy): Bacteria > Bacillati > Bacillota > Clostridia > Lachnospirales > Lachnospiraceae > Roseburia > Roseburia sp. OM02-15. The sequence continues at coordinate 59,279 of NZ_QULX01000006.1, forward strand.
CTAATATTTTTTTGAATACCTCAAGTGCTATCATAAATACAACATCCCCTCTTTCAAATGATATTTCTATATGGCAGTTTTCCTACTTTATGCTTTTGTATCTCTTTCTCACATATTTCATGAAGCCTTTCACAATCACTTGACTCCTCTCGAATTTTTTCAAACCATCCTTCTACTCCTCTATCTTTATTTCTAAAAAAAGGATGATTTTTATCCTTTTGCACATTATTCCAAATATATTCAAGGATATCGTCAAGTATTTTCTTTTCTCCATACCAGCCACACACCAGTGCAATATCTTTATATTCTTCAAACGATTTTCTCTTTGGATTACTCAAAAAAAGTTTATATCCGTCTACAATTTTATCTAGTGGGACATCACCTTTAAGCGGGATCAACAATTTATTTTTTAACCTTTCTGCCGAAAACATATATCTTTCTTCATGTTTTTCTAACGCTATTGTTTCACTGGTACACTCTAATGATGTTGTAATGCTAGAATATTCTCTGCATAAATTATGTACATAAGCAACTGGTGTATAGTATGTATTTCTGACTACTTTTAAATAAATTCCTGTTATCAATGGTCCTAATCTGTTATCCATTTCAAGTAATTTTGTCTTTTTTAATTCTGGAAAAAGTTGCTGCCAGTCATCTGTTATCTTCTTTTTTGTTGCCACCGGTCCATTCCTCTCTTATTCCATATCTTACGATCCAATCCTCTTTATTTCTCAGCAGATAATATTTCTTTTAACTCATCAATCGTTTTATCCAAAATATCCGATGATATTGGATATTTTCCGGCTTCCCTATGCGCTATTGCTTCTTCCAGTCTTCTAAAAATTATCCATTGCATTTTGCAAATTATCTTTAAAAAACTCATAGAAATTATCAAAACGCTCCCGTATACCATCTTTATCATATTGACTCCATGATGAAATTTTTCCACTCACACTATCAATACAATAGTAAAATTCATCACAATCTTCTATAATGATATACTTCTTTGGCAAACCATTTTTTCTTTGTTCCAATGTTATTTCTACAAATTTTGGTTTCCCGTTCTTACAATACCCCATTATGTCGAACCAATATCCACCACAGCCATATTCTTTTAAAAACCATATAAAAGGATCTGGAATTTTTAAAGCTAACTTCTGTTCTGCCTGTGTTATTTCGGCATCTGTTGCTCTTTTTCCTAAAAAAGCATTTCCAAATATAGCCTGATTTTGTTGGATTATAAATTTTAATTCCTTTTGTTCTTCTGAATAACTTTCTTTGTGTGTTTCGTTCTTCTTTTTAAATTTTTCAAACAATACCATACCTACATTGTCTCCCTCTACCGTTTTTAATTTCTATAGCAGCAGAATTATCATTTTTATTTTCCAAATTTATAGCATTTAGGATACGATGTCTTCTGCATCAAAATATCTGCTTTTGATTCTGTAATCTGCTGCACTATAACACATGGCAGGGTATTTATCTGTTTGTAAAGAACACCCGTTGATATTGAAAGCGCAAATATCTTTTTCGTTTCTGCTAAAAATTTCAATTTTTCGTCCGGCAGTTTTGTGATATAAACATTTCCATATCCGGTATCGTCCTCCTCATCATCCATTTCACATCCGTTTTCTACCCATGATTTAAAGTTAAACCATTCTTCTGGTTCAGAGCTTCCAATTTCTGCAGCATCTAAAAATCCACACAGTACGGCTCCCTTTTCTGCTTTTATAATGAGTTCCCGATCACCATTATCATTTCCTATGCTTATGTATCCGGGCGCATATTCTGCAAATTCATTATATTCATAATTTTCAATAATACTTTTTGTATCGTATAATACGCACAAATTCATAACCATCCCATTTGCATAACGCAAAAATTCTTTGTAGACTTTTGGCAGTTCGCCATTGATATGATTCTCCACAAAATCAATTTCTTCTTTGGTTACAGGATTATTTTTTTCTATATATTCCAAATTCTTTAGATTCATAAAAACACCCCATGCTTAATCTTTCATTTTCTTTTGTAATTTGTCCTAAAGCCACAAACTCTTTATAATGTATACAGTTCTTTACTCAACTTTTTATACGATGCTTTCTCACTAAAGGATTTTCGTCTTCGGTTAATCATATCAACAACCATTTGTTGAGCAGATTCCTTTGAAGATAACTGACATTGAATATTCTCACTACAGTAATTATAAAATTGTTCATGCCATTCAATATAATAATCCCCAGAATAAAAACTGTCCTTTAATCTTTGCAGATAATGTTCAAATACTTCCTTTCCTTCTTCAAAATCCCCTTTCAAGAAACAGAGCATTGCCAGATGATATAGCTCCCAGAATCTTCTATATTCTGGCAGTTTACTAACTTGCTCCTGCAAACAGAATTTTGCATAGTCCATATCTGAAAATTTGCGATATTCGTCTATTTCCTTCAAAGCACTTTTTGCCAGTTTTTCTATGACAATCTGAAACGCCTCATCATCGTTTTTATATTCCACATAACCAACACCGGTACTAACATCACATCCATAGTTATATGATAGCATTTTGTTTAGGCTTTCTGTAGATTCCCATAAAAATGAGACTCCGGCATTCAAACCTGCCCCTTTAGAATAACCATTTGTTGCAAATTCAACGATAATGAAATAGTACCCATTATCATCTACCCAACTTCTTGAACTTCCTATTTGAAACAAATTTTCTGGCTCTAAAAATTCCTTAACAGTTGTTTTGATTATTTTATTATGTGGCAACATATAATGCCAGCTCCTTTACAATTCTACATTTTTATTTACCGATTTCTGCGGAATACAATTTAATTTTTTCACCATGAACTCAAATATTTCAGCCTCATATCCTGACGAATATAGCATTTGAAAATTATTGCACTGATGGATAATAATATACTTTTGTGTGTTTTCGAAAAAGTCAACCTTGAAATCTGCAGTCAATATTCCATTAAACGCAAGGCGTTTTACACCTTTTACTTTAATAAAATATTCACCACTTTTTTCATAAAAATCATAATCCAACGTATCATTTACATCATGTACTTTCAATTTTCGAACTATTTCATCTCGCGACAGTTCCGTCCGAAATATCAAATCCTGTCCCACATTTTTATATGTTCCATTAGAATATTTCACATATCTTTTCCAACGCATGACAATAATCAGTACGGAACAGACTGCCAATATACAAAAAAATATATAAAATACTGGAATCCTGTTCATCATGTTCCCTCTCTCTGTTTTACTAATTTTTCGCCATCTCTTTCCAATAGTTCTTCAACATTTCCAGTATTCTTTTGGCATCATCAATTTCCGTTTTCTGATTATATTCTCCCATTTCACTGAAAGTTCCGGATTCACTTACAATCCCCAATAACCATTTCCCCAATAGATTCTTTTTATACTTGAAAACCAAACAATTTATACCGTCCTCATCTGCAAATGCATTTGTATATTCTATCTTCGCCGGTTTCTTTCCCAATTCACTTGGATCAGATAACCAATCTTCCAATTCTTCCATTGCATTTTTAATTGTTTTGTTCATAACCATACCTGCCTTGTCCCCCTTTTTCTGTTCTGGCCTTCTAATCTGGTTTTTGCATAGATCACATAAACGCTTCGGTTTTTTAAGCTCCAAAAACTCTTTACCTGCCGCTGCTTGTTACTTTCATTTTACCATACTGCCTGCCTTTTTCCATCTATATTTTTGGCAAATATGGTGCATTGATTACTCTGATAAATATTCCTGGCTTTTGACATAAGTTGATCTAATTATGTGTTTTTAGAAACAAAAAAGAGTACCCACATCTTTGTGAGTACCCTCTCAATATAGCTTCTGCTTATTTACTTTGTGTTTTGATCACTGAATGTTTAGTTCACCGATCAGTTTTCTCCCATCTTCTGTCCGCTGCATTTTTACGGCATGATGATGAAACTGCACGATTTCTCCAACATACACACTGATTCTATGATTCTCCCATTCGCTCTCCGGCTTTGGTGGCAACGGTTTTCCAAGAAGTGGTACAATGATTTTCGGATCTTCGCTTTGCTCCGAATGCCAAAATCCCGTAGTTTCATAGGTTGTATATACCTCAACCTCATCAATATGTATCCCAAGCACCCGTTCCAATGCGCAGACGTTAAAATAGCTGGCACGCGTTTTTTGCTTTATCTCATGCCACTTTTTATCATCAACTTTACTTTTCATTTCGATCAGATGCAAGATCCATTTTCCATCTTTTTTCTGGAGCAACACATGATCTACACTTCTTTGTAATTTCAGGGGACTTTCACGTTTAAGGAAATTACACTTCCCTTTGTGATCATAATCTTCACAGCATAAATTATCTCCCTGAATGGTTACCTGCAACTCGCTTCTGCCAGATTCGCTCTTTTCCTCCAAACAATAGGAATCATTTTCCGGAAGGAAAAAATCTTCTTCCAAAAACTTCTCAATTCCATATGCAATCCGTTCTTCTACCATTTATCAGTCCTCCTGAAATGCATACACTTCCTCTACAATCTTTTCGAGGGCATTATTGAATGTAGGCACAACGAATCCGTACTTTGTTGCTTCCAACGCTTCTAAGTGTGTTTTTCCATTACTGTCTGGAACAAACTGATACATCTGAACATCTTCTCTGGAAAGCAGATCTTCTTTCCGGTATCCATATTCTTTCTGCAGTTCACTACTCCGCACATGGTTTTTCAATTTCATCATATTATTGATATGCTGTAAAATCGTATCACTGTGCGTGGTGATCCATACCGGAATCCCAAGATTCATCATATTAATAAGCAATCGTGCCATTTTCTGCTGTAATTCTGGATGCAGATGTGCTTCCGGTTCTTCAATGATCATCGCATTAAAATTGATCCCGGATTTTAGCACCAACAGCAGCGGAGAAATCTCCGAAACAATGGAAGATGCCACATACAGCGGAAGCTCTTTCTCACTGCCCTCCGGTTGATATTTGATCACTGGCAACATATCTTTCTTTACGGACAGATTTCCCTTCGTCATCTGCTTTTCAATATATTCGATAATCTTTGCATACTTTTTGCTGTCTTTTTTATTGATCTCAAATTTTGTTATCAACTGCAAAAAATCTACATACGGAAGTGTCAGGGTACTTGTGTTATCCTGCAATTCCGGTGAAAAACTAATCTGCAGTGAATTTTCAATCAACTGGGCATACGTGAGCATAAAACCGGTTCTTGATGCCGGTAAGTAAATTGGTTCCCCATTCCGTCTGCCCTTTACGATCGGCGTATACCATGGTGCTGCAATTCCTTCCATTAATAAATTCCAGCAGATATAAGCATTCATACGGAGCAGTTCTTCCCGGTTTGCCGCTTCCACTTCTGGGAATTTAATATATCCGCCTGTGACAGAATATCTGGATGCAGACGCATCCCAAACCATCTTGATCGGATGATTCCTCTCATAATGTGTAATCTTTAGTTTTTCAATCTCAACCTCATAGTTAAAAATTTTTTTTACCAGAGCTTTTTTCTGTGTACTCAGTAATTCATTAAACCAGGTTATATACAGGTCTATCGCATCATCCGTCAGTGCAGTTTCTGTGTTAAGATGTTCTTTTAACCAGCTTTCGCACTGCTTGTATGCCTTTGCTTCAGAGTGCTTCTTTGGGAAAATATCTTTACCTAAAGTCAATATTCCCCATAAAATACTCATCAAATAACTTTTTCCGCTATTGTTATCACCCACAAAACACATTAACGGTGCGATCGTAACATCTGCACTTTTTATTTTTGCAAAATTTTCAACGTGGAGTGTCCATTTTTTATCCATTCCCGTCTCCTCTCCCATCAGGTTGCTTTTTTGCTCTAGGATAACCCCTGTTTTCTGCCTGACATCTTTATCATTTAATACTACCATATGCCATCCCTTTTTTCAAATTATTCGCACATCATCATAGGGAAACTGCCGCTTCCACGAACAAACATTCATGGAGCGGCAGCTTCATTTTTCCCTATATGACAGTTTTTAGTTTTCTTTCATTATGCGCTACTTTCCGCATCCGGTTCCCATCCATGAGCCTGAATCCCAGATAGGAGTTCCTACTTAAGTCTTTTATTCTTTTCTTTTTCCTCTAGTATTTCAGCATCAATCTTATAATTTCTCGCATAGTTTGTAAAAACCACCTCATGCGCCATTGCATAATCAAACATCAGATTGAACATAGATTTCATTCTGGATTTCGTTCCGGCTGAAGCCATTCTCTTCTTTCCTTTATCTTTTCCCTTATCTTGAATAATATATCCATCATCCATACAACCAGACAAATGATATACCCGAATATCCTTCATTCTCATATTATACAAAGAAGAACAATACTTATATGCGGCTTTTACGGTTCTAATAGCAGCTGGAGTGATTTTTTTAAAATATTCTTCCGTCCATTTTTCATAACATTCAGCAAACGTAATCTTGTCAGCATTTAAATCATACGGGTTCTCATTATATGCAGCAAGCGCCTGTAACGCTTTTTGTTTTGTTTCATAATATCCAAGCGTCTTATACTTTTGAACTTGTTTATCTTCCACCAGATCATAAACAAATCCGTCTGTAATTCTAGCCCTCCATGGTTTTCGCCTTTTTCCTTTCAATTTGTGTACACTGCCGTATCCATTAGGTAATTTCATCGTAATCCATCCTTCCGCTTTTCAAATGGAAACTACTGTCCATTTGTGTATTATTTGTGTATTACGCATTGTGTATTACCTGTGTATTACGTGTGTATTATATACAAAAATTGAGGGCTTGTCAAAACGAACCAAGCCCTCAAAAAGTCAGTATTTATGCGGTTTTCTTAGAACTTACCAGCCTTAGCAGCTTCCTGAACAGAAACTGTAGCCCCTTATTTTACTGGCTTTCTAAGTCGTTTTGTTAGTTACCAGTCTGTTACTATTGACACTTTCTACTTATTTGTGCCGCTTAAGCGTGTGTAATGAAGCAGACGATACCAGCCGCCTTTAGTCTCTTTACCGCGGCTTCCGCATTTTCCTTTTTAGTATAAGCGCCTACCTGTACTTTGTAAAGCCCATTAAGCAGCCTTACGAATACGTCCGTATGTCCGGTCTTCTTAATCTGCTCCGCCATAAGGTTAGCGCCTTCTTTTCTTCTGTAAGCCCCAGCCTGTACCCTGTAGTACTTTTCGGCATCCGCCCCGGCTACTCCCGCTCCTTGGTTCTCCTGGCTCTCTGTCTTGCCGTCAAACTCTGTAAGCTTATACTGCTCGATAATCTCAATAAGTTTGTTTGCATATTCCGGGTCTGTCGCATATCCAGCAGCCTTAATAGCGTTGCAAGCCTTCTTATAGTCTGTTTCTCCGATTACTTCTTTATAGCGCTTATTTGCCTTCAAAAATGCGCTATGGTCTGTAACGGATTCTTCCCAGCTATCATAAGCGCGGAAAGCTTCGCTTTTCACGGCTACCAGATTTACCCCGTCGTAGCACTCTTTTGTATCTTTGCAATATACTTTACCCTTCCAGGACTTTGTAGCCTTAATTCCGAAAAGGGCTTTACCCTCTGCGGCAAGCCCGGACGTTCCCCAGCCCGTTTCCGTGATAGCCTGGGCGATTGTCAAACTTGCCAGCACTCCACTTTTCTTCATATCAGCGGACGCAAGCGCGCCCACTGTTTTAATAAAGTTTTTCTGTTCTGTATTCATATCGAAGCCCCCTTATACAGCCGTCAAGCTTGCTACAGCTACCCAACTGTTGATTCCCTTAAGCTTTGCTTCCTGTACTCCTTTATTTGTCTGTACCTTGTCTACCGTGTGTCTTTTGCCGCCTAACTGTGCCGCCGGGACTGCTTTTCCTCTGGTCGAAGACAAGCCGCCATATACCGCACCGCTCTTAATAGTAACAACGCTTCCGGCTTTAATTTCCTGTGTTGCCGGGGCTGTTGCCGGGCTGCTTCCCGCTTCCTGGCTGCCTTTCTTTAACCCGAACTGTACAGCGATTGCATTAGCTACGGCTGCTGCAATCTGTGTCTTTTTAGCTGCGTATGCGCTCATATCGTCCTTATCGTCGATAAAGCACACTTCCAGCAGCGCGGAAGATACGCCCGCCGCCTTCGCTCTGTAGATTACTGTAAAATTCGTTCTCTTAACTCCGCGGTTCTTAAAGCCCAGGGCTGCGATACTCTGTACAATCTTCGTTTCTACCCCTACGGTCTTTTCCGCTGTAGTAACGTAGATTTCCGTACCTGTCGTCCGTCCGTTTCCTTTAAGGTCTGCTGCCCCGGAATTAAAATGGACTTCCAGTACATAACCATAGTTTCCGAAGTCAACCGCCAGTTTTCCGGCTTTTGCGTCTTTGTATGCGTTTCTTTCCGTCGGGTATAAATCCACCTGGGCGTATGCGCTCAAAGTCTTCTTAATTTCCTCGACCATGTAAATAGTCTCGTCTGCTTCTTTTCCGAACTGTGATACAGCGCCAGGGTCGCCCGCTCCGTGTCCGCTAATAAGTAAAATCTTCATGTTTCTTATGCTCCCTCTGTGATTTTTCTTAAAATGTCGTCTTCTGTATCTTCATCCGAAACCGTAACCGTATTATACACATAGTCGTATAAGCTGCTGTTTGATTCCAGCATTTTCTTAAACTTCTCTAATGCTTCGTCTAACAGTTCGTCGTATTTTTCTTCCGTAATAAACAGGGTAATAATCGGGAATCTTTCTGCAAGCCAGTCCCATACCATAGCCCTTTTTACCTGTCCGGTCTTTCTCTTTAACTCCTTTTCCGCTTCCGTAACCATGTACAGCAGCGCGATTCTAATTTTATCTAACTGCTGCTGTGGTGTGAGTTTCAAAAAACGCAATACCGCATATACGGTAAGCCCCAGTAAAACAACCACAATTACGAAAATTAACCAGTTTTCAAGAATCAATTTCAAAATCTCCATACTTCGCACCTCTAAAAGTTCTGTATTTCCGTTGGCTCTAACGCTTCGTCTATAAGTGCTTCTGTTTTATCCTTCATCTTTTGTATGGTTCTTTCTTTGATTTCTTCCGCCGGATTTTCTTCGCCCAGGTCGATAAGTTTTTTTATCATACCTAGCTGTATTTTTATACCATTTTCAAGCTGTACCGCTTTCAGATACCATATTACAGCAGCGCCGAACACGCCCCCGGCTGTCGGAATTATGTAAGTAAATACTTCTGTAGGCTTTTCGTTCCATGAAAATATAAGGGCTACTATGCAAGTGCATACAAATATTGAACCAGTGCTTAAAACTACCTTTTTCTTAAATTCCCGCTTCTTTGCTCTCACTGTGCGCTTAAACCTTCCAGGTCTTTAATTCTATGGTTTGCTACTTCCTGTTTTTCATCAAGTACCGCCTGGTCTTTTTCTAATTTGTACACCCTTTCTACTACGTTGTTGTGTTTGTCTAATTTTGCTTCGATATAATTAAGTCTGGTCTTAATCGTCCCGTATATCGCGCCGATAGACACCCCGTACACAACTAACTGAATAAGTAAACCTATCCAAAATTCACTACTCAAGCCTTACTAACTCCTTCCTACGGCTCTAACATCCGTTCCAGGTCTTCGCGACCTTCTTTTATGTCTTCTATCATCATTAGTAACTGCTTGTCTTCGTCTTCCATGCTCCTATAGTTCTCTAATTCTTCCAGCAGCAGCCTATTTACTTCTGCCAGGTCTGCTATTATGCTGCTCTGTACCTCTACTACGTCCAGGTCGTAACGCGCTACGTTCGTAGCCTGTACTTCGCCTTCTTCCCTCTGGCTTCTGATTCTGTTAATTATCCGGCGTAATACTGCCATTGCCTATTAACTCCTTTTTCTCAATTTCTGCTTCTATTTGCCCTTTAATCTTCATGCGTAGCCTGTAAGTGTCCGCGTGTTTCGCGTGTCCTTCCCAGCTTGCATATTTCATAAGCAATTTTTCTTTTGTTATTTTTCCGCTTCTGTAGGCTTTGATAGTTGCCCTAATATGTTTAGGGCTACGCTTCCTTATCTTCCGGTAATCTTTGTAAATACGATACCCGCAAAAATCAAAGCCGTTCTTAGCGTTGATTATCTGCGTTTTCGGATTTAAGGTAAGCTTAAGTCGCTCGCCTAAAAATGCGTCTATCTTTTGTAACACTTCTACCAGGTGTTCCCGGCTATTGCTAACTATTGCAAAATCATCCATGTAGCGTGTATACTTATCTTCCTTCAATTCATGTTTTACGAAGTTATCTAATTCATTTAATACCAGGTTTGCGAAAAGCTGGCTTAATAAGTTTCCCACTGGAAGCCCGCGCCCGTCTTCCCCGTAGCTGTCGATAATGTAGTAAAGCAGATTCAATAGGTCTTTGTCTTTGAAAATCCCGCTTAATATTTGCTTTAGTACTTCGTGGTCTACACTATTGAAATATTTGTGTATATCCGCTTTTAATATATAAACCTGTTTTCCTTCAAAAGATAGGTTTCTTATGCACTCCTGGGCGTAATCTGCCGCTTTGTGCATACCCTTATCCGTTCTACAGGCGTAGCTATGATAATAAAACCGTCTTTCTACAATCGGTTCTATTTTATTGTTTATCATGTGCTGCGCTACTCTGTCCCTAAATGGTAGCGCGTATATGTCCCGTTTCTTCGGTTCATACACTACAAAGCGCCGGGCTTCCCCTTGTCGGTATGTTCCGGCTTCCAGGTCTGCCACCAGGTCGTATAATTCTTCTTCCAGGTTATCCGTGAACCTTAGCACTTCTTCCCGGTATCTTTTGCACTTTCGCGCCTTTCTGTATGCGTCTTCTGCATTTTCAAAGGTCGCTATATCCTTTATTCCTATGTTACTTCTTTTCATCTTCTGCCGTTTCTGCTTCCGCCCTTCGCTCTCGCTACTAACCGGAAGCGTCCTTTTTTATGTTTGCCTGGTAGTCCCAGGACGGGCTATACGTTCTGACTATATGTAAATAGTCCTTGCTAGTAAGCCGTAGCTTGCTAAGTCTGAAAAGTCCATAAGTCACAGCCGAAGCGCGCGCCAATGTTAGCGTTGACATTCCAGGGGTAATTGTTACAGTTAACAGCGCGGCAGCCAGCGTTAACGCCGTTGTTCCATCTGCCGCCCGCGATAAGGCGAAGCAACGTATAGCCCATATTCCTAATTTTGTACTGATTTAATGAAGCCGCCTAACATTTTTCCTATTTCCGTTAATTTCTTCGCGGCTACTCCGTATGTATGCCCGCTTATGTACTCCTGGTCGTAGGCAATTCTGATATAATACCGTAAAATCACTAATTCTACGTCCGCGTCGTATAAAAGCTTTTTCTTCGTCGTGCTTTTCCCGGCTCTAATGATGTACCGTAAAATATCCATGATACAATTTTTAGTATCTTTCTGTAGCGAAAACTTTTCACTTTTCGGATATTGTCTTAGCACCGGGTATATGTACTTTATAAAATCGTACAGCTTTTCTTGTATCTCTAAATTGCTTTTCATATAATCGCCCTTCCTCTGATTCGCGATTATATCACAGCTATTTTGTTTTGTGTCGCCGTTCCTCATTGTTTCCTATATCCTGGAAATTTACCTTAAATTTTTACCGCGTGTGCGGGCTTCCGCCCGCACAAAACAGATTACAGACTGTCACAGCCGAAGCGCGCGCCAACGTCAGCGTAGACATCCCAGGGGTAACCGTTACAGCTAACAGCGCGGCAGCCAGCGTGAACGCCGTAGTTCCATCTGCCGCCCGCGACAAGGCGAACAAGTCCGTAAGTTCCTTCTGTATATGCCTGTCCGTTTCCAGCACCTAATACGTCCTTCCATCCCCAGGACTGCGTACCGTCGTATCTGTAGCTTAATTCGTCCAGCCATTCCCACACATTACCTACGCAATCTACGCAACCGATAGCAGATACAGCATTAACTACTTTACCCGTCGTAGTTCTGGCGGTATTCGTTGTAGCCGCCCAGGCGTTTGTATTATTGCCGTCTGCTCCCTGTGGGCTGCCGTATGCTGCTTGCTGCCATTCCGAATAAGATAACAAGCGCTTACCGGATTTTAAGCCCAGGTCGATAAAGTCATAGCTATTATGTCCTTCCGTTCCTGTAAGCGGTGTTGCATTGTACGCTGATTTCACGCCGCCTACTCCATTGCTGGACGCTAAGTAAATATCCACCCACAAGCCGCCACCAGCGTATACCATGCCTTCCGGGCTGCATTTCGGGCGGTGCTTTAACGTCCATACAGAACGCGGAACGATACCGGACGCTACATTAGATTCCCAACCGCTGCCTTTCTCCGCTCCGGCAGTATTGATAGGAATAAGCTTACTACTTACCCGTCTTACCCTTCCATAATGGAAACCGCCGATTTTACGGCTTGTCTCTGCATTGTAGCCGTCCGGGTATGTACTGTTAAGACTGATTTTGTATACTTCGTCCAGGTCTTCGCTGCCTGGGTCGCAAATATAAACGTAATAATCTTTTCCCACCACGAACGCACTACCAGCGTCCAGGTTTCCGGTACTAAGTACTGTAGCGTCCGTTTTGAATACTCCTGTACTTCCGACCGTAACCACACACCCAGCCGTTACCGTAAGTGACGTAAGCCCGGAAGCGGTTAAATATTCTGCCGAAGGTGTTACCAGGTCGCCAATATTCGCCATTTTCGCAACCGTAAGTTTTGCCCGCGGGTCTTTGTTAATAAAATCATTACTTAAAAATCTACTCATATCTTGCTAACACTCCTTTGATACTGTCTAATTCTCCCTGGGTAATTCCCAAAGTGTCTAAGATATTTACCGGGCTTTCTACCCCTACTTTTTCTGCTGTTGTTTCCAGGTCGGCGTTAACTCCTATTACCGTCTTCTTTTCCTCTTTTGCTTCTCCCGTGTCTTCTCCCTGGCTCTGCTGCTCAACCGCTACATGCTCTACGCTTTTAATTGTGTATTCCTTGCCTTCACACAATACCTTAGCGCCCTTTTCCGCTTCTGCCAGATAGTTAGTAGTAATGTATCTTTTGTCCTCTGAAATTTCGACTACCGGAACAAAGATATACTTTTCTTCTTCGATTCCGTTAATCACTTCCCTTAACTCTGCTGCTTCCAGTGTGCCAGCCTGTACCATTCCTAACAGGTTATAAATGTCTTTCCCTGTTCCGATTACTTTAGGCATATTCCGCATAATCTCCCGCCTTCCTTATTCCGTTGTTTCGCTTAAGTACCCGCTTCCTAAGTATGATTTATCTAACCACGCTTCTTCCGCAAAATCGTTAAGCTTATCAATATTGTTATAAATGTCCTCTATTAGTCCTTTGTAATTTTCCGCCTTGGCTGCTGCTGCCGTTGCAACCTTTACGGCTTCCTGGCTCGCTGCTGCCGCTGCTGTAGCTTCTTCTTTTACCTGGTTCGCGATTCCTATAGTATCGTTTGCCGTTTTCATAGCTGTAGCAGCTAAAACTGTCGCTTCTTCTACAGTGTCTTTTGATTTTTCCACTTCCTGTAACGCGTTTATGATTGCCTTATACTCTATCGTACTGGCTATCTTATCGCCTACAATTACCGCCGTGTCTACTTTTAAGTTAAACGTCCAGGAGGCAATATAGCTTTCTTTTTCATAGACGCTTATAGCGCACTCTGCATATCCGGCGGCGGCTGTCATTTGTTCGGTAATCTCTGCTGTTATCAGATTTTCGACGTAAGTACAATCGTTTAAGATTTCTTCCCCGTCGGACTTCTTGCACTCAATCCTTACTATTGCCCCTTCCGGCATTTCGTAAGGTTCGCCGTCATTCAGCAGCACTACTAACAGGTTTCGCGTTTCACTATCAAACTGTTTAACCCTTATAGTCTTTTCTACGCTGTGACGGGCGAAGTCAAATACTAGCCTTCCTACTACCACTTTGCACCGTCCTTACTCGCTCAAATAGCAATTATTTACATAAGACAAGTCTAACCAGGCTTCGCTACTTTGTCCCGCCTGTATGCTTGCATTGTCGTATAGTTCCTTAGTTAATTCGTAATAGTGTTGTGCATTTTCTCCCCCGGCTGCTGCCGTTTCCGCCGCTGTCTGGGCTTCCTGTGCCTTCGTACTGGCTGTCCCGGCTGCCGTCTCTGCTTTTCCCTGGGCTGTTTCCGCCGCTCCCCTGGCGCTGGCTGCTGCCTGTGCCTGTTTTGCCGCCGTACCGGCTGCCGTCTCTGCTTTTCCTTGGGCTGTGGCGGCTGCTGCCTTAGAGTTCTCCGCTGCCGTCTGGGCTTTCTCTGCTTTCCCCTGGGCTGCTACTGCCGCCGCCTTAGCTGTCTCTGCTGCCGTCTTAGCCGTTTCCGCTTTGCTTTGAGCGGTTACGGCTGCTGTCTTAGCGTTCTCCGCTGCCGTCTGGGCTTTCTCTGCTTTCCCTTGGGCTGCTACTGCCGCCGCCTTAGCTGTCTCTGCTGCCGTTTTGGCTGTCTCTGCTGCCGTCTGGGCGCTTTCTGCTTTTCCCTGGGCTGCTGTTGCTCCGGTCTTTGCCGTTTCTGCGGCTGCCTGGGCGCTTTCTGCCTTTCCTTGTGCCGTTACTGCTGCTGTCTTAGCTGCTTCGGCTGCCGTTTTAGCGGTCGTTGCCGTCGCCGCTGCCGTTGTTGCTGTACTGGCTGCTGTCTCTGCCTTGCCTTGGGCTGTAGCGGCGGCTGCCTTAGCGTTCTCCGCCGCCGTCTTGGCTGTCTCTGCTTCCCCCTGGGCGGTTTCCGCTGCCGCTTGCGCCGTTTCTGCCGCTGTCTGGGCGCTTTTTGCTTTCCCCTGGGCTGCTACTGCTCCGGTCTTTGCCGTTTCCGCTGCTGCCTGGGCGCTTTCTGCTGCCGCTTGCGCTGTTTCGGCTGCTCCCTGGGCTACTGCTGCTGCCTGGGCTTCTTTAGCTGCCGCGTCTGCATGTTCTCCCGCTGCCGTTGCCTGTGTTGTTGCTACTCCGGCTGCTCCCTTGGCTTCCTTCGCCTTACTTTCTGCCTGGGCTGCATATTCTCCGGCTGCTGTCTTTTCCTTTTCGCTTCCGGTCTTTGCCGCTTCTGCTGCCGCCGCGTATTCCTTAGCCGCTGTCGCC
Source organism: Roseburia sp. OM02-15 (assembly GCF_003481835.1). Classification (NCBI taxonomy): domain Bacteria; kingdom Bacillati; phylum Bacillota; class Clostridia; order Lachnospirales; family Lachnospiraceae; genus Roseburia; species Roseburia sp. OM02-15. Next base: position 74,353 of record NZ_QULX01000006.1, read on the forward strand.
TGGGCTGCTGCTAAAGATACCTGGTTATTTGCCGCTTCTGCTGCTGTCTGGGCTTCCTGTGCCTTCGTACTGGCTGTCCCGGCTGCCGTCTCTGCTTTTCCCTGGGCTGTTTCCGCCGCTGTCTGGGCGCTGGCTGCTTCTTTCGCTGCCTTTTCCGCTACTTCCTTCGCTGCTAAAGCCTGGCTGTTTGCCCCTTCTATAGAAGCCGTCGCCCGCTGTATGCTGCTGCTTGTCTTATCAAAATAGTTTTCTAAGAAGTTCCCTAACTCTACTTCCTCGTTTTCTTTTGTTATACAATTCCATTTGATACGGATACAGCGCGCTTTTACCTCTATCTTTATCCCTTTGTGTCTACAGGTTATCGTATCGCCTACTTCTACGCTTTCCAGTTGCTTATACTCCGCATACTCTACCGTATTTGCCAATTCCACCATATTAACTGTGTAATTAACCGTAGGGTCGTCGATTCCTTTTTTATATTCCTCGTTACAGGCTTTTACAAGCGCTGCCCTTAATGCTGTTAAATTAGCGTAGCCCGTTTCCCCTTCGCTACAATCTTCCTGTAGCTTAATATCGTCAAAGTTTATTACAGCGCCTTTTACCTCTGCATAGCTTCCTATTTTGGGGCTGTCTACCCACGGTTTCGCCCCTTCCAGGACATACCCGTTATAAGCCACTGGAATAATTCTTGTTACTACGTCTTCGTCGCTTACGCTTTCTTCTATCGCTTCCAGATTATGCCCGAACTCTGCTCTTACGCCTTTGTCGCTTCCAATCTGTCGCATAATATATACGTCGTAATTATCGTACAGCCGTTCCCCGCCCCAGCGGTTTATAAAGCTGTTTTCGTCGTCGCCCGCTATTGCTTCTACTATGTTCTTCCGTACATAATAAGCCGTATTCGCTGTCGTTATATCACTGTGGGGTGTAAACTTCGTCCCGCTAAATATAATATCAAGCGCCTGTTGTCCGTTTTTGTTTGTTGGGCGTACATCAACCAGGTAGTTTCCTAAGTTGTCGTAGTATATATGCCTTGCGTATACTGTTACTTCGTCGTCGCTCTTTTCTCTTTTGTAGATTCTGAATAGCTGTTTATCTGAATATGGCGTAGGTGCTGCTATAACATTATCATTAACCAGGTATTCCCAGCGCCCCAGGTCGTCGTATTCGTGGGTTAGTTCTATCTGGCAGATTCCGTCTAACCCCCATTCAAAGATACATTCTAAGGGCGTAAGCGTTATATCTCCGTTCTTCTGGTAATTTGTATTAGTACTTCTATATACTTCTATCATAATTCCCGCCAGTTAGGGACTAACACCACCTTAAAGCCCTCTGTGTATTTAAAATTATTATCCCTTTCCTGTAAGTAAAGCCCTTCGTACTTCCCGGTAAGTGCCGCGTTGCTAATCTCATTCGCTGCGTTGTAGCATATTTCTAACTTCGTATCTATGTTTAGCTGCTCTGTCACTTCTGCCGTTACCTGGTTTCCGTTTACTTCTAAGGTTATTTCTCCATTGCCGTATATCTTATATACTGGCTGTGATTTCATGTAGGGGTTATACAGGTATTCCCCTATTTCTTTTTCGTCCTGTCCGTCTACCCGATACATATAACTTTCACAAGTGAAAACAATTTCAAATTTCCCCTTGCGCTTCGCCGTTCTTTCCGTATCACTCATTACCGCCTTTTTGACTTTATAGTAATACTCCGGGTCGTCGCTAAGTATCAGCCTGTTATCTTTCCCGCTGTACAGCCACTTTTTTACTTTTCGTAAGTCCTGCGCCCATACGTCCGGTGTCTTCGATACAAAGTTAAAGCTTATCGGTATTTCTATATCTTTGTACGTCTTCTTATCCCTGTGTAACTCCCCGTCGCGTCCTTCCACCTTAATAGTGTCGTACTCCCGTTCCGGTACAGGGATAGTAGGGCGGCTTATTACGCTTAACCCTACGTCCTTGCATGATTCGCCATTATAGAAAATGTGGAATGTTGCCCGCATTATGCCGCCCCTTTCGTCTTATCCTTATCGTTCTGGTCTTTTGTGATTCCCTTAACTACTTCTTTCTTCACTTCCTTAGCAATTACTTTTTTGTCTAAGGTCGTTGTATTTGTGGTATATACAATAACTGTAATATCCCTATCCTTTGCAATTTGCTTTGTGCTTACCTCTCCGCCGATAGTAGAAATTTTAGCCGTATTCTTTACCGCCGTTACCGGGTTAACCTCTGCCGCTACCTTAGTTGTCATGCCCTGTAATTCTTCTTTCAAGTCACTCTGTAGCGTTGGCATTTCTGCCGTAATACCTACCCCGATACCTTGCGGTATCATCTTACCTACTAAATCCCTAAATAGTCTTGACGGCGAATGAATACCTAAAGCGTCCTTTGCTCCGTCTAATAAGCTTTTTGCCAGGCTCTTAACCTTTCCGGTCAGCCAGTCCCAACCGCTGCTTATTCCGTTCCATATTCCCGAAACAATATTACTTCCTATCTCCGCCATTTTGCTAGGCAAGCTTCTTACACCGTTTACTACAGCGTCATACAATCCCTTAGCCGCTGCCGTTCCTTTCGCTGCTAACTGTAATCCCCAGTTTACTACTTGCTGTATCGCACCTAAAATAGCGTTCCAGACTTTACCAGGCATTTGTGATAATGTGGTAATTGTCTGATTCAGTAAGTTTGTGGCTGCCGTCACTGCCCGGCTTCTCATTTGTTCGCCCCAGGTTGTTACCCTCTGTACCGCGTCTATAATCGCGTTCCAGATTTTACCCGGTAACTGCTGCATGAAGCTAATCACGTTCGTTATAAGCTGTGTCGTTTTTGTCACTGCCTGGGTCTTCATGTTCTCGCCCCAGGTCGCTACCTTCTGTACTGCGTCTATAATCGCGTTCCAGATTTTGCCCGGTAACTGCTGCATGAATGTTACGACACTGTTTACAAATTCCGGTATTTTCGTCGTAGCCCAGGTGTATAAATCAATTCCGAATTTTATAATATAGCCTAAACAAAAACCGATAACGTAAGCGATTTTGTTCGGCAATTCTGAAAAGAACGTAACGACATTCGTTACAAGCTGGGTTATTCCTTCTTCTGCTGCCGTTCTAAGTCCTAACGCCCACTCGCGTATAGCGTCTACAGTACTTATAATAGCGTTCCAGATTTTGCTAGGAAGCTGCTGTAGGAATGTAACCACGCCATTAAAGGCGGCTTCGATTTTTGCTACAATATTCGCTAGAAATTCGATTACCTTTGCGAAAGAATCCGGCAGCGTCTGGGTGAAAAATTTCACGATTGCCGTTACCACAACTTCGATAGCATTTTTTATTTTTCCCCACACATTCGCGATAGCCGCCCGCGCGTCCTCGTTTGTGGCGATAAATCCGACAATAGCAGCCACCAACGTAGCGACCAATGTTACAACCAGCATAATAGGGTTAGCCGCCATAGCAGCATTTACTAACCACTGTACCGCCGCCCCTGCTGTCGCTGCCGCCTTAAAGCTTGTCAGCGCTGCTACGACCGCATTTATAACCGAAGCTACCTTAAATGCTACGAAGCCCGCACCGATTCCAGCCAATACGCTTACTATCGTTTCCCCGTTGTCTGCAATCCAGCCTAGCCCTTCCAGAAGTGTAGGCAGAACAGCCGCTACTATTTCGCTTGCCTTTTCTACCATGTTTCCGAAGCCTGTAGCTATCTTTTCCAGCGCTCCGCTTAAGCTTCCGTCTGTTAAATCTGTCTGTAATTGCCCGATAACTTCCGTCACGTTTTCTACGGCGTTTGTTAGTGGTGTCTTGAATTTTTCATAGGCTGCAATTCCTAAGCCTTCCAGCCCACTTTTTAGTATTGTAACTTTTCCCTGTAGGTTGTCGTTCATTGTTGCCGCCATATCCGCCGCTGCACCGTCACAGTCTGAAATATAGCCGCTTAACTCGTCGAAGCGCTCCCCGCTGTTTGCCAGCAAAGCGTTTACGCTCTTAAGGTCTACTTTATTGAAAATACTATTAAGTACTTCTGTCTGTTCTCCCTGGGTCATTGTTCCCAGGATTCCGTTAAGGTCGTTAAAGGTTTCATTTAACGGGCGCATGTTCCCGTTTGCGTCGAATACCTGTAAGCCCAGCGCTTCCATTTGCTTTTTAGCTTTATCTGTAGGCGCTGTAAGGCTTAGAATTACATTTCGTAACGCTGTTCCGCCTTCTGCTCCCTTTACGCCGTTATCTGCGAAAATACCTAAGACGGTATTCATTTCGACCACGCCGCCCGCCAGGTTCTTAGCAGTTCCGCCTACCGTTAGAATTGCTTCGCCTAACTGCTGTACGCTTGTATTACTTTTCTGCGAAGTCTTCGCCATTTTGTCAACGAAGCCTTCCGTCGTCCCGGCTGCGTCCCCTAGCGCGCTCATGCTATCCGTAACCATATCGGAAGCTGTCGCTAAATCCATTCCCCCGGCTGCTGCAAGGTTAAGGACTGTCGGTAACGTCTCTATAGACTTGTCCGCGTCATATCCGGCAAGTGCCATATAGTTAAGTGCTTCTGCTGCCTGTGTTGCTGAAAACTGCGTAGTTGCTCCCGCTTCCTTCGCCGCTTTCTGCAATTTATCAAATTCTTCGCTTCCGGCTGCTATTTCCTCTGTCGTGATTCCCATAGTAGCCGCTACCTGGCTCATTCCGCTTTCAAAATCCGAACCTACGCCAACTGCTGCCGTCGCAAGTGTCTTTAAGCCATTAGCCAGGGCTTTAACGCCACTTATGATAGCGCTGGATATTAAATTAGCTTTTATAATATCGCCCAGGCTTACCGTTTTCTTCCCGGTTTCGTCCATGTTGTTTCCGGCTGCTGTTATCTCCTGTCCGAAAACCGTCCATTTCTTACCTGTGCTGTTTAATTCTTCTTCGGTTCGTTTTAGTTCTGTTTGTTGGTCTGCTAAGGCTGCCCGCGATTCATTAACCTTAATAGTATTTTTTGCTATCGCGTCTTCCTGTTTCTTAACTGCATTTTCAGCCTTTGCATGTGCTTCTTTCGTTTCCTCTAGCTGTGCCTTTAATTTTTTACTTTCTTCGCTGTCTTTACCTGTCGTCTTAACGCTTTCGTCGTAAGCCTTGGTAAGTTCCGCTACCTTTTCTTTTAACTTCTGTGCCGCCCCCTGTAATTCTGTAAGCTTCTGCTTCTGTGCCGCAAGGTTCGTCTGTTGAAGTTTAATAGCGTCGGTCTGTAGCTTTATCTTAGCCGTTAACTCCGTCTGTTTAGCCTTAAGTAAATCGGTCTGGCTGCCTAACGCCTTCGCCTGTGCCGCTTCTACTTTGTATTCGCTGGTTACAAGCTTCATTTGCGTAAGCATTGACTTCATTTGACTGGTAAACTCGCTTGTATTAGCCCCTATTCGTAGACTAGCACCAGCCATTTATATAACTTACTCCTTCGCTTGCGTTTCTCTGTCATATTCGACTTGAAATACAACGTAGTCCAAAAGGTCGCTTAAGTCCGATTCCAAACAGTCCTTATAACTGTTTCGCATATTCTTAATACATATCTGTAAAATATTGTCCAGGGCGTTTCTGTATGTCTCCCATATTTCTTCCTGGGAATATTCTTCCATATAACCGTTTTCCCGGTCGTATTCATCAAAAGCGCTACCCTGGTCTTCTACTTGCTGGCTGCCGCTCAAAAGGTCGCTTATGTTCCGTATCTTTTCATTTACGGAAGCGTCCACGATTTCGGCGATTGCCTTAAATGTACTAATAACTTCTGCTACGTCCAGCTGTTCTATTTCTTCTTCCTCTATCCTGTCATTAAACACTACCCGGATAACAGCAGAATATAGGTATAATAAGTCGTTTTCGTCTTCGGTTTTGCTTATCAACTCCATAAGCTGTATATAACGCCTATATGCGTATGTCGTGATACTGTAAAAACTCTTAAGTTTTCCGCCGCATTTGATACGGGTATCAATTAAGCGCGTGAACTCAAATTTTTTTTTGCGTCCTCTGTCTGTTCTGCCAGGCGCTTAATAATATTTGCATTGATAAGTGCAAAATTAAAAATAATCTGTGATACGTCCGCCAATTCCGCGTTTGCTTCCTCAAAAGTAAACTGATTATCATAGATTTCTACAATCGCTTTTACCATGCGGTCTAAGTCGTCGTCTGTGTATGTCTGCTTTTCCGGTGTTACCAGGTCGTTATACACTTCCCTAAATGCCCGGTATTTCTTTCGCCCAATTTTCCCGCTTTCGTATTCTTTACCGCCTATCGTAATCACATTTGTTTTTAAGCTTTTTGCTACTTCTTCTGCCTGGATATTGGTTTTATTCATAATTTCCGCATTGATAAGCGAAAAATTAAGAATAATGCTGCTGATTTCGTCTAAGCCGTCGTTTGCTTCCTCAAAAGTAAATTGATTTCCGAACACCTGTACAATCGCTTCTACCATGCAGTCTAAGTCGTCGTCGCTAAATGTCTGTGCAGTTTTTTCTTTTCCTAACAGGCTTTCGTATACTTCCGCAAATTTTTTATATTTTTCTCTTGTGATTTTTCCGCTTTCGTATTCCTTGCCGTTTAAGCTGATTTTCATAATATACCCTTTCTGTAAAGGGTGTCAGAATCTGACACCCTCACCTTTTATTAGTGTCCTGTTTCGCCTGCTACTTTCGGTACTTCCTTATACTCCTGGACTTCGCTAAACCATGCAGCGATAGCTTCTTTTGCTGTCGTGTGTTCTTCCAGTAAGTTACTTTCGTCCACGATAAGGGCGTAAAGCTTCTTTTTTTCTCCCTCGATAGTATCTTCTTTCTTTCTGGCGTAGAAAGTGAAGGTAATCTTAATTGTTTGGGCTGTCTTTTTGTCCTTAACCGTTTCGTATGTAACGTCCGGGTGTTCCGCTTTTCCACAATAGTACCAGCTAAATTCGTACTTGCCGTTCCCCTGTTTTGCCCGGAAGCCTAACGCTACTTCTTTTGCCTTATCCCCTTCCGCTTTTGCCAGGAAGCCGTATTTATAAAGAGTATCAAACAGTAACGCATAGTCTCCCGGCGTTAATCTGTTTACCTCTAATTCGATTTCTGTTTTTTCGTATGTCTCTACGGTGTCTTCTACCTCGTCGTCGCTATATGTATATTCGACGCTAAAGGTATCTTTTACCGTTGCGGCGATTGCCTTAGCAAGTCTTACGGGCGGTTCTGCCGCGTATACGTCTTCGTCGTTCGTTGTAACTGCTGCTACGCAAATGTCCTTTAAACCTACCAGGCGGCTTCTGACAATAGTTTCTTTATTTTCCTTTACTGCTGCCATATTTTAATTATCTCCTTCCACATTCATAGAAAAGTAAAAGCGCGCTGCTTTATGATAAATTCCGGTTTCTACTTCGTACTGGTCGTTTCCGGTAAAATAGGTAAAGCCCGCCTTTTTCAGCAGCTTCTTAACCTTCTTTTTCAGCTTAAAGCAGTCTTCTTTACTCCATATATCAACCTGTATGTAGTATTCTTCGTTTTCGTTTGTGTCTTCACTAAAATCTATATCTTCATCACTCATAAAATAAAATGTTATGTGTGTATCGTTTATATTCTGGTTATACCAGCCTTCTTCCGTGTGTACCCCTGTTATCCCTATCACTTCCGCTATAAACGCGGTTAAGTCCAGGTCTTCACTGTTGGGGTATTCCGCCAGAACTCTATTAAGCTGTTCTTTTTCTTCTTCGCTCAAAAGTGCCATGCTTATTCCCCCAGCTTTTCCTTTAATGTCTTTTCGTATTCTTCTTCTGCAATTTCCTTTAGCGCCTGGTATGTTGGTCTAGCTGCGTCTAACATGAAATGTTTAGGCTTGTGCATGGTCGTACCCCATTCATGGAATTTCATATAAAAGAACGGGGAAGTATCGCCCCTGTCCCAGCCCACCAGTTCGCCGTAGTTCCCGCTTTGCGTCGTTCCCTTCTTCGGTACATTGTCCGCCGCGTGTTGCCCTGTTCTGCTGCCTTTTCTGCCGGATTTCATAGGGTTACTGCTGTATGCTTTCTTCCGTATCTGTCCTTCCGCTTCCTGTAAGCCGATTTCGCCAGCACGTTTTATGATTTTCTTGTTTAGTGCCTTTAGTTCTGATTCCGTAGAAAGTCTTTCTATTTCCTTCTGCATTTCATTCAGCCCTAAAAACTCCATTGAAATATCAAAACTCATACTATTTCCTGTGCCTTTATCACGATTTTTCTACGGTTATACTTTCCGTAGTCTGCCGCGATAATGTTAAACACCCTTTCGCCCCATTTAACCCGGTATTCCTTTGTATTTAATGCTTCCAGTTTTAAGCAAAACCTGGTTTCAAAATTCACTACGTTTTCTAATTTTGCTTCCAGGGCGCTATATAACTCTTTTCCGTACAGGCTCTTTACATCACACCAGCACTTATAATAGTCTTCCCAGCTTTCCACTGGTCTTCCTTTTTCTACTGTCTTTTTACGCTTTTGAATTACTAAATACATAATCACGCCCCCACATTCGCCAGCTTGTCTAATATGGTTTTTGTGATATTATCGGTTTTCGTGTTACTTCCTACCGTAGTAGAACGCACTTCGTACATATCGCTTACGATTCTCTTCAAAAGAAGGGCGGCGATTCTCCGCCCTTTTTCGTATTCTTCGTCGTTTTCATAGTTCGCCTTATCCTTATATCCAGTACCTACGCAACCATCTATATAGGCTTCAGCTGTCAAAATAAGCCCGCTTATTTCCTCGTCGTCTTCGTCGTAGCCTACCCTTAAATAATTCTTCGCCTGTTCAAGCGTTAATAATTCTGCTGCCATTTCCTACCCCTTCCGGGACGCATTAGGCAGCCGGGGTAAATTCTACCTTGAAGTCTGCCCTTTCGTCCAACTTCTCACAGTCAAAGCGTTCCTGTACCTTAAGTGCTGTTTCGTCAGATTCAAAGAATACAGACTTATCTGTAGACACTGTGTAGCCCTTTCTTTCAAAGAACTTAACCAGCGCATACAGGTTAACTACATAAAATACTACCTTTCCGGTCGCGCTTGCTGTTACCGCTTCGTCGCTCAAAGTGATAAGCTGGCGATTCTGGAAGTAGTCTTTACCGTTTACGGTCTTTACTAAATCCAGGTTTCTACCGTTCTTATCTTCCTGGGACTGCAAATATACATAACCTGTAAGGTTTGTGATAACTACAGTCTTTGCGCGAAGTGTCGGTAATACGCCGTCGATTACCTTTTTAACCCCGCGCCAGTCGGTAACACCTGTAGATTTGTCTACAGCGTTTGCTTCGACAATCTGTAAGATTTCGTCGTTTTCGCTGTTAACGCCAGCTTCCGCAAAATCCGGCTTAATAACATCCTGGATGATATTAACAGCTTCGTCTTCCTGTAAGTCGTTTGCAATCGGAACTAACGCACCGTAGTTCTCGATATTGTAGTTAATATCCTCTGTATTCGCTGCTTCTCCGGTTAATTTTGTCCCAGATTTGTACTTAGTAAGCTTTTTGCCGCCAATCTTTGCAAAAGGCATTTTTCCATGGTTTGAAGTTGCGCGTACAATGTGGCAATGTTCCTTAAGGCTGGGGAAGCCCTCACGCAATACCTGGATGTCATTAACGAACTGCTCCGGCAGAATCGCGGCGTTGTTGTCAATGGTTACGGCTGCTCTTTCCTCGTCCGTAAGTGCTTCTTTGCCCTTAAGAGCAAATTTAACGGCTGCTCTCAACTCGCTTACTGCGGAAGCTGTACGCTTTTCTTCTTTCTTATGCTTCTGTCCTCTTAATTCCTCTTTTTCCTCGTCGTCTTCTGCTTCTCTTACAGCAAGCAAGCGCTGTAATTTTCTTTTTTCCTCTAACGCCGCTTCTGCCTTATCCGCGTCGCGGCTTTCCAGGTAGCCGTTAATCTCCTCTGTTTTCTTTCCGATTAACTCTCTGATTTCCTGTACTGTCATTTCTTAAAACTCCTTTTCATTTTCTTCCCTAAGCTGCATAAGCCGGGCTTCAATTTTTAATTTTTCTAATCTCTTTTCTTCTTTTGCTTCTTCTTTTACCTTCTCAAAGCTTCTACAGCTAATTTCTGAACTGTCATAAGCTGGGAATGTGCAAGGGCTTACTTCCAGCAGCACCGCTTTTACTACGCTTCTTTTGTAAATTTCTTCGCCTTCATGTACTACTTTACTCCACCTGTCTTCCTGGCAGATAAAGCCGAAGCTGCTACCGTCTACATCCCCGCGCTGTACGCTCTCTTTTACGTCATTTCCCCAGGTATTGTTAGGTAAATCAATGTCATACGCTAACCCTGTGGTATCTGCCGTATTGAAGCGCAAAGTATCGGTTTTTGTGCTTCCTAACGGTCTGCTTGTGTCGTGATTCCATAAGGCTTTTATCTCTTTCCCCACTTCTTTACAGCTATTTAAGCTTTCGTCGAAGCAGCCCGCCGCGATTTCCTCTAAATATTTGTCGCCCCAGCGGTCTACTATCAAAACAGGGGTATTGTATTTAACTGCATATCCGCCGATTGTCCGGCTGTCTTCTCCCTCTGCTGCCGTTCTTACTTCCAGGGCGATTCCCTGGCACTTCCGGCAGTAATTACGAATTTCCGGGCTTTCTCCTTCCGTTCCTCTATTCGTTGGCATTGCTCCCGCTCCCTTCTTCTTTTTTGCCTATGTCTTTTAGCTTCAAAACTCCGGCGTTTACTATTAGTTCGTCCCCGTCCGGCAGCTTTTGACGCTGTAGCTCTAGCCTGGCTTCGTTCGGGGTGTAGATTCCATTAGAAACATAAGCACAAAGTATCTTTTGCTGTGTTTCTGCCGAAGTCCTCAAAATCACGTTCGTATTAAAACGCGCTTTGTAGCCCTTGTCCCGTTTCTCTTTCGTTAATGCGCTCCATGTAGTTTCCTGTTCTATGGATTCAAACAGTATTAACAGTGTGTCAATTAAAAAGCTTAATTGCTGTTGTTCCAGGGAATTATTATTGGTGTCCTTAAGGTCGTTAAGCTGGTGCATTTTGATACCAAAAAGCGCCGCTATCTGGCTTATAGACATTCTTCTAATCTGTTCATACTGCGCGTCCGCCAGTGACAAATTGATAGGCTGCACACTAAAACCCGCCGGAACTGTAAAAATTCGTTTTCCTTTGCTGTAAAGCCGCCCGAATTTCTCTTGTGTCTTCCTCAGCTCTTTTTCGTCCTTAATATCAGACGTAAGCTGTACTACCAGTTTATTAGTAAGCCCGTTATCATACAGCGTATTAAGGTAATTCTGCGCCTTTATCTGCCCTTCTATCGTGCCTTTCACAATTTCCCTAATCGGCTTTGTGTTGATTCCGTCCATTGTAAAACCCTTGAATATAAGCAAGTCTTCATAAAAGCCGGAATCTGTAAAGCTGCTGCCTACAATCCTGTAATCTACTAAAACTTTGTGCCTAAGCTTCGATTTTAATAGCCCTGCGTCGTCTATCGTGATTCCTTCCACCGTACACGGGTACAGTGCTTCTATTTCTCCGTTTTTTCCGTACTGCTTCGCAATCGCGCTAATGCCTTCGTGCTGCCTGGTAGCTTCTACCGCTTTCCACATGTCAATAGCTGTCATGTATGGGTTAGGACGAAGGCTTAACAGTTCGTTCAATCTTTCTTCTGTTGCCCTTCTTATTCCGTTTTCTGTGTCTTGCACCAGGTAAAGCGGCGTTTTTGCTACCGCTTCCGATAGCTGCTTAATACATGTAAAGTACGTTGCTTCTCTCATAGCTGCCGCTGGCTGCTCTGAATCTATCCCGAACACCTTTAGAAATAGCTTTTCTTCATCCGTAAGCGTTATGCTATCGGTCGCTTCTTCCCTCTTTTCTAAAAAATCTAAAAACATTACTTCTTACCACTCCTAACCAGCATAACCGCCGCTACCAGCATTTCGCCGCTTAGTAGATATAATCCAGCGTGTTTGCTTATGTCATACGTTACTGCAAAAGCAATAACCAGGGCTATCACTAATAGCGCGTCTGCGACTATTAACCTTTTATTTTTTATCTGTTTTATTTTCTTAAGCATTTTCTACCTTCTTTACATAGCGTCCAGGTATTCAACCGGGTTATAATGTTCAATACCGTTTTCTTCGATACACAATAGCAAGCCCATAAGCATAGCTATAATGCCGTCTATCTTAAATTTCGATTTCTTCTTACTGTACTTCACGCCTAACATTTCGTCGTAAACCGCTATACAGTTCTTAGCCATGAACCGGAAGCACTCATTTTCTGCTATGATGATTCTTTCATCTACTAACAGGTTTTCAAAATCATTTATAACCTGTGTCATGGTCTTCGTTCCTTGTCCTAACGGTATTACTTCCCAGCGGTCTTCCAGCCTGTTAATAATCGTCTGGCTTCCCCACTGGTCGAAGCCTATTTGTTCTATCCTGTACGTTTCGTCCAGTTCCGTAGCATGGTCTAAAAACCTATCGAAGTTTATGTATTTTCCGTCAAGCGCTATTAAATCGCCTTTCTTTATCCAGTATTCATAGGGGTTATTATCCTTATGCTGTCTGTATGCTACGGTTTCTTTCGGTGTGTACAGATACGGAACGACTATAAAGCGCCCCGTAGTTTCTTCGTAGAATACCAGGACAAAGCCCGTAATATCGTTCTTGCTGGATAAATCCAGCCCGCCCCAGCACTTCCAGCCTTTTAGGTCTTCTGTATCTACCTTTTTCGTGCATGTGTCCCATAAATCCATATTGATAGCGCCTTTTTCATGGTCTAACGCTACATGCTGATTTAGGAACATTCTTCTAAACATGTTTTCCTGTAATGGCATTAACCTAATGCGCTTTGCGTAGTTCGCCAGGTCTTCCAGTTTTCTAAATACCCCTAATGCCGGGTTTGATTTATACCACTGCATTTCGTCCTCTACATTGCAATCTTTGTCCGCTTCGTATATCCGATAATAAAAGCTTGGGTCGTTTACTTCTCCGGCTTCTATCTTTTTCGCCATTGTGTAAAGCTGCATTTCCGGGTTTGCCGGGTCTTCCCCGCTGGAAGCTGTCGTAATTGTCATTATTAACGGTTCGTCCCATGCACCTTGTCCGGTTCTAAGCTTTCCGTACATTTCGTCGTTTTTTGCCTGGTGTATCTCGTCCAGGACTGCCACATAGTCGTTAAAACTGTCCGCATTATCCGCGTCAGAAGACAGTACCATAAGTTTATTGCCGTTGTCCTTCCGCACAATGGTTTTTGTACTGCTCGTTATCTTGCAGTACCGCCTTAAGGTCTTATTTGTCTTTATGAAATGTTCTACAGTTGCGTATAATTCCCCCGCCTGTTTCGTCGTATTTGCTGTTAAAATAAAAAGCGCGCCGAAGATATGCCGTTGACAGAAGAACAAATACACTACAATGATTGCCGCTAAGAATGATTTACCATTTTTTCGCGGTATGTTTATATGTGCTTCTCTATGTTTTCGCTTGCCGTCGCTCCTTCTCTTTACGCAAAGAATTTCGGTTATAATCTCAAACTGAAATTCTAGTAATTCAAATTGTCGGCTTGCGCCCCTGTCATTAGTCAACTTCGACACGAACTTAAATACTTTCGTTGCTTCTTCAACGTCGTAATAATATTCTTCGCTGTCCCACTTCTTTTGTAACTTTTCCAACCAGGAAGCTAATAGCAGTTCCTTTTTAATCATGCGCTACCATTCCGTCTAATTCCGGGTCTATGCCGCTCTCCGAAGCGTTCCCGGCTTCCTTCATCCGCTGCCGCGCCGCCGGGGTTAACCCCAATTCCTTAGCCCATGCCCTTAATTCTGTTTGCGCTTTGTTTGCTATGCTTACTTCTGGTCGTTGCTGCTCGTAGCCGTTGTCCCCAACAAGCATACTGTAGCCCTTTTCGTCTATAATCTGTTCGCACCGTTGCCACTTTGCATAATTGATACAATAGGCTTCCAGTGCCTTTAAGTCTTTGTCTGTAAAATCTTTTCCTTCTTCCGCTAAAATCTTGGCTACTCTGCGCCATTCCTTTTTAGCGGTATCATTTAACCACTTCGGGCATGGTTTAGGCTTATTTTTTTCTTTTTCATTTTCTTCTTTTGCCATGCTTCCACCTCATGCACTCCCCCCTATAGTAAAAATTGCCGTTTTTTTTCAAGCAAAGTTGAACTCGGGACTTTCATTTTGTGTTTTTAAGTTTTTATATCCCCCCTGTCAGAACGAACTCCCTATAGAACTGTTCTAACATTTCGTATAAAATCTTTTGCATTTTCTTCTTTGCCTTATAGCTGCGGTCATACTCCTTATGTATGCGCCTATGGTTCGCTTCGCTTAGTCCTATCACGTTCGCCGCGTCCAGTCTTCTAGCCCAGGCTTCCGTTATCTCTTGTATGTGGTGGTAATTCTCCGCGTCTATAATTCTTCCAGTCGTATAGTATTCGTAAATGTCTATGCCTAGCTGTGCTGCTGCCTGGGCGGCTCTGAACTGCTCCCAGGCTTTGCTATTATAAAACTGCTGCCGCCTTGCTTCCTGTTCGTCCTTCATGCGGCGCTGCTTATATTCTCTGTACTTCTTCCGGTCTGTTTCCCTGTGCTTATCACAGTACTTAACCCCGGCTTCTACTACCTTGTGGCAGCCTGGATAACTGCATAACTTCTTTATCATGTGCCGCCCTTCTTTCTATCAGCGCTGCCCTGGATTTCATGCAGCGCCTGGAGGTTTAGGACAAACAAAAAAGAAGAACCAGGCAAAGGGGTCGTTACCTCTGCCTAATTCTTCTTGTGTTTGTGCCTTAATATTACCATAAAGTTTTTATAGTTTCAATCACTTTTATTCTATTTTTCTATATAGTTTTATGAGTTTATGGCACGAAAAAGGCTACCAGCCGAAGCCGATAGCCTATATATTACAGTGCCAGCTTATATAACACCAACTGATTAAGGCTTACGCCTTCTTCCTCTGCCTGGATTGCTAACCGCTGGTGTAATGATTTCGGAAGTCTTACATTAAACTTCCCGCTATAGTTCTCTGTTTTCTCCGGTACGGGTATCGGTAAGTTATTCTCTAACTTAACCTCTAAATATCCTTCCATAGCTTCGTTAAGATTCTCATATAATTCTTCCATGGTATCACCCGTACTCTGGCAGCCGTCCAGTTCTAAGATTCTGCCGTAAAAATAATGCCCGCTTTCGTCGTTCATTTCTTTTACAATTCTTGTATAAGGCAGCTTCATATAATCCTTTGCTTCCATTCTGTCCTACTCCTTTCCATTACTCTTTTATATTATATCCAGGTTAGGGGATTTACTCCCCTATCCTGTTAAGTATGTCTACTATGTACGCCTTCTTTAATGGGCTTTCCTGTTTGATTGTGGTAAGGTCGCCTGTCTCTTTGTTCAAGTACTGTTTGTGGCTTCCTTTCTGTCTTACTCCTTCGTAGCCGTAAGCCTTTAGTACTTTGTCAGCTTCTTCGGGGCGTATTCCGTTCGGCTGTCTTTTCATTTTTTCAATTATCTTTTCTACGCTTGGCACTTGGTTTATCTCCTTTCTGATATTATAGTACCACATTTAGTACTATAAGTCAATTCTTTTTTGCATGTTTTTTATACTTTCTTCTGGTACAAAGTCCATGCAATCGCCGCCAGTTATTAGACTTGTCCGTATTTGCTGCTGCCAACTGCTGCCGCTTCCGGCTTCGTTCTAATTGTTTCTTTCTGTCTCTTATGGACTGCTGCCGTAGGCGTTTCTTTACCTGTTCGTTCCCCATAGCTGCCGCCATTCTTTTATAAAACTCTGAAAAGCTGTTTACAATCTGTCTTCCCGCTTCCTGTATTGCTTTCGCTATGCGTCCGAACGCTTCTACTACTGCGTTCCATTCTTCCGGCGTTCCCTTCCATTCTTTCGGTACTTCTGTCATTACTTCCCCTTTCCTTCTATCACTGTAAGGTTTATCGGCTCTATCATATCTTCCAGCAGTACATAATATGGCTTTTTGTTTCCTGGCGCTGCTTTCAGATTCACATAGGGGAAGTGTACGAAGTACGCCAGTATTTCCATATCCGGGATATTCCGAACTTCTTTAACCGTTCCAATCTTCCCCAGGATATGCTTAATATGCTTCTGCTTAACGCCCACTTCCTTAAGCCTGGCTTCTGTACATGTTACCCGTACTTTCTGCCCTTTTCTTATCTCCATTTCCTTTTACCCCTTTATGTGTTATTACATATCCGCTATCTGTTTCTATCGCTTCTTTGCTGCATAGAAACGGCTTATTCTGTAAATCGTCTACTATTTTCTTGACATCCTTTATATCCATTTTTAAATCCAGCTTTCTACTACGCTTTTATGGTCTTCCTTGTTTCTTGCAAAAGGCAGCATAGCCGGGAAGCGCCTTGTAATGTCTTCCCGGATTTCTTCTACCGTGTTCCTTGTAATGATAATATTCGTCGGCGCTGTCCCTTCAAATAACCGAGCTACGCATTTGTCCGGGTAATCATCCGGGCGATTGAATACGCATATAATAGGCTGCTTTAATTCGCTTGTGTCTACATCTGCAAAGCTTTTAACTTCTGTTGTTTTCATTCTCTCCGCCCTTTCTTGCTGCCAGTTCACAGTTAATAACGATTTCCTGTAAATTGTAAAAATCATCTTCACTTATGTATTCCCTTAAGTTGAATAAATCCGCTGTAAGAATTGCTGTAGCTTCCGGTATATCTACCGCTTCGTCGTCTGCTGCCGCCTGGTCTTCATCTGCTCCCGTTTCCGGTTTATTCATTGCACCCGCAAGCCCTTGTTTTTCCTGGCTTTGCGGTTCTTTCGTAGTGTCAGATTCTGACACCTTTTTAGACGTTTTCTTAATTGTGTTTTTCAGTGTTTCCACTACTCCAAAATATCCGGCTTCTAGCATAGCTTCCAGCAGTTCCATTAAATCATAGTCCCTAAGATAGTCTGTATACTGCCTATCGTCTCTTTCCAGGTGGAAGCCCAGATTATCGAAGTACACTGTATAGCCTTCGCCTTCATGTTTGAAGCTAAAGCTTGTCTTCCCCGGTGTATATTTGCCGTCTTCGTAGCAAAGCTTCTTTCTGTAGTTCTCAATGATATTTAACAGGGCGTTAATTCCTCTGCTGCCTTTGTAGGATTCTATGAAGTCCTTACTAAACGCCCCGGAATGAAGGATAGCGGTAATATAGCAGCTATACGGAAGCCCTCTGGGCGTATAATCTGGATTCAATACGCCGCCAATTTTAAAATGTGCTGTATCGGTCTTTATACTACGCCCGCCTGTTACTTCCGGGTAATCATCTAAGTCCTGCTGCCCGCTTATCTGTTTTTCCGGTGTCTTTTCCTCTGCCGGGTACAGTTCGTTAACCATTTGTACAAATCGCGTCCAGGTTATTTCCTCTGCCCCGTCAAGCCTTACGCCCCTTATACTACAATCATAATCTACGCCGCCGCCATTTCCGCCCGCGTGGCTTCTTCCCAGGTGTTCTATACATGCTTCCTTAAGCTTGCTTCTGTCCCCGTCGTACCGCTTCGCGTGTGCTTCGTAGAATTTCTTTACGGCTGCTGGTGTCGGCTCTTTTTTCTTCTTTTCTTCCTCTACCATTTTCTTAACTTCGCCGCTTAACATTTCCCCGGATTCAATTACTTCTTTCTGCTTATCCTCTGAAAGCCTGGAAGTTTCGTAAGCCGTGGTAAAATTCATTTTGCCATTCTTAAAGGCTTCCTTTCCTTCCTCGCACAAATTATTAGTAATACTTTCCATTTGTGCCGCTTTTCCGGTCGATACGCCTACAGCGCTTGCTATGTAATCGCGCATTTTGCCCTCTATCTGTACTTCCCCGGATTCCTTCGCCGCAATCAGATACTTCTTAAACTCTGCTACCCCTTCCGTTAACTCCCAATCGCTTAAGCGTCTGCTAAAGATATTCGCGCTATGCAGCGTAAGCATAAACATAGCTTCGGACATTTCCTTTATTTTGCAGTCAATCAGCTTAAAGCTGTCGTGTCCACGTTCGATATTAAGGACTGCTGCCGCCGTTCTTCTGTGTCCTACTATAATTCTGTCCTGTCCCGCTACCCGTCCTACTATAACTTCCTGTAGCTGCCCCACCAGTAACATATTGTCCGCCAGTTCCTCTATATCTTCCTGGGCGTACTTATTATGCTCGCTGGGAATCAGTGTACGCGGGTCTAACTTTATCTTCCGGTATTCCTCTGTAAATATAATGCCCTGGCGGCTGTTCTGGTTCAGTCTGTCGCCTACTCCTAATCTACCCATTGTTTACCCTTCCTTTCTTGTTAATCTTATATATTCTGCTGCCAGGCTCTTATAGTCCCTTGTCGCCGCGCTCCTGGGTGTTGTCTCTATAAGGCTCTTTCGCTTCTCATACGTCCAGTCTACAACCTTCTTACTGTAGCGAATATGTGTATTAAAGGTGCTGTACTCGCTTTTCTGTAAGGCTTCTTCGCCCTTCACTACGCTTATGTCGTTCGTAAACATAGTAA
The DNA here is from genome assembly GCF_003481835.1 of Roseburia sp. OM02-15. Classification (NCBI taxonomy): domain Bacteria; kingdom Bacillati; phylum Bacillota; class Clostridia; order Lachnospirales; family Lachnospiraceae; genus Roseburia; species Roseburia sp. OM02-15. The sequence goes on from NZ_QULX01000006.1 coordinate 92,803, forward strand.
CCAGGCATTTAACCAGAGATAAGCCGGGGTTATACGGTCTAATTTCCTCTATAACCTCTGTCAGTTCTTCCATTCCGTCTAAGGCGTTCTTATCTGCCTTAATCGGTATAATAACGTCGTCTGCTGCTGCCAGGGCGTTAAGTACATTGATTCCGACACCAGGCGGGCAGTCAATTAAACAATAGTCGTACTGTTCTTCCACCTGGTCTAATACATCCTTCAATCTTACAATCTGGTTCGCTTCCTGGTCTAACATAAGGTCTACTGCTGCCGCGTCCATATTCATATTAGCCGGGATAATGTCAAGCCCTACGCGTCCACTGCTGCGTATTACGTCTTCTGCCATTGTATCTGTATCGCGTAAGACGTTTTCCATGCTCTTATAATCATAACTATGTACCCCGAAGAACTTACTTACGTTCGCCTGTATATCGTTATCCACCAGCAAAACCCGGTATTTATAGACTGTTGCCATAATCAAAGCCAGGTTTATAGCTGTCGTGCTTTTTCCTACTCCGCCTTTCAAGTTAACTATTGCTGCTGTCCTCATATTCCTAAACCGTCCTTTCCCTTAATATGGTTCGATTCCCAAAATACAGTAACCCGGTTCGATTCCTGGGTACTTATCTAAGAAATAAATGATATTTACCTTTTTTTCTCTCCCCGTAAGTACTCCTAAGTCTTTGTCGTACTCCCTTAGTACTATATCGTCGCCCGCCCTGTAGTCCCGGTCGTTCTTTCTTACTTCAAAAGACTTATAACCTTCTTCTACATCCTGGTAAAACTCTTTTTCGCATTTGATATAATGTGTTTTCGCGTCTTCCTCTGCTGCAATTCCAAAAAATAGCCAGCTATTCAGCCATTTTCCTACCTTTTCTGCTAATTCTCTTATTTTTCCCATTCCTAAACCGTCCTTTCTGCGGCAGCAGTCTTAATAAACGCTGCCGCTGTTGCATTGTTTACAGTTACCTTCGTGATATACTTTTTTCCTTGCCTTCGACCAAAGAAGTAGGCGCTTTATCTTTTGTTACTCTTTTCTTCCTAAGCAGCCCATATTATCGCAAGCCCTACAATCCGTCCCGCAAAATCCTATAAACCGCTTCGCATTTACCCGGTCTGTAAGTTTTGCCTTTTCTGCCGGGTATGTATCGCTTTTAATATCCAGGTTTTCGATAGTTCCGCACAGATACGCCTTAATTACTTCTATAGCAGCGTCTGAACCATACACTATAACAGCCTTTCCGCCGATTCTGTTAATTGTGTCGATAAAGGTAAGCTGTTCTTCTGTTGCTTTGTTACTCCCTACCTTTAATTCGATATACAGATTATTAAAACCGCCTGCTGCATACGGTAAGCATATATCGCATACACCCGGCTTCATTCCCTGGCGCTTTAGGTCTGCCCCGGCTCTTGTGCTTCGCTTTCCTTCGTTGGCTGCATGATACATTGCCTTAAGTACCGGGGTTTGTGACTGCTCCCAGCGCGCCCAATCAAAAACGGCGGCTTGTGCCTGGGCTTCGCTTTCCTTACGCTCCATACTCTAACACCCTTTCCGCTGCTCCCTCGGCTGCCTGGGCGGCTGCTTCTGCTGCCGTTTCCAGTTCCACGCTTAAGCATGTGCCTTTTGCGCTTAATATAATTGCCTTCTTCATACAGCCGTTATCACTGTAATTTCTACAGGTTTTCATACCGCACACTACGTTAGTACTGCTCATTGTCCTTATCCTTTCCCGTTATTTTCTCTGCCAGCATTAAAACATACAGCGGAAGAACCAAAAACCACACCGTACTAATTATCCATGCCGTTAACGAAGCTTTCCCGAATAACTCCGGTGTTCCCATTGGTCTGTAATACCCTTCTTCTTCGTCGTTCTTACGCACCGCCCACATGATTAGTGGCACCGATATAACCGCACATATGCAATAACCCACTAGGTACACCGTAACGGCGATAAGTAACACCTTATTCATGGTCTTTTACCGCTTCTTCCTGGGCTGCTGCCGTGTTATCCTTAAGCTGCTTCTTCGCTCTGCCCGGTGTTTCTGCTATGTACTGCCCTACGGCTTTCGTAATTTCTTCTACCGCTAAAGCTGTTAATGCTCCGTCTGCTTCGTATTTCTTTAATACCGCGTCTAAAGCCTGTCCCGCTAATGCGATACCGTTAACTAAGCCTTCTTCGTAGCCGTTGTCGTAGCTTCGGTCTGTTACCCTGGATAAGTACCCGTCTAACTCCTGGCGGCTCATTCTCTTAATGCGTCTTGCTGTCTCTCTGTCGATTCCTAAAGTTTTTCCCATTCTAATTCCGTTTCCTTCCATGTCTGATTGATTCTTACGAACGTATAAGTAAAGAACGTGTAGCCTGTCTTTTCGTGTATACCTTCCCTAACGCTGTCGCCGTCCAGGTAATACGATTTTTCCAGCTTCTTAGGCAGTTTGGCTATTCTGTTGTACCAGCCCTTATCCTTTATCGGTTCTTTTCTTAAGATTGTCGGTTTTCTTAGGTTCTTAGAACTATTCCAGCGCTTGCCCTGTAAAGCGTCCGGGTCTTTTAACATGCCGTCGCTTTGCTTTATCAGATACGACGCTAATTTAGCATACTGCCCGGATTCATCCAGGGGGTTAAAATGTGTCCGCCCTCTACCCTTCCAGGCTTTCGTTATTGCCCGCTGGCTTACTTCGTCTGGTGTATTTATAACTAAGTGATGATGTAACGCTCCCTTCTTACCGATTTCCATAACATGTATATACTTAAATACCAGTCCCAGGGATTTATACAGCTTCCGCATTTCCTTTAAGAAGTCGTCCGCGTCTGCTCTCATTTCCTTCTTTCCGTCTGGACGTTCACTAAGCTTATAATCTAATACTAAGTGTGTGTCCCCTTCCTGGAAGTTCTCGTTTATCAATCTCCTTAGTTTTTTCTCTGCTGCTCTTTTGTTTACTTCTCTCTGTTCATCTGTTGTAAGCTGCTTCCTCTTTCCCCGCTTCACTCCCTTCTTGTTAAATCTGCTGCTATAATACTTTGATACCTCTATGGTATTTCCAGCCTTCACTACCTCTATGATGTACGGCATATACTAACCCACCCTATCGTTAATACTTTTATCAAGCCATAAAAGGGGCGGAAACCCCTTGAAAAATAAGCTTTTTCGTTGACTTCCGCCGTACATTTTGGTATACTTATTTATGTGAGTAAGTACAATATGTACGGCAAAGCCGCTAGATTATTTCCCGATAGTCTAGCGGCTGTTTTATTGTCTTTTTTGGCTTTCTTCGGGTGTGCGTATTTTCTGCCGTTAAGCAGTTTCTTCTTTCTTCTGTGCTTCGTATTTGTTTACGGACAGTTCGTAGCACATTCTAGGCTCTTTTCCCCTGTCCCCTAAGTCTTTTATATATTCGCGGCTCTGTAAGCGCCCTACGGCTTCGATACAGTCCCCTACATGCAGCTTTTCTGTTGCCCTGGTGGCTGTGCCGTTCCACATGATAGACGGTATATAATCGCTTAACTGGCTTCCGTCCTCTCTATGTACTGCTAATAATAGGTCTGCAATCAGCAGCCCGCGCGGTGTCTCTCTAATCGGTACTTCCTTACATACAAACCCGGTAATAACTACCTGGTTCGTGATTCCCTTGTAATCGTCGTCTTCCTGGATAGAAAACGCCCTTACGGAAATATCCAGCTTGTCCTTAATGTTCCTGGTTCTGATTTCTCCGGTAATAAGAAGCTGCGCGCCTACTACTTCCCCTTTTTCGTCAATGTCTGCCAGGGCGTTATAGGCTGCTGTATCTTCTTCTACTACAATGGGTAAAATATCAATAATTCCGCTTTCCCGCTGCACTGCAATATTAAACTTGTAGTACTCCGTTCCTTTTTTGTCTACGCTTGCCTGTTGTGGGTAGTCCAGGACTTCCCCGTACAGTGAAATAAAATTGTTCATGCTCTCCTACTCCTTTTCCTTCTCTTTCCAGTAATATTCCTTTGTTTCTCCGCCGCTTTTAATGGTAATCGTTCCCCATGCGTCGCCGTTTCCGGTAATCTCTGCGCTTTTCTGTACTGCTGCCGCCTGGGCTTCCTGTACTTTTATGCTGCTTTCCGTCAGTGCTGCCACTGTAAAAAGGACAAGGGCTACCACTGCTATAACTGCTGCCAGGCGCTTATTTTCCTTCCGGTTCGCTCCCATACATCCCAAAAGAGAACATACGGTAATTGCTGCTAAGAAAATTTTTAAAAACATCTTTAATACTCCTTCCACTTTTCTCTAAACTTTTCCAAGCGCTTATTAAAAGCTTCCTGGTTATGCTCCCGCCCTGGCTGCTCCGGCTTCGGTGTTCCTGGGCGCTTTCTAAGTTCCGGTCGTTCTGCTGCCGTAAGCACAATCGTATTATTTGTGTAAAAATCTACTAAGTGCTGCTGCCCGCATACCTCACAGGTGTTAACTACATTGTCTTTCAGATTCAGCAAGCGGCTGTTACACTTAAGGCAGTTCCGCGCCTTCTTATTCCCCTTGCTGGCAATTCTCTTTAATATCAACTTTTCTTCGTCCCTTCTTCTGTGTCTCTTTTTGCTAATACCATTTTGGTAGCGATATAAAGTGCCTTCTGTGTTACTTCGTCCAACCCTTCAAGAAGTAAGTTAGCTTCTTCGGCTCTTGCCTTTTTGTGTTCCATGTTCTCAACCACTGCCGCTGTCATATTAACAGCCCCCTTTCTTCCTTCTGTTCGCTGCCAGGCAGCCCCGGAACAATCGTTCTATCGTTTCTTCCTGGCTGCTCAAGCCTACCTTCTGCCCGGTATACGGTACACATGAAATAACCTTAGATTCTGCCGTAGTACAGTTTCTGCGGGCTTCGTTCTCATTTCGCGCCGGGACTAACCGGGTCTGCCTTCTGCCTAATGTTTCTACTTCTACTACAAATTTCTTCACTGTTTTTCACTCCTACTTTTTATGTAATTTTCTACCGCTTCCGTCGCCCGCTTATAACATTCCGTTTCGCTTTCCTCTTTTATTTTGCAAATACTACGGGTTTTCTGTTCTCCCCGGTATTCCCAGATTTCTATTAAGCCGTCGTCGTATAAGCTAAAGCGGCTGTGCATACGCAAGTTGCTAACCCTCTGCGCTTGCCTGTACACTCTATAGAATTTGCTAATAGCTATTCTACGGTCTGCTTCTTTGTTATCCGTCTTATGCGCTCCCTTCCTTTCTTCATGCCTTTTAATACCAGGCTTAAAACCTTACATGCTATTACTGTCGCTGCCAGTAAAATAAAACATGCTACCGTTGTTACCAAAATGATAAATACTTTCACGCTCAAAACTTTGATACCTCTAAACAAGGACTTTTACGACTGCTGCCACAGCCTTTTATCTTTTGCTTCTCAATGCCGCTATTTCTGTCTTAATATCTTTTCCGGTGTAATCAGCTAAAAGCTTTTCGCTTATCTGATACGCCCAGGAAGAAGAACCCGGAAGCTGTATAGCTATTCCTATGTTTAGCTTCCCTTGCTGCATAGCCACCCGGACAAACTGCGGCGATACTCCTAAAATGTCCGCTGCTTCCGCTGGCTTTATGTTGTTATCCCTCAATTTATCCCGCCTTTCTTGTGTATTCGCCTTCTGCATTTATCCAGGCTTAGGACTGGCTACCGTTGGTAGGCTGCATTACGCTTTTTCTTTGTTCTTTTTCGTGGTATAATTATTAAAAAAACTTAAGGGGGTTTACCATGAAACACATTTCATATTCTTTTAGCAATTCTGATATAGAAGCTATCACTTTTGCCCTTACTATCCTTCCGTCCCTGGGTATCGAAGAAACAGAAGCCCAGGCAGCTATTAACTATCAGTGCTGTTGTTCTGCTGGTGAAAAGCTTCTTAAGCACGATACCAACATAGCGCCTAATGAATTTCGCGTTATCCTGGCTTCCCTTCAAGCCGTCCAGCTTATCAACCAGGGCGAACTTGAAGTAGACCAGGAAACAAAGCAGAAATGCAGCAGCTACTTATTTACTGTCAATAAGCTTGTGTCTGTCTTTGATAAGCAAATGTCGTAGCTTACATTTACTGCAATTTCATTTTCAAAATTACTATTAGCAAGCTGCCGAAGTCTTTCGGCGGCTTCTTTTCTGTCTGGCGGCATTTTCCCACACTCCTTCCCGGCTTGTTTTACCGTGTAGGCGCTTTTTCTCATTAAAAAAGCTGCTTAAAAACCTGTTAGCCTTCCATACGCTCTATAGCTGGCGTAACCGCTGCTATTTTTTCACAGTATGCAGTATCAGCTATTAGCTTGCTTCCTCTGCTGCAAGGTAGCCACCCTTGCCACTAATGCGCCGTGTGGGATTTGAACCCACGACTTACCGCTTATGAGGCGGTCGCTCTAACCACTGAACTAACGGCACTTGCCGGGCGGCTGCTTCCGCCCTGGTGCTTTATGCTTCTCTTCCCGCGAATCTCGGTACAAAGTACCCGAAGTCCGTCGCCGGGAAGCTTTCCCTTACAATATTTTCCTGTATCCCTATAAAGTCATGTGCAAAATTAAAATTGTCCGCTTCTAAAAACTCGTCCAGTCTTAAATTAAACTTTTGGTCTGCGCTATCTATATCCATAATCGCGCCTATTGCGTCGCCTTTCATAATTCCCATTGCTTTGGCTCTTGCGCAAATCGCGCCATATTTTCTATTTCTTTCCTTCTTTTCTTCTACTGCCATTCTTCTTTTCTCCTTTCGCCGTTGGTGTATAACTTTCTTAGTTTTGTTTGCTTTTATCAACCATTCCCCAGCCTATATACTTATCAACTGTTTCCTTTAAGTCTTTTTCTTTTACTTTGTGCGCTGTATGCCAGCCTTTCCACGCCGTGCCGCCCCGCATATTAAGGCAATATATCTTTTCGCCCTTTTGTTCTCCTTCTTCTCGGTACATGATTTCGTAATCTTCATAGCCCTGTATTTTCCTGTACCCTAGTTCCTTAAATGTCTTCATCTTTTGCAATCTCCTTTACTTTCCCTGTTTCAGTCCTAAAATGTAAAAATATACTTTTCTCTGTAAGCGATAGTCCATTTTGTCAATGAAGCTATGTAATGCTCGTTTAATAGTGTCCGGCTGCATTGTCCTTTACCTTCCTTTCGTTTTTCTGTTGCTATGCGATAAGTATATATCGCTTTGCTACTGCTTGTCAACACTTTTCGCAAATATTTTTGTTGCTTTGCGATATTTTTTGTGCTATAGTAAAATCACTTCATAGAAAGGGGGCATTGTTTTGAACGGAAGATTAAAACAGCTTAGAAAAGCTTTGAATTTGAAGCAAGGCGATTTTGCCGCTGCGCTTTCAATTTCACAAGGTCACTTGTCGGATGTGGAAAACGGACGTAAAGAAGTATCTGATAGAATTATTAGTATTTGCTCGTTGAAATTCAACGCTAATGAAGAATGGCTTAAGACTGGCAACGGCGATATGTTTAACCCTATGTCCGAAGACGAAGAATTAGATATGTACATAGGTCGCATATCCGGCAGCGAAGATAAGTTTAAAAAGAATCTGCTTAAGGCTCTTTGCAAGCTTACGGATGAAGAATGGAACGTACTTAAAAAAATCATTGCAGAAATGAAAGAAGGGTAGACGCTATTTACGTCCACCCTTCAACCCCAGGATATAAAAGTATATCTTCCTTAACAATCTTTCTTCCTGGATAGTATCTATAAGGTTGTGCAGCTTCTCACGCATTATAGTTAAGCCCCCTTCCTTAGTGCTACCCATTATAAAAGATTTTGCCCGGCTTGTCTTATATTCTAAAAACATTTCCAGAATCTTGGAAATATTTTTACTGCCAGGGCTTCAAAGGTTTTACTATGGTATACTTACTTATATTCTGATTCGTACAGGTCGCTAATACGGCAGCCTAACCCCTTGGCTATCTTTTCCAGGTTAGCCAGTGTAGGCGAAGTCTTCCCGTTTTCAATATTGTTAAGCGTGGATTTACTTACACCTGTTACGGCTGCTACAGCTTCCAGCTTTAAGCCTTTAGCTGTACGGATTTCCCATAACTTAATAATTACCATAATCTACCAGCCTTTCCGCGTGATAGATTCATGGTACTAAATGAGTAGGACGGTTCATTATGAATACAAAAGATGAATATTTTAACCAGACTTTCCGCCTTGTTGGGGTCACTTTTGATAACGAAGACGGAACAAACAGACAGAAATTATTAGAAGATATAAAGCTTTTTCGTGGTTCTAATGGATATGATTATAAAAGGGGGAATTTAACTGTAAACCTTGTCAAATATAAATTTGAGAACGAAGACGCTATACGGGTTGACGTTGGAATATCGCAAGATACATTAGGGCATATTTCCAGACAAGATTTACCTTTTCTATTAGAAAATTATGATTATATACACGAAGTACCTTACTTAGATATATACTACGGTACTCCCTACGGCTGTTCGGTTACGGTTACTTTCAAAAATCCCGATTACATACCAGAACCCGAAGCAAACCCTATTGATAATAAACCAGTAAAGAAAGCTGGCTTTTTATCAAAGCTTTTCAAAAAATAATTAAAAAGCCGTCCCAGGCTGCCACCCGGAACGGCTCACGCGATACCTATAAACAAGGGCTTATAGATAATCTCAACGCACATACGATTATACCATAAGCCTAACGATTTAGAAAGGGGCTTATTTTTTATACCCTTTTTTAGAAAGGCTGTGATTATATGCTTATTAAATGCCCGGAATGTAACAGGGAAATTAGCAGCGCTGCCGCCTGCTGCCCTGGCTGTGGCTATCCCATTAACACCCCGCCGAAGCCTAAGAAGCAATCGAAGAAGAAAGGCGGCGGCTCTAAGCTGCCGAACGGCTACGGCTCTGTATATAAGCTATCCGGCAATCGCCGTAAACCCTGGGTAGCTGCTAAAACTTTCGGCTGGATTCTGGATGAAGAAAAAGGAACGGCAAAACAGGTACAGCGCCCTATAGGTTACTTCCCTACGAAGTCGGAAGCCCTGGACGCGCTGGCGAACTATAACGAAAATCCTTACGATATTGACGTACACAATATCACTTTTGAAGAAGTTTATAATAAATGGTCTGCCGAATACTTCCCCACCCTTAAGAGTAAGTCCAGCGCCCGCACCGTGATAGCTGCTTATAAATACTGCAAGCCTATCTATTCTATGCGTATGCGTGATATAAGGGTAAATCACTTGGAACAAACTATAAAGGACGCTACCGTAGGCGATAGCACTAAGGCGCGCATGAAAAGCCTTTTTAACCTCATGTACCGCTATGCTATGAAGCATGAAATAGTAGACAAAGACTACGCCGCCCTGTGTGACGGCGTTAAGAAGCCTAAGCCAACTATAGAACGTATACCGTTTTCCCAGGAAGAAATAAAAACCCTGTGGGATAATATAGACTTCCCTTTTACGGATATGGTCTTAATCGGTATTTACTCCGGCTGGCGACCGCAAGAACTGGCGATATTGAAACTTGCAAACGTGGACTTAGAAGCCCGTACCTTTACAGGCGGTCTTAAGACAGAAGCCGGGATAGACCGGGTAGTACCAATACACCCGTTTATTTTCTCCCTGGTGGAAGCAAATTATAAAAAAGCCCTGGCTATGGGTAGTGAATACCTGTTTAATGATGAAAACGGGCAGCAAGGCACTTACTTAACCTACGATAAGTACCGGGGCAGATTCAAGAAGGTTATGAAGCGGGTAAACCAGAACCATAAGCCGCATGATACCCGCCACACCTTCATAACTAAGGGTAAGTATTATCAAATGGACGACTATATATTAAAAATGATTGTGGGACATGCCATTAACGACGTAACAGAAAAGACATATACGCACCGGGTAATTGAAGAACTACGCCGGGAAATAGAGAAAATCATAGAATAGAAAAACAGGGGGCGCACCGTCTAAAGTGTGTCCCCTGTTTGTTAGTTACGCGTGTTAGTTACCTGTTAGTTTCGTGTTAGTTACCTACTCTATTTTCGGCTTTTTCACACTTTCCTACAATTCCTGTAACCCGCATAAATACTATATTCCTTAGAACTTGCCAGCGTCTGCTGCTTCCTCTACGGAAACTGCAACGGCAACGGTAGCTCCTACCATTGGGTTATTACCCATTCCGATTAATAATAAATTATTTTTGTTAAATTATGTTATAGAATGCCTTGAAACGCTTGTAAATCAAGGGTTTACACGAAATGGTCAATACTATTTTATGTTATATTGTATTTTTTTTCGTAACACAATATTTTTTACAAATGTGGACGTGAAGTGGACTTGATAGTGTTATTGCTAGTTGAATCACTATATATCTTATGATTAGGAGTCCTCACTGGATGATTGTATGCATAATCAGGACAATACTGAATTGAATTATTCTCACTGATAATGGAATACGCTGCCAAATCCAGAAGCTGTTCTTTTCCGCGGTCGTCGCAACTGCTCGGGTAGTTCTGAAGTTGTTGATTTTATAATGAAAATCTCTGTTTGATAATATAAGAAATCAGATTAAGTATGACAATTCTTGGGAAGTTAGCAGACATACAAAAAAATGAGAAACAGTATAATTTTTATACCGTTTCTCATATTGTCTTATTCAATATTGTTTAATTCTGATATATTATTTAGATCGCTCAAATCCATTCCTTCATATTTTTCTAAGAAAGATTCTAGTGTCTGTTTACGGATTTTTAAACTACCAAGCTTCATTGCTGGGAGCAATCCTTTTTTTATTAGTTCGTAAATTGTATGCACGTTCACACCAAAAACAGAAGCTGCTTCTTTTACAGTGTATAGCATCTTATCTTCTTTCATTACTTCACTCTCCTCTACTTCTAAAACCATTTAATTCTCCTTGACTTAGAAATATGTAATGTATTCCGCTTAAAGCTGATATCATCCCATGTCAATGCAAAGAGTTCACCACCTTGTTATGTATGTTCTTTCGTAATTGATAAAACGTAATTTTTCTTCCACAGTGTAATTACCAAGATTGCTAACATTTATGCAATTAACTGAGCAAATTTTTCCAAATACCAGAATCATCATTTATCGCTATACTTCGGCTTTTTTATCCTTTACCATGATATAGCTATTGCTGTTCAACCAATGAAACCCAGCTTTCTCATAGAGTTTTCCGACACAGATATCCAACACCATGAGAAGCACAAGAACATTGTTCTTTTTTGTACGTTTTCCAATCACATGTTTTACCATACGCAAGGCATACCCCTGATGCCGGTATCTCGGCGCGATAAACACATCACTTAACAGCAGGGATTCCTCTGCTACATACCCCGGATACTTGACAACAGCTTCATCGTCATCCGGTACAACGGCTCCACCAATCGTACAATATCCGATCAGCTGGTCTTCACAGAAACATCCCCACGCATAGGCATCTGTTTTATCCGGAACTTCATTAGGTTCCAGATCATCAATCCAATTGACGACATCGTTGCCGGAAATATTGTCTAATGTCATTACGGCTGTTCTGTCAACTGCTGTTAATGGTCTTACTACTGTTTTACTTTTCATTAATTTTCTCCTTGATGAAAAATGCTCCGGTACGAATACCAGAGCATAATATGAATTTATTTATATAACTCAGCATTTTTCTGATCTACATAAATGCTGTTTCTTGTTTCTATGCAAATTCCACCAGATTTTGCCCAGTAGGACTCAACAGGTGAAGTTTTTAAAATTCTTCCATCCGGCATGAATATTTTTGCCGGTTTACCTACAAAACAACTGCCAAGATCAACACCACTGATTATATGTATTTTTTTGTTCATTTTTTCTCTCCTTTTATTGTTATTTGTATATGCTGGTTACTCTACTTCCGTTACCTTAATTGCAAATTCTTTCTGAGTTTCTCTTTCAAACACATATAATGTGTCATGATCACAGCTCAGAACTTTGTATGCGTTACTTAATGCTTCATCAATTGCATTTATTAACTTTTCCATATTTTCGCTCCCTTAACCATTTTTCTGCCTCTGACTTATCAAGAAAAACAGCCGTTGTCGATAATGATAATTCAAGTTCTTCATAGTCCAGCCATAAAGAAATGTCATCATCTAAATTTGCTATATAGTGGTCTTCATCTATTGATGTAACCACTATGGACTGTATTGAGCATCCGTCAACAGGACGATCATCTACTGCCCACCATAGTGCCTGTCCAATGGACAGTTCTTCTTTTTTTACCATTCCATTGCTCCTTTCTTCTATGCAGCTACCGGAAACACTGGAAAATAAGATATTTGATGAGATATTTTAACTTTTGACCATGCTTTCTATAATCTACTAGCTGTTTTCGTATATTTTCTGTCATCATTTACATTATTCCTTCCTTGTAAATCTTAGTTTCATTTGATTATGTTATCAAAAAAATCTAATATCTTCGTTTTTTCATAATACTGTTTCCAGTTACCGCTTAAAGTTACGCCTATACAAGTACACGGATTTGTATTATGACTTTCCGGCATCTGAAAAACGGCAATACATTCATCGTCAGTAACCGTCATATCCGAAAATATCAACTTTTCTAAGCTACATTTTGTTGCGCAGTTTTCTTTTACACCTGTACAAATTCTGTCATACTCCGACTTACACTCATCAAAAGATTTTCCTTTAATCACAACGGAATGATTTAAAACTTTAATTTCTGTCATACAATTATACCTTTCCTATGAAATACGTATTTAGTCTGTTTTTATATCTATATCTGTCAAGCCACCATTCTTCTCGACTTCTTGTACCTGTTTACTTGTTAATCCAAACACTTCAATCAATGCATAACTCATTTCCATCAAAGCTCCATGATTATCTGTATTGAATTCGTTTTCCTTTACCTTTTTGCACATCCTAGCATATCTGATTTGATAAGCAAGTGTTAGTGTTATACGGTACCTCTTATATCATGCAACAGCAAATGAAGTTGATGAAAAAACATGATTAACAGGATTACGATTGGTATTTTTAAAGTACCAATTATCAATAACATTCTTGTCATTTCTTTCCCCTTTCATAATAAAAAAGACCGGAATTTCTCCGGTCTATCCCTTACGGGTGTGTCTAATTTTTATTGATTGTAAATACATATGTAACTACCAAATACTTTATATGTTTTGCAATCTAAAAATAGATTTCATTTAAAATATTTTGGATTACTTTACAAATTATCCTCGACTAATAATAAAGCATGTATTATAAAATGATAGCTGAGCATAATATTTTTGCAACATCAGTAAATTTCAACTTCTTTTCTAATGTCAACATATCTATTTGCCATCTTCTACGGAACAAAATGGATATCGTAATAGTTTTAAGATTTACTCCTAATAGTACTGGAAAGCCTCGGTACAAGATATAAATGCTAAATAGGATGGCATTCTTCTCAATGATTGTCTTGCCAATCGCACTTATATCTTGGTTATAGTCCATCCAAATAATATTGGTATTTCTTTCAGCTACAGTTTTTGCATGACGATTGTGTATTACAATCTCTTTAATAACCAAATCCCCCTGCTCTTCTATTTCAATTATATGTTGCAGCAGGCAATGAATGAAAATATTTTTTATGTTGGAATCTGGTTTCCGGTTAGGGTTGAGAAAACCGGTATAAAAGAAGGTTGTACAATTGTTTTTTTCTATTATCTGTTTTTGTACAGACGTTTTATAATTCGTTTTTAGTGGCATTTTTAGGATAAATTCACTTTCGTCAGTTTTTTCCAATGTGTATATTTACTAAATATCAGTGCATTTTTGCAACTCAAATGCTATAGATGGATAATATTGTCTGTATTTCTATTCTCTTTCGATTTTTCTTCCCATTTATCTAAGTACAGGTACTTATATTTGATACGAATCCATTTCCATTTTTCTTTTGGCTTTTCTATTGACGATAATACTTCTGATAGGTAAAAATATGGTTCATATTGTATATGAAGCCCACATGTCATAATAGCCTGTGCAATCAGGAATAACCGTGTCATAATTACAATGTTATTTTGATGCATCATGATCAGGCGGGATATATCATAGAGAACAATGTCTGTTTTATATTTTTTCAGCAACTGCGTCCAATAAATTTTTAAGGTTGCGGTAGATAATGTTCTTAACTTATATAATCCAGAACGACTTAAACCGCTGGTAGTTGGAATTTCTATCGTTCCTGGGGCGAGCAATTCTTCTAACATATTTTCATTAATTTTATAGCGACCATATTCCTTGCGAAGTTTCAAAAAATCATCAGATTTATTGATTTTTATTAATTGAATGCCATTTCCTAAAACAAGTGTATAGATACTATCCTGTTCTGGATTACCATTGACCTGATTATGTTCAATAGACCATTTTAAATATTCGTTTCTCTTTCGGAGAGCCTCATATTGTGTCAGGTTTTTGATCAATATGTTAGCAATATATTTAGATATTTCTGTATCAATTCTGTCCGTATCAAAATCAAGTTTACAGAACAGCCGATAGATATAGTCTATTTGCTTTTGAGTTGCCGGCATGTCGTTCCATGCATCGATGATATCTTCATTCCATAAAAATAATTTTGGGCATTTGGTTTGAAGGATTTTGCGGATCAGAGGCATAGCTACATTCAACGATACCGGTTTTTCCGTTTTATATAAAGTATGATCAATGAATGCCTGCACGTAAACCTGATCTAATATGTCCGGTTCACTAATTGTGAAAAAATAGTTGTCTGTATCTCCCTGTATGATAAATCTGGCTGATTCACTGAAACCTATCTGATAGTGAATGCCATAAAAGTTATCAATACCATAGTCCTGAGACTGTTTTTTACCATTTCTTTCTTTTTCACATAATGCATGGATCAGATTAAAAAAACCGCTTTTCATATTTTTTTGTAATAAATTCTGCTGCTGCAGATAGCATCCATTTATAATATCGTATTCATGGACCAGCACAGATAAATCTTTCTGTTCAGCAAATGTATTTTTAGTTATCAGCTCAATCAATTCTTCCAGGTCTATTTCCTCAGAAGATAATTTTTGTTTAAGCCGAACCGGTAAATCCTTATAATCAACGCCTGCCAGTGTTGTAATGCTGCATAATTTATGTGATGATGACGGTAATATATCCAATACTAAACAGTAATCTTTTTTTTCATGTAAACGGGTGCCTCTTCCGATTATTTGAGTATACAAGGTTGGATTTGCGCTTGGTCTTGCAACAATAATTGTATCTGCAATTGGTAAGTCTACTCCTTCTGTAAGAACCATACAGTTAATAATGCAATGAATCCCACCTTTTAAAAAGGACTCTTCTAACATCCTACGTTCTTCGGAGGGGGTTTCACCTGTGATAACTGCAATATGATCCCTTTCGTCAGGTAAAAGCTTTGTGATATATTCACATGTAATATAACAGCTTCTCTTGTTAATACAGTAAATAAGACAATGCCGTTTTTCTGCATAAGAATAATCCCGGTATGTATTGGCTATTGTATAATACATTTCAGGCTTATCTATTACTTGTGTCAGTGACGCAATATTATAATCTCCTGCTAACATCTGAACATTTGATATATCAATGTTGGGTGTAATTGCCAAGCTCTTTATTTTAGAGAGAAAACCATTTTGAATCCCCCAAAGAAGATCTTTGCTGTATATAATGGTATCGTATACATCGTCCAGTTTTGTGCCATCTCCGCGTGTTGGTGTTGCTGTAAAACCAATTAATTTATCAGGGGTAAAATAATTTAATACACGCTTATAACTTGGACTGGTACTATGGTGACATTCATCCACAATGATAATTTCAAAATCATCTGGGCAAAACCGGTTCAGGCGATTTTCCATTGATAATGTTTGGATGGAAGCAGATATAACATCTTCACCATTCGAATATGTACCTGCTTTTTCGATACCAAAACTGCAGGTAAAATATTTTTGTGGTTGATATACCAGTTCATCCCTGTTTGAGAGGATTAGCATTTTCCCGGTTCTCTTAATATGTGAAAAGCAAACACTTTTTCCTAATCCTGTAGCAAGTGCAACAATTACCTTTGAGCCGGAAGGTAAATTGTCGAGAATATTCACACATTCTTCCTGATAAGAACGAAGTACAAATTTAGTCTGCATGTTTTTCTCCTTGTTAATCTTGAAGTATTATGTTTCTTCCATGAAGCTACAAACATTTATAGATTCATGGAAAAAACATATTTCTATGTTTTCTCCATACGGCATACCATGTAATTTATGGTAAAATCATCTAAAGAACCGCTATATTTTCTCCTAAAAAGCAGTGTCCACAATATTCCCATACATTTTCCGATATGCGCTTAAAAGTAGCATATGTTGCCTTCCATTTTCCGTTCTGCAACACATGAGAATACGGTTCACCTAATTGCGTACAGCGTGACGTCATATATGCTGGTGGCAAGACATTTACAATATTGTCAACGACCTTTTGCTCTACCAGATCTCCTACGCAGGCTGTAGTAAATTCAAATTCATTTTCTGTATATACTTTCATGTCAGGACTCCTTTTTATGTGGATATAAGCGCCGAATACTTTCATATAAATTCTGTACGTCGGCAAGAACTTCATTTAATTCATAAGAAGTGTTTTCGTTTTCCTCATAGCTTCTGATCTTTTCTAAAGCTGGAAGAATTGAAGATAGATATTTCTTTAAATCCAGAGTATCTTTCCGAATCTTCATTTCTGTTACTTCTGCAAATTTATCTCTTTCTATAATCTCTGCCTGAAGATGTTCATACATTGGATAAAGATCATCTGTACAACGGAAATAGATAGCATCCGCAGCAGGATATAGAGTGAAAATTCCGGACAGGATTTCAGTAAAATATCCTGAATGAATAAATGTATCGTTTAACTGAACAAATTCAAGATAAATACTGCTATTTGTTGGCATGTGATTGATATAGAGAAGACCAGCATATATATGGTCTATAAATATCTGATAGGTATCATCCACACGAATGCCACAATAATATTTTTCATCTGTTACTTTTTTAAAATTTATCATTATTTATTTTTCCTTTCCGCTAACCTTTTTAAAAGATAACAATATTTTTCATACCATTCTGCTGGTGTGGAAATGGCTTTATTCATACTGCATAGCTTCATGGCTGCTGCCTGCTTTTCATTTACTCCAATCTTAGCATTTAGGTTGGTTACCAATTCAGGAGTAAAATTATTTGGCCAGTCTGTTTTGTAATAGCCATGCTCTCCCCATTTTATAATGCCAACAGAATGATCCACTTCGATATAGACATAACAAATCTTAGGATGTTCTTCCTGTTCGTTATCCTTAAATTTTTTCCCAGGGAAAACACCAATACTTTTCCCGATTTTTTTTACGACACCGTTCTCAATTGAAACGGCAAATTGAATGATGCTTGTTGTATTCATCTTGTCCCTCCTAATATTCTTCGTCATATAATGCTGTATATTGCTCATCAAGAACTAACCAGTTTCGACGAAGTTTTATAATTTCTTCCTTATCTGTACAATTTTTCAATTCGCTCCATGCGTTACGAGCTGCCTGTTTCAATGTTTCTTTACTGATAGACATATCTACGATTACGGAACCTTTATGCTCTTCTGCTATTTTTTGCGCTTCTTTTAACACAGCACAGTCTTTGCCATATTGTTTTCCGTTAAATTTGTCTAAAATACGATACATACTAATGCTCCCTTCATAAATAATAAATATAGAACCACTTTGGGTAACCATCCCGCCAGCAATTGTTGTAATGCCGATATCTTTTTACCTTTTTGTCTTTATATAATTGAACAAGGTATTGATTTATCTCTGGCACATTTGGCGCTCCATATGGAAACCATTTGATGTTTTCTGGATGAAATTGCCCGATGTAACAAAGTACAAAATTCTCATTGTACATATCAATCGGTTCATTTACATGCGTGGACATATAATGTAAGATCCATTCTTTTTCTTCCATTGCTATATACCAATACATGGTCTAAGTCCCATGTAATTTTCCATACGGTCACGAAATGCATCCTGCTCCATATCGTAAATCAGTAAGAAACATTGTTCACAGGTATCTTTTGTATGAAAAGCCTGTGTAAGCTTTCCATCCCATGAAGTCATCTGTGAACCGCAGATATGGCAATATCTGTTCAACATACGTACTTTTTCCAACGTTTAGCTCCTTTCATTTAACTAAATAGTGACAATTGGATCGGTTGATTCTTGGCTTCACGAATCATTCGTTGCCGCTGATTTTCGAATGATTCTAGTTCTTCCTTTGAAAACCACTTATTTGCATGGACATATTCCACGGAAAATTCCTTTAGTGACTCATATCCTCTGGCTGGATCAATAAGGATATGCATCAATTTTTCTTTCTTTTTGCCATCGGCAGCAGAACGACGTTTTTTCTTCATCATCTTTTCTGCCGTGCGTATATCTGAATCATAAGATATAGAAATCCCATTTTTTATATCTTCTAAATCTTTGATCAGATCACGACCTTCTCTTGCTTCTGCACGAATATTTTGGACTGATACATTCCAATGCAGGATAAATATTTCTGAATGATACCTGTCATACACTTTTTGCTTAATTTCTGATTTACAGTGTTCTGCAACACTTTCACAGATTGATAATGACTTGTTAGTATCAAACAGACGAACACCTTTTTTGGCAGATCTTACTATTTCTCCATCAAACAAGGTTCCATCTTTACGTTCATATTCAATATATACATCGTAAAAAACATTACCGCGTTTGCTGGTGACAGGTTTTTCGGTAAGTGAACACACACCACCGATATTCTGACAGTTCATAGCACATGTCATTGGATCATACTGAATTTTCCACGACTTCATCTGTTCATTAAATCTCATATGCCAATGGCATACGTGATTATGATGTTGCTGACAAAATTGCTCAAAAAGTCTTTGCTTTTCTTTTGACTTCTGATCGAGAACATAATCTACGCTGTGGTAGTAATCATATCCTTTGGTTGTCTGATGGCAGTCACAAAAAATGATGTCTGATACAGAACCAGTATCATTGATCAGCAGAGGATTCCTTTTCTTACATTCTCTGCAACGATAAGGACAGGTAATTACCGGATTATTATTTTCTGGAATCCAGTCAATTTGCCGATAGCTTAGTTGTCCTGTAATGAAATGCGATCCCTGTATGCATAATCCGCATCCTGTTTCAAAGACAAGCTGTGCCAGATACGAAGGTTCATACTCAAAACCACTCGATAAATTCTGCCAGAGTTCTTCGCCATAAGCAGAAGAATTAATCCTGACATAATCTGGATGATATTCTTTCGTATACCCCATTTTCAACAGCTTTTGCGTTAAAAGGTTATATTTCTCCTCTTCCATTTTCCTTTCATCTCCTTTCTGTAAATAAAAAAGCCCCGATAATTCGGAGCTTCCTCATAAGAGGTAAATTAGTAATTATATAAATATTAGACTACATAATTTAATTACACTAAAAGGCAATTATTTTGCAATCTAAAAGGCATTTTTTAAATAACATCTTTTACTTCGCTTACATCTTCTTCCTGCACATAATGCCATGCATGATCGAAAGGAAGATATATATACCACCAGCCATCGGGCATTTGATGCCCTATCGTTTCAACTGGCTCATCTGTATTCCATTTCACCAAAATTTTTTTATCTTTCATATCTGTCTATATCCTACCTTCTATAAATACTGAAACATCATTAAAAACGATGTTTCAGTATTTGAAATGTTTTCTTTATTTGGAAATATTATATCATAAATCGAACATTTTTTTCTATTTTGTCCAATTTATGCAGTTTCTTCTACTTCCATCAGATCTTTTTCAAGAACTTCCGCCAGTAACTGTCCCATAAGATAGCCAGCACGTACTCTGGTCTGATTTTGCCGTAATTCAGCAAATTCCTGATTTCTAAGCACGATACTTTTCTTTGACAGTTCACGAATGTCATCCGTTAATTTGGACTGTAACTGAACCTGCCACTCTTTTATAAATGGTAACAACTTCTCAAAATCTTTATCCTGGATGTTCCCTACAGTCCTTTTTTGCCGGGTTGTACCATCAGGCTCCACTTCCAGAGTATAATAAGGGCTTTCAAGATCCTCTTTCCTGCGGAGAAAGAAAATATAAGATTCATGGGTGTTGATCCTGGAAAAATATATATCAGATCTGTCGATACAATGTCCAAGAATTTGTCCTTCACGAATAATATCTTCAATACTTTCCGGCAGCACAATGGCATATTTAGCATTTTCATATTGATAAATACCGCTTTCAGAAACCATTTTTATAATATTTTCCACTTCTGGAAAACTTTTAAAGACTTCGGCGGTTCTTTTTGCTACTGTTACACCTCCACAGAGTTGTACCAGTGCGTTATGCTGTTTCTTCAAATCCTTCGGTTTATATATCAGAGATTTTGTAATATCCATTTTTAAATGAGTAGCCATGGCTAAATAATCCTGCCAATCACTCAATACATCACTGCAGGTCGGATATCCACCGATTCCTTTCTGTTTGATAGAATAATTCAGGATGGATTTCAAACCCATCTGCTGCACGAATGTAGCGACATTAGATGGTTGGATGCCGTTTTTCGTCATAGCTAATATCAGATCATCAGATACCGAAATCTTATGCAAATCCAAAAATTCCATCCAGTTTTTTTCTTCCTTTCCTCCATTCATGTCACGTAAACGATAGAATTTATCCTTAGTTAAAGATAACATTTCCCATGGTTTTTTTGCCTTTAAACTAAAATCACCAGCATTTAACTGTACGGCCAGTTTTTTTAATCCAAATTTAACAACCATTTCTAATGCAGGTACCTGTTCATATTTTAAAAGATAATCGATAGGACTGAATACAGTTCGGTTTCCCAGATATTCAATAGCACTATACTGATATCTGGTACCTACAAGTTTTCCTTTTATATCATTCAGGTAAACCATAGAGTCACCTAAAATAATCGGAGCAGCATGTTCGAACATACGAAAATTAACATCATCCCAGAAGTTCTGTCTGGTATAAGGATTATATTTATGATAATAATAATCCTTTTTCCCATTTTCATTCAGAAAAATTCTGCCAATTTCCATTACATGTGTTTCCTCTTTGTCTAAAGATATATAGTGATAGACACCAAAATGTCTTTCTACAAAAAATTCATTTACTTTTTGGAAGAGGATAACTTGTGTCTCCTCTTCTTTTTCTTTGAGCTTTTCTTTTTTTGTGTAATCCATACGTCTTATAGTACCTTTCTTTCGGCAACACGGACAAGAAACAATTTGCCCTGGCTTTAATTTTGGCCCATACAGGCTTTCCTTTCCACATGCCGAGCATATGCCATATGTAAAATCCTTTCCCTTGTATGGTAAAATGGTTATCATGTGACATCTAAGGCTTCTTTTCGCCCATTCAATAAATTTCTTTGTCGGATCGCTTATCATTTCCATGCGTGTACGTAATTTATTATTGCGTAACTGCATCTTGCGATCATATTTTTTCTGTGCAATGTTATCTTCCCATCTGGCTACGTCCTGTATAGATGGTTCATGATCAAGAGAAAGAAATTTTTTCATAGTTTCTCTCGATTTTTTTCCAATATAAAAAGCGCACCAAGCCGGTTGTGTAACATTTGCTCCACTGTCTTCTTTCCAGTCGTATAATGTATAATTGGATATACGTACAGAATTCCACTTATTAGTTCTTGGGAAATAGTTGTTATAGCTATTCTTTGTCAGGCAAACACGACAAACGTGTTCGTATCCTTTATAATACAGGTCAATGACCAAGATATCCGATCTTCCGATGTGGACGATTCGTGCTGTTAATACTCTTTCAGAGATTAATTCGCTCATGTTGCTTGCCAGTTTTCCATTTTTCTTTGGAGCTGCTGCTTGTATATCATCCCACTTTACAGGCAACCAGTTAATCTGTTTCATTTTCTCTTTATTCATTTTTATATCCCCTTCTCTTCTGTTGGTATGAGTGTTACATCTACAGGATCAATATTTTGAAAAGAATATATTTCACCTGTTTTATACTTTTTCCCATCTATTTTTATGATGGAATATTCCGTTATTTCCTGACTTGACAATTGCTCCTTTACCAGACAAATATAAGAACCAAGCTCATCTGATATGGCTTTTGGTTCTTTTCCACGTACTATCACAAAATGGTTATCTACGTGATTCTCTATGTCTGTTACTGACTGCTGCATATGTACATGTTTATTGACAGCTATATTGGGATAATCTGCCATAAATGCGATTGCAAATTTCAAAAACTGGATTAAAGTCAGCCGTTTTAAAAGCTTCAGCTTTGTTGAACTGACTTTTGAATCTGTTCCATCCTCGTCAATGTCTCCAGCAAGTTGTACCAGATAATATACGGAATCATCCCACCGCGGATAATAGTTAAGACAATCCAACGGGTTTGTAGCAGAATGGAATCCGTTCTTGACACAATTTGCTTCCGGTTCTTCGTTCCATATGCCAAGACGATATTGGAAGGGTTTTCCGCCCAGGCGTGATGTCAAATCTTGATTAAAGGCTTTAAAAGTTATCATGCATTATCAATCCTTTCTTTAAATAAAAGGAAGTCAAAGTATGACTTCCTTTTTTTGTATACTGTTCACTTATGACAGGTTTTCTTTATTTTTTTGATATGAAATCAGGCTGCGCCGGACAAATCCGGATCTGAAACCGGTGGGTACACCGGGAGAAAGATCCGGATGGACGGTCCATCGCCTGATTATTGAAGTTAAATGCCTCGTATACGTGAGATCCCCCTGACAGGACTAAAAACTAACAGGTTATTTATTTTCTGCCAGTTCTACCATTCTCTCATCAAATGAGAAATTATTATCACTGATCAGCTTTTTCATATAAGCCAATAACCGATAATACTCTCCTTTGTAGGAAACTACCTTTTGATATAACTCTCTTAAGCTTGCATCTCTATTCAGAAAATGATCCTGATCTAAAACATAGCAATTGTGATACATGATTAGGTTCTTGCAAGTATAAAATGCACCCGCACCTTTATATGCATCAACCCACGCTGGAGATTTTGATGTCTGCTGCGGCAACGGGATTCTTGTATCCCAGAAATGCTTCAAATTATAGTAAAGCGCTTCATAATTTGACGAATTCATTTTCACTTTCGTAATCATGTCGAATTTGGGCCTAAGAATTTTTCTCTCGATATCCTCATTAAATACATTTCCTACGGATTTCACCTTTTTATAAAGGATACCTTTGCATTTTTTATCCGGTAAAGAATCCAGGAAAATTTTCAACTGTTTCATATAATGCTGACAAACACAAATAGCTACATCCGAATTGAAGAACTGTACACGTTCATAAAATGCCTCGGCATCTCTTTTCTGAAGTTTTGACAGAACATGAATCTCCTCAATCAATGTTTTAAACGTATAATCATACGTCAGTTGATTTAATGCTTCTGTGTATCCGATTTTCAGCATTTTAAACATCTGTGCCATGACAAATCTTCGATACAGCTTTGTATTGCGTACATAGCCGTCTTCCAGGATATTCTTTTCCATATCATCAATATTGGAAATAACAGCATTGTCTTCCGTTACAAGAATATTGATTTTTGAACCAGGTTTCAGTCCTTCCGGAATTTCCAGACTGAAATATTTTCCAGTTTGAATCCCTTTTTCTTCAAGTTTCATTTTTCTATTTTTATTCATTTTTGTTCTCCTTTTCTTCAATCCAATCTCTAAGTAAGATTAAGTCTGGACATTTTTTACTTTGCCAAAACCATTTGCCCATAATTTCTTCATTCCAATACAGGGAACCAGCGATTACAGACATAAGAATATAGAGTTCTAATTTTGCTTTCGCTACTTCCCTTTTTTCATTATTGACCATGTCCCAATCAGACAGATCTCCTACCGGCAATGCCTTAAAATAGCATTTTCCGTAAGAAGCACTTTCTTTTGTAGGAACAGAAAACCGAAAATTTTCATATAAATTTTCAATATTTTCCAGAACACATTCTAATGGTTCCAGTGGTAAAGAAAACACGCATTTCTTTCGGTTGATTGTGCGTCTCTGAAAGTCAATTTTCAATTTCGCACCATGTCCTACTTTTTCGATTAATTTTTGGTACATAAACTTCCTTTCCCATATACATCTCTACTGGTGCTTATCTTTAATTTGTTGATATAAAGTGAGGGAAGAACCCAAAGAGTCAGATCGAGCTGGAGGATACTCCAGCTTGAGATGACTTCTTGGATTATTTAGCCTCACGTATTGAATTTATAGAGCCAGTATATGTTTTTAGCATTTCTTTACATATTGTTACAGCTGTACGACGTACCTTGCTTTAATAATTTGATGAAATACCGTTGTATGGATGTCAAAGCCTTAGTTGGAAGCTGATAAGCTTCTGACTGAGGGTTTGACATATCCTATATTACGGTGATTCTGAATTAGTACAGTCTGTAACAAACAATAGGTACATTCTTTTTTATCTGTTCGAACCTAAATGTGCTTTTCTTTAAAATTTTGATATTAGGCAGGCTGTGTTAGCTGCGGCTGTAGCTAATCCTGGTTGGTAACCCGGATTTGATACAGCAGCTGCTCATTGTCAGCCTGCGTAATTGAAGTTAGGTCTGAACAGATAAATGGATCAGCACAAATCCTTTTTTACATTAATCTTATTAAAGTGTCATACAGGGCGCGATTTGTTAAAAGTGCATTCTGCATACATCGGAGGGAATAATATCCGTCAATGTTTTTTGACGTTTTTGCCCTGTTAGCAGTTACATTGCGTCCTGTTCCACGTAGGATTGTTTTATGTGATTCATTACTTACTGAACCTAACCCGCCTATTTTCTTTTTTTGGGTAGCGACCGCCCGTATGCAATCCATAACAAACAAATTTAATGTATCAATATCCGTTTGAACATTGATCACTGGAAGTACGGATGTTGCCCAGCTATAGCAGCCATCTCCTTTATATAGATAGCGCTGGACGGCACTAACGGCACTTGCCATCTGCTTGTACTTGGATTTAATGGTCCTTTCTTCAATTTCCTTCTGAAACGTTTTCACACGTTTTTTACCCAATGTAATGGATTCACCTCTAACATTAAAACCAAGGAATTTAAACCATTTGTCAGGAGAAAGATATTCTACCTTTTTCGGGTTTAATGTCAGACCATATCCGGTAAGTATTAACTGCATATCATCCATCGCTTTCTGGTAATCAGAACCGATGTAAAGACAGTCATCCGAATATCGGACATAAAAACCATTCATACTGGATAAGTATTGATCCATTTCATACAACAGGACGTCTGCTAAAAATGCAGCAACCGGGCATCCCTGTTTCAGAGACTGGTATTTTTCTACCAGATTTCCCTCTATATCGAAACAAAGGCCCGAATGGTAATATCTTCTTAAAACATGGATAATTTTGGATTTCCCGACTTTTTTTTCGATGTTATCAAAGACCTGATCAATCAGATCTATGGACACACTATCGAAATATTTTGAAAGATCAGATTTCCAACCGATTACATCCCCACCTGCATGTGATACCTGTTTGGATACTTCCTTTACGACCTTTCCACAACCAATACCGGTCTGATAACTTTTGCAAGCCGGATGGATCATGTCATGAAATTCCTCAAAAAGCAGATTGTTTGCAATGTTTAGGAATACTCTGTCTATATCTTCATTTATATAGACAATTCTGAAATCTCTGTTATCCTTCGGGATCTTCTGCTGATGTGGAGGTGCTATTTCATATTCATCTGCTATGATACGACGTAACAATGCAATACGAATATGCGGATCACACAGCTTGATCAGACAGTTTTTATGAATCCCTTTTTGTTCTGCATCAGAAATTCCTTTTTCCCAACGTTTTTTTTCGAAAAACTTTTGCAATAAATAATCCATTTTTCCCCTTTCTAAATAATAAAAAAAGACGAAAATTTTCTTTTCGCCTTTCTTCTAATTCTAATGTTTGTTCTCTTTCTCGCGATCGGTTACGATAATTCCCTGGGATACCAGAATATTGCGTATCTCCTCAAATCGCATCTCTCGTGTGCTATTAGATTCCACTGCATCAATAATTTCATCCAATAGTAATTCAACCGATTCTTCTGTAAGATAGTTTTCCATTTTTTCTCCTTTATAAATATGTATTTGTGAAAGTTTCTTCATCCATAATAGGAAGACCATACTTTTTTGCATCTCTATTTTTGCCACTGTTACTTGTAATATCATTATTTATCAATACAGTAGTTTTGGATGAAACACTTCCTGTTACTTTTGCTCCACGTTCTTCCAGAAGATTCTGTAATTCTTTCCGGTTCTTATAATGATTTAGTGAACCTGTGATACAGATTGTCATACCTGTTAAAGTCTGTTCCTTTTTCTCATTATCCGGCACATAGGTTTTTAAACCATGCTCCTTCAGTTCAAAATATAATTTTGCAGTCTGAGAATCATGGAAGAAATCAACAATATTACCGGCAGTCGTTTCACCGATATCGTCCACCTGCATAAGTTCTTCTACAGAAGCAGCAGCAATCTCATCTATGGATGAAAAAGATTTCATTAAGGACTTCGCTGTTGAAATTCCCACATTTAAGATTCCAAGAGAACCAAGCAATGTTGTTGGGGGATTTTCCTTTGTAGCTTCGATATTCTGCAGAATATTGTCTGTGTTTTTGTCACGTCCAATAATACCGCTATTTACAAGCTCCTGACGAAACTCCTTCAGACGATACAGATCCGTATAATTTGAGACATAACCGGCATTGATTAAAGTTTCAATCAATTCTTTTCCCAAGCCTTTAATATTCATACAATCTCTGCTTGCGAAATGTATGATGTTTCTGAATAACTGAGCTTTACAGGAAGGATTAGTACACCGATAGTCGGCTGTATCAATTTCTTTCTTAACATGACCTCCACATACTGGGCAGACATCTGGGATCTGATAGATCGTTCCAGTGCTTTTTGAAACGGTTTTGATCTTCGGAATGATTTCTCCGCTTTTAAAAACTGCTACCGAACAACCAACATCTATCCCCAGTTCATTGATAAAATCCTGATTATGTAAAGTTGCATGTGTAACAGTTGTTCCACACAGATGAATCGGTTGCATTACGGCAACTGGTGTAATACGTCCAGTACGACCAACCTGTAGCTCAATTCCTGTTACAACAGTTTCTTTTTCTTCCGGTGGATATTTGTAGGCTATATGACCAGTTGAATATTTTGCGGCAGATGAAAAATCATCGCGGTACGCAATCTGATCAATTTTAACTACAGCACCATCAATATCATAAGAAAGATTTCCTCTGCTTTCACCAATTGCATCTATAGCAGTAAGAACTTCTTGTGCCGTATGGCATTTATAGTATTTCACAACAGGAATACCATACTTTTTGTTAAGATACTCTAATGCTTTGATGTGAGACTGCATCATATCTTTGGGACCATCCTGAACATTGAAAATGAACATGTTAAGTCCGCGTTTTTCAGCCTCTTCCGGATCATTCAGGTTAAAAGTTCCTGATGCCAGATTCCGGGCATTGGCAGCAGTTTTTTTCCCTTCCTCTTCCATTTGCTCATTATATCGGTTGAAGTTATCATGTTTCATATAAACTTCGCCTCTGATTTCGAGATAATCAAAGGCTTCATTTAAAGATGTTCTGATATCTTCCACTGCAGGAGCCAGATAGGTTTTATTGACACCTACATAACCATCCCCCCTCGATTCAACCATTACCAAATCCATTCCAGAATCAGAATTTTTCTGATAACGAAGCGTTGCTGAGGTGCCATCTATTTTCTCTTCCACAGAAAAAATAGCATCTGGATGTTCATGTAATACTTTTTCTACCCAGCAGACTACATCTTCTTTCAAAAAAACATCCTCAATAGATAGCATTGGTACGTGATGAGTTACATTCCCATCATTACTTACCAGATCACTTCCTACGATTTGTGTTATAGCATCAGAAGCTACCCATTCCGGGTGTTCCTTTTCTGTTTTTTTGCATTCCATCATCATGAGATCAAATTCAAAATCGCTGATAAGTGATTTGTTTTCCTTATAATATGCATCACTGTAAACGGTTAAGGTCTCTACAAGATCCTTATATTCTTGTTTGGTCATCCTTTTATTTCTCCTTATAATAGGCTTCAGTTAGAACAGAAGCCTTTATGTCTTTTCTTAAAGAACTTCACCAGTTCCCAAATAAATGATTATAGGTGGCTCGATATCGAAAGCATCTGCAATAGCAGGTGCAATCATTTGGCTCCAACAGCATACATCTTGGCGGTTGTACAAATATAACCCGCCATCCCCTTCTTTAAATAATATATCTTGACCGTTACCGACATATTTATTGATTTTATAGTCGATATACGAATCAAAACCATTGTCCAAATCTTCCTGGGACAGTTGCGAGCCATCTCCTTCTTGGAGAAAAAACAATGACTGCATTATAGGTACGTATACCAACGCAGACTTATTAACTTCCTCTTCATTATACATTTTTCCTTATGCCCCCTTTTTTATGTTATAGAGTGGAAATTCCGAACGTTTTTGTTCCATACGTTCCTGCTCTTTCTTTTTTTCCTGCTTCTCTTTGTAATCACGCACAATTTTATAAATATATGCGTACATAACAAACACAAACATTCCCACATGAAAGATGCTTAGATTAAGAGTCGTATAGTGATCAACATAGCTGATCATTACACTACAGCTTATCCCCATGGCAAACAGAGAAATATACTCTGATTTTTTTGCCGCCATTTCATAAATAACACCCAGAACATAAATACTAAAGATTACTTTTAACAAAATACTCATTTTTCATTTCCTCCGAAAATTAATATTTGTAAAAAATATTCAAAATCTTTTTAAATGTATATTTAGTCTCCTTTCTGAAAATTGATAAAAAAATAGACCGGTGCTTGACCGGTCTAACCCTTCACAGGGGGATTAAAAGATTAATGATATATTTTACATGTAATAATTACAAAAGATATGAGCATTTCTGCAATTCGAATTCTAAATAATTAAATAAATTTTTAGAATGTGAAAGAATAGTATCTATTACGTGCTATTTTAAGTTTACCTATAATATAATTATGTTTTCTCTGAGTATTGAGGAAATATAATGTCTATAAAATCATTGATAAAATATATTTCATTCTTACACTTCTGATAATCGCTTATTAATATACCCATCGTAAAAAAGGTAATACCCATTAAACATAAGCATGTTTTCATTCCTGCATTTTTTTCTAACATATTTAAAGTAAAAAATATACTAATAATGCCTATTTCAAACGGTACTAAGAGAGAAATAAATGCGTCCTTGAAACTTTCTTTGATCCTTAACTTTCTTAGCATATAATGATATGCATCCTCGTGATTCAAAAGAAGACGGTGTTTTTCTTCCAAATATTTTTTCCACTCAGTGTATTTACTAAATTTTTGGATATCAGATTTACGTTTCACCTTTTTTTTACCAATAGCATTATACGTTAAAAGTTCTAGTTTATAATCTATATTATATGAATAATCTTCTGCTTTTTTTGTGTGTCTGTTGTAAATGATATTTTCAAGAATTATAAACAGTACGCCTACTGGCATCCATAAAAAAAATACGAGCAAAACACTTTTTATATAGTTATGTAAGAGCATATATGACATAGCATATACTATGGCTGCTATACTAATCCCCAAAAGGTTACTGTGCAATATCGGATGTTTATCACTGAACTTTAATAAATCTTTCATAAAATGCTCCTTGTACAGTTATATTTTTATCTTATCATAACCTATATGTTGATGTTTTGCAAACTTAATTATTTAGTAGAAATGCTATTTCATTAGCTTATTAACAAAACGTTTAGCCTGGTAGTCAGAAATTTTATGTATATTGTAAGCTATTTTCCAATCGCTTAACTGCATTCGCCAATTATCCGGGATATTTGACACATATTTCAGGATAAGCTCTTTTTCCTTTTCCTCCCGCTCTTTTAATACTTCCATTGCGTGGTTAAGATACGGAATGAAGGAAGAAAAATTGCGGTTTTTGAAGTCGGTCCCAAGTTCTCCATTGGTTAATACGTACCGGATCAAATCAGTGTTTAGGAATGTCAGGTTAATGTATTCGTCTGAATATAACTGGAAATTGGCGGTACTGACTGCACCGGTTCTCCAGTTTGGATCTTTTTCTAAAGAAATAAATACATTTTGTTCAGTAATATGTTGCTGTTTGATATTACGGAACTGTGTTTCTTCTGGAAATATCCAACAAGTCCCCGGAGTTTTTACAAATTCTTCAAAAGTAGCCTTTTCTGATCGGTAGGAGCATGTTTTCCACTTGCCGTATTCTTTGGAGAAATTTTTGTAATCCCTTTTCTCAAAGGTATATAAATACTTTGTAGTATTTACAACAAGATTCACAGGATATATCGTATTATTAGAAGCATAAACATCGTGCGTACGGTTTGCGCAGCCGATTCCTCTGTCGTTACTGTATCTGCTGTATTTATGCCCTTCTGCACCAAGACCAGATAGCGTCAGGATATGATCACCTTTCCGGAGAAGTCCATTATATTTCTTTAATATATCAGTCAATGTTCCGTATCTGGTATCTTTCAACCATGCATCTGCCATGGAGAACTGAACATACGGACTGTCTGCAGTAACTTTTACTCCTGCCGGCAGGCTAATCAGTTTTGAATGATCAATCACTCCCTGCATAATGGAAAATAAAAAATATCTGGATGCAATTTCTTTCTTATCTGTGCGGATGCCTTTCCGTTCTTTCGTATGGCCAAAACTGTCTGTCTCTTCGGCAGGAATTTCTTCATCGATCCTTTTTTCCTGCGGAGTTAAAAATACATTTCCATCTGATATAGAGATTTGATCTTCGTCGGTCCATCCGATATAGCAGTTTTCGCCATTTCTTACAAGGATTCCAAGTCTTTCCCCATGATACAGCGCATATTCTTTCATTATATTGTTAAATATAACCTGCTTCCCATCTGTGCTGGGTGCATATTGGGACTGGTATAATTTTCCATCCTTGCTGATACGTATCAGGCTGATTGATTTTTCACCCGGAAAGAAGAACTCTCTCATATCCGATCTGGTTCGGATAAGTTCCTCAAACATGTCGGTGTTTTCCCCATCAAATCCATAAATAGACATCCATTTTGCCAATTCTTCGTCTAAAAAGCGGATTTTCTGATACAGAACAACCGGAATCTCCTGATCAGCACTCCAGCCATCAGAAACAGCTGTAAAGGAAACAACTTCACCAAAGTAGCATCGGATTCCATAAATCTGAGTTTCCAGCACAAACAGTTCATTGGATAATTTCTGTTTGGTCATTTCAAGTTCTGCTTTTTTCTGATTCAAAAGTTCAAATTTGCTGGCATACATGGCTTCGATTTCAGCTTTCATCCGTTCGATTTCCATTCGCTGTGCTTCCTTTTCTTCAGCAATTTCATTTAACGCATCCTGGATTTCTTTCTGCTTATCCATAATCTCTGATCTGATGGAATTTTCAGTCTTTTCTTCACTTATTGCCGGTAACATACCGGATAAGTCACTACTATTACCAAGCATCTGCACTGGTGTATCTGAGTAATTGTGATAAGCCTGTATTTGCACACAACTTACTGGAAATGCATAATATGCACCAGCAGCAGTAAGCAGGACAATTGTATCATCCACTATGATGTATTCGATTGACTGACCATAGGTACGTGCGTACTGAAATAACTTCTCTAGTTTCTTGACACTGTTATGTTTTACGGAATCATACCCAGTATATTTAATCCATGAAGTAAATTTTTCAAAAATCTGCTTCTGTACAGTCCTTTTGATACCCTTAAACTGTGGAAAGTCAGTATCAGGAATGATCATTTCGTCTTCGATCGCCTTGGCAATCAGTTTACTACATGAATCAGATAACGAATCTGGAAATATTTTTTCTGACCATGTACTTACTGGTAAAGAATCTATGAAGCTACGCAATCCCTGAAAATCAATGTTAATTATCTTTCCCTGTTTTTCATTGTATTTTTCCCCCTACCTTATAATGGATGCCAGCCATCCTCTTCACTGTACTTTACTTCATAATCAGTAGCATCTGTGTCCCCGACAATGATCTGACCATCCCAAATCAATTCCTTAATTTCAGCATCTGTAATATCATGTGGCACCTCAACATCTTTGTAATTAATTTCGCGTATCGTTATCTTCATGCCGAATCCAAATAGTGGGACATCCCATATATGGTTATTTCTATTAATCTGTCATTCTCAAATATGACTTCGTCCGGAAAATGTTTTTGACAATATATAGCCGCAGCAGTCTTAATCCCATCCAAAAAACCTGCCAGCTCCATTGGATCATCAATATCCTGTATCTGTGATTTAATCATATCTATTTGTTTCATCTACTGCTCTCTCCCATTACGAACGATAGGTTCTTTTTAACCCCTGTGCCGGATCGGTATAGCTGATATCTGCACATTCTTCATAAGCTTCTTTATATCATGCTGACACAAGTTTGAGCGGATATTCCAGGGCAGCAATTTTTTCCTGACTGCAGCCTGCATAAAGAGATAATCCTTTCATCCGTTTTTCAGGCAGACAGGTATTCCCATGCTCCAGAATATCTTGCATGGTAGTTGGATATTCTTCCCCATCGTATTTCATCCCGGGGCAATGGTTCCAATAAGCAAGGATGCCATACAGATCCGCTTCGTGATCAGTACCTTCAAATACTCTGCCGCAATCATAATAGTGATCTTTTATGCATCCTCCGCCGAATGCCTGCGGGATCAAAATCTTATAACTGTCCTGAAGACGATATTATCCTGTTTTGTGATTGTATCAGCTCTTAACCATGAAAAACTACCCATATCAATACATCTCCTTGTCTGATTCTGAAAGACCATATGGTGTAAAATATGTATCTTCTCCAAATAAATCTGTCGTGTATGTCTTAATGATACGTTCAACGGCTCTGGCAGATATTCTTGTATGTTTTGCTGAAATGAATAATGCCCGGTCATTATGTGCATTTGGCGAAAGGAAAGTCCTTGCATTCTCCAGGTACTCATTCAGTGCCAATCGTGTTGATTCATCAAACCCGATTTTTTTGGCGGTGGCATCGGAATCATAAACTGTTATCTGCTTTGCTGATAGGTCAATATCATCCACATCAAGTGCAAGCATTTCATACAATTTTAATTTGCCAAGAAATAAAAGCTCCATGATAGCAATATCCCGGCGGATAAAATACGGTTTCATCAGTACCCGTTTTTTCCTTTTTCTCTCTTCCTTGTCAAATTCCTCTTGCGCAGAATCCAGTGCATCATCCAACAGATCCTGTAAGTAAGCACAAAGGTCATTGCGCTGTTCAACAGTAAATGCCTGCTGCCTTTTAGAAGCCTGTCCGGGCAGATCTACAAGGATCGCTGGATTTGACCTGATATAACGTCTTTTGTTCAGGAACATGAAAAAGCTGCGTAACGAAGTTAATTTCCGACGCTTTCCATGAGAACTGTTCCGGAAAACTTCCCCGTCCATGCTATAGTTTTCAAGCCAGAGCAGATAGGATTCTATATCTTCCGGTTCAATCGTGGCCAGAAATGATACCGGGATATCTTTAAGTGCAACATCTGAAAAATAAGTATGTGATTGCTTGATATAATAAAAAAATGTTTTCATATCCAGCAAATAGCACAGGATGGTCCGGTTCTTCTTGCCGGCATCTGCCATGTCCTGAAAAAAAGAAGCACAATATTCTGGGAGATCCGTAAGAACCGCATTAATGGATTTTTTCAGATCATCAAATAATTTGCTTTCATAGCTCTCCGTATAATAAGCATAAGACACGTTTATCAGCTCCTTTCATAAAAATTAGTTATCATATTCAAAAAATCTCTTTGCCACTTCCTCAAAAAAGTCCTTGCATACAATTTCCAATGCAACATACAGTGGAAGCAGGTCATTCATACCGGATGTTCTCCGATATTCTTCTGCAAAAGGAACAAGGCTTTCGCACATTCTCCCATCATTATGAGAAAGCGTATAATCCTGAAAAATTACCGCTAACTCTTCTTTCTTTAAGTCTTCAAACATTTTTTGCTCCTTATTTCTGCTGCCGAACAGGTAGGCATTATTCCTTTTGGTCGGATTCCATGTACCAACGTTCATGAACTTCATCGTATACATATCCACAGTCGGCAAGATAAAATTGTGTCAGGATTGCCCGAAGTCCTTTGTAACGTTTGACTTTCTGATTCATTTCATCCGGGCTCATCATTCTGAGCGTTTCAAAATTTGAAAGATCAGCATCCAGTTGTACATATTCTTTGACCACACACATTCTGGCTTTCTGTTCGAATTTGTCAAAATCAGAGTAAAAGCGCATCATATACGACACCATCCTTTCATGTATTATTCTTCGTAATGAAAGTTTTCCCAATACCGATATGCTCCAGAGCATAAACAATCTACTGCGTGGAATTCGACATCCTTTTCTGAGTGTATCCATGCCGCATGTTCCCGGGTATAATCTTTGATCTGTTCCAGCAATTTATTTTTGCCTGCATCTTCAATAGCTTTGAGAGCAAGCTGCAGCCATTCATCTGGAAGAAATAAACCGACCGGGGTTTTATAGCGTTCCACAAGTACGGTCTTTTTCCTGCGAGTATTCCTTCTTGTGATTTCGTATTCACCAGTTGCTTCTGCTCTGGCATAACGCAATTCAATTCTGTAATTTTCAATCATAGCCTTCCCCTTTCTGATAAAATTGCTAATAATTACTTCGTTCTATATAAATATATGCGACGTTATTCTATACATATATCCAAACGGGCATGTTTTCTCTTCGCTGCATTCCTGGCATCCGGTGAGGCATTTTTGATGTATTTCTTCTTTTTTCCGGCTTATTTCTGCCATTATTCCGGGATAACTGCCGTCTGCACTTTTCTATTTCTTTCTTTTCTCTTATATTTTTCTCTTCTATTTCTCTCTCCCCCTCTACTCTTCTCTTTCTTCTCCTATATTTTTTCCTCTCTTATCTCTCTTCTTTCCTTTTACTCTTTACCGCTTCGCTTTCCTGCTACCTTAAATTTGAATAGTATGAGGGTTTGGCAGCAGGACGAAACGGTGATAATAAGAAAGGATCTATTATGACGAAGAATCATTTCTTCATCAAATAAGATGTTGACACCCACGTTCTCCTGTATTCTCTCTTTTCTCTTTTCCTGATTTATTCAGTCTATGAGAGGCAGCAGCCAGACTCCTACTCTCTTCCAGAACATGAAAGAATATTGTGAAATGGTGAGAAAATAACAATGAGAAAAAGGAAAAATCTGATACCATTCAACAACATCTCTCAAAGGGAAAAATATGGAATTGCCGGAACAGGAAGAAATACAAACAAAAGATCGTCACAAACTCCGAGGATTTCCAAAAACTCCAGCAGCCACTTCCCGAAGGGAATATATATGTCCAGGCCGTACATAAGAAGAAAAACACAGGCACATGGATTTATACATAAAGAATAGCTTCGCATATTTTGTTGTATTACGACGCTATTCATTATGCCACTCTTAATAGGAATGATACGTACCACACAGATTGTTAATACTGGGACATAATTAAGTATCATGTACTTGTGTAGACGTTAAAGGCTATTACCAAAGTCATATTACTGAGGAAAACGGAAGATCTATCTCTTCCGGTAATGTAAATCTTTTCACATGCATATACCGTAGCGTGCGGTCCGTATCATGCCCTACATTAATAAATACGAATCGTACTGCTGGTTTCGCAACAACATTTACTATATTTTTTCATTATTTTTTTATTTTAGGCATAAAAAAACTGAACACCACTGGTGTGGCATTCAGTTTTTCAAGATTATAATTTTGTATTATGCTATTCTGCTTCATTTCCCCAAGCTATCTTCTGTCCGCAGTTCGGGCAATAATTATGCTGATCCCGATATTTTTTCAGGCAGGAAGGACAAATCCATTCTGTATCATCTGTTCTGTCATCTTCTGTACTGATTGGTTTTTTTGCACTGAAGCGTCCATCTACAAAAGACCGTATTTCCTTAACCTGCTCCTCCAAAGCCATTTTTTCTTTAGTCATCTTTCCTGCTCCTCTCCTTAATTTTACTGTAGAATTTACCCCATAAGCAACGAGTATTCAGCAACCACACCCACGATAGTAAATACACACCCAAGGATAATCTGAATTTTCTTACT
This sequence comes from Roseburia sp. OM02-15, assembly GCF_003481835.1. Taxonomy (NCBI): domain Bacteria; kingdom Bacillati; phylum Bacillota; class Clostridia; order Lachnospirales; family Lachnospiraceae; genus Roseburia; species Roseburia sp. OM02-15. The sequence continues at coordinate 129,159 of NZ_QULX01000006.1, forward strand.
GGACCTGTCCATAGTATCGATATATTCTGCGAAGTCAGATGGATTTACCAAGATGGTTTCCATTTGTCCTTCATGATATCTTCTGTTTGTATATGTACTACACTCAAATATTCTGTAACTGCCAGATAGGTACCCTTTCCAGACCGGAGAATATACTCTTGTTCTATTTTCACCATCATGAGCAATCTTTTTCTTTATCATGTCACAAGTAACGTTCACAGGTATCGTACATCGTTGCTTTTTTTCATGTAGTTGAAAAATTGCCTGACTTAACATTCCAATACCTACAATGATAAACAACCATACTAAAATATGTGGTACTGCCATTTCAAGGGTTTCCTTTTCAGACGTATTCCCCCAGATTCTTATACCGCTGAAAATGACAAGACCTATTCCAATCAAAACACAAAGAATCGGCATTCCGATTGTTGTTTTTTGATAAGTAGACTTACTCATTTTCACTTTTTTCATCAATGCAGAAATAAGGAATATCACACCCAATACAAGAAAAAGTTGCCCAGCACACAAACAAATTTTTTCTGTTTTATAAATATCCTGATGATTGCTTATTACAGCCATATATATGATTGAGCCAATAAACCATACTGCAATAAAGATTCCGATAAACGAACTCTTTTTCTCATCTTTTTGTTGCACTGATACGTTCTGATCCGGCAAAACGTAGTTTCCCTCATCTAATACCAAATCGTTTTCATCTGATCCATGATTAAACTGGTCTGAATTTTCATAATATGTTTCTGCTTTTATTGTGTGATATTGATTAAAGTCGTTTCTTTCTTTGTGGTACATTTTTCTCTACCCTCCTGAAAATATGGTCAGACATGACATGTTTGACAAAAATATAGGACAAAAACCACATGTCTTAATGATTCAATGTAGCTAATATAAAATTACTATCAACCGGATATATTTTGCAATATTTGCATTGTTAATGGAAAAAAAAGACCGAATACAGATCTTTTTGTCTGTATTCGGTCGCACTACATCTAAAGCTTAATCATTTAAAAGCTTATAATTCAATTTTTCCTGTATACTGCTCATTAATTACATATTATGCGGCATCCTCTTCCGGTTTCAGATATAATGTGATTTTTTTCACATCTGTTCCTGCTTCATCGGAATGGAACTGATCGATCGCTTTGTTGGTTAATTCAGCTTCATCAAATTTTTCTGGTGCAGCAGGTTTTGCCTCTACTGCTTTTTTAGCTGTTGTAGCTCTTGGTGCTGTTTTTCTAGCTGCCATCTTTTGATCCTCCACATTGATTTTGTTCAAATACTTTATTCTATGGATGTCAATAATAATCGTGATACTTTCTTCAATGATTATTATTGACATTGTTTCCGTATTTCTTCGAAATTCAATTTTTCCAGGAGTCTCGTACCAGATTTTTCCGATAATGAAAGGATATCTCTTTTGATCATCTCAAGAGATGGGTGTATATCACTTTTCAATATAATCTCCGGAATTTCTTTCTCTAACCAATGCAGTTCCTGTCCAGATTTCAGCTTAACATTTTGTGGGCTGATATCTGGAAAATATTTACACCACAGATTTTCGCCTACAGTTTTTGCTTCTCTTTCCAGAAAAACTTCCTTTTCAGTAAGCTGCTTTTCTTCATATTCTTTACATTTAGCAGCATCTGAAAATTCTGTTCCATCAAATGCGATATATGTTATTTTACATATCATAAAAATAAATCCTTTCAATTAGCTTATCCAAACATCTGCAATCACAATACTCTCATATAGATTCAAGTCATTGTGATTTCTGTCTTCATTGATTTCTTCCTTCAGTATTTTAAAAGCCTTATTGAATTTTTCACCAATATTATCGCCATCTACACAGGTATCAAAAGCTGGATAACGATATGTTTTATAAACTGGCTGTCTGTCAGACTTTTTAATTTTATAACAACGCACAGATAACATCATAATATATTTCCTCCCATAATACAATTACACCCCTGAAAATAAATTCAGAGGTGTAATAATTTATTCATTTCTTTACGCAAGCATTTCAGAAGTCTCACAAGATATAGTGTAACTTCCCTGTTCCACTGTCCTGACAGCATCACCAGCACTTCTCAGGATATCTTCATATCCGAAGGTGTTATATAAAAATAGTAACAGATTATCGTCATAAAATGTATCTACTCCACTTTTTCCATCCCCAATTTCAATCCATTCATAATCTAACTGGAGATTCTTGCCTAATGATACCGAATCACAATGCATACATAATTTTACCGCATCATTGTAATCTGGAACAGTTGAGAAAATCTTTGGCAATAACTGTCCATTAATTCTAACAAAAACGGCTTTTTGACTCATGCCAACAGCTCCTTTCAGACTTCATCTGCGGTTATGTAATAACTACATTCTGTTCCATATTCCGGATTATCCAACATGTTTGCTGCCGTTTTTACCGCTAATTTTTCCATATCAACATATTTGATGTCATTCGCAGTAATGCAGGTAAAAGAGCCGGTTACATAATCCAGTCCGTCATTTCCTGCTGCAAAAAGGATGATTGCATCATCCGGTGCTACTATTTCCTGCAATTTTCTATACAGGGTGCCCATATCCGGATGTCCTTTATCCTTATCGTAAATCCCGAGGACATTACTGGCACATCCTATCGCATAGGTTTGTTTTTCGTCCTTTACACGGCTGAAAATCTGAACGTCATCATAAGCAAGTACACTACTCACTATATTTCTGAGTTCATTTTCACATGTATTATTTTTTAGCGCAAAATAGTTACTTTTCATTAATTCATTATATTTTGACATTTTTTCCTTCTTTCCCTACTACATTAAAGTAAATTTAAGATGTCCCGGCATTATATATTCATTAATAGTGCCTGGATCTACAACAAATCTCAGATATTTTCTGTAAATCACTGATAATTTTTCTTCAGTTAAACTGCTTTCTATATTTGATATTTTTTCCCATGGATAATGTGGAATATATAGAAGGTAGACAACTAAATTTAAATCCTGTTTTACAGAAAGTGAGATATTTTCCCTCTCTTTAATAACTTCATAGAGAATCTCGCCTAATAATCCGAAGCCAAATTCACCTTTTTCTTCAACATATGTTATTAATATGTCTTCAATGGTAAAGTCCTTATCTTTTTTCCCCGGAAAGCAGTCTTGTAATTTTTTAAATACGCCCGGTGCCTGTTTTATAAGTGTTAAAATTTTTTCCACTTCTGGAACCTCACCAGGCCATTCCATACAAATTCCATACCCACTTCATAATCCGCTTCTTTTTTCATCAATATTTCCTCCATTTCATCATTTTATTCCATTGGTAGATTTCCCCAAAGAATTTTTTCTTTACCAACTTTTATTGCCTCCATCGAATCCCACAACCCAATTTCTGCAAAATAATTATCACTTATAAGCTGACAATCTTTTGCGTTGAACATTAATATGCTATCATCTGCTGAATAGTACATATATTCTGTTGTCACAATCTCAAGTTTATACAAATCAAGATTATGTCCGTACAGAATGTATGTAGCTATATCATTTCCTTTTACTGCTACGGTATTTTTGCGATATTGATCTACAAGATCTGTCAGCTTGTCTTCAAGATATATTTTTTTATATACCTTTTCTCCAAACATCTGATCACTTATGAATCCACTGATCATATCAGTTATATCATATGATCTGCCGTCGAAAGTGCTACCAGATGGTTTGTAATTTTTAGGCTTTCCGTCTAAAATCGTTGTACTGGACAGATCGTAAAATTCAGGATATGCAAAATCCTTTTCGTCGAATTTAATGGTTTCGAGACTGTAAGCTCCAAAAACACTAAACCTTTTTCCTTCTACTTCGAAGGTTGCTAATAATTGTTTCATTTTCCTTTTTCTCCTTTCAATAAAAAAACCACCCATACTGGGTGGCCAGGTTTCTCAACCAATTAAAATGATTTTGTATACTACATCATATAATTACTAATATCTGTGCTTATTTTGCAATGCTTGACTTAAAAAAATATAGCCAACCATATTTATGATTGACTATATTTAAAATCTCTAAAACTTAGACAGCATCAGCATGTGCACATGCTGCATCTTCATAAAAATCGTCTTGTGCCGATATAAATTCAAGTATATCCGCAGACAATGCAGATGGGTGATTGTCCATAAAATGTTCCACCGTCTGGACTGTTTTTTCTTTACATATGTTAATACAGCTACAACAAATCCGTAATACGAATCTGTAACATTGCTTAATCTTATTGCAAAATAGTCCATACTAAACATCCTTAATGATCATCTACCACTCGTTTTATCATTTTAAAAACTGGCAAATAGATCTTAATTCAGTAATCATCTGATCAATATGTGCGCTGTGAATATCATCCAATCCACAATACATCATTGGATTGTTGCACTCTGACATAACAACAGCATCTGGATTAATTGTTATGCTGTTCATATATTCGCGATTCTTTCCGTAAATGCGCCCGTCTCCCGCTTTTATTGCTGCTACGGTAGCAAATACTTCTTCTGTTGTTTCCTTTCCAAATCTCTCCAGAATTTGTTCTATTGTTACTACCGGACTTTTATCTTTGGTTTTGTTATATAATTTGACTATATTTTTCCATACATCTGCACATTCATTTACTTTTAACATAAAATTTTTCCTCATATTCTTCTGAAAGTTAGTTAGCTTTTTATATATACTTTACATATTCTTCAAATGTAACCTCTGGAATGATCTGCATTAAAAACTCTATCAATTTTTGCCCCGTATATTTCGACGTGGCATATTCAATGATATTATCTAATAAATCCCAATTCCAATGTGCGTCTATTACACCTGGAAATTCTTCTTTAATATAGTCCATGAAGCCTTCTTTATCCATATTGAAAATTCCTCCATTTCTTACCCATAATACTCAAGTGCCAAATAACTTGGTTCGCCTTGTGATTCCGAGTTCAATCATGTATTTTTTACACGTTTTTGTTCAAATTTTATCCCAATCTATTTTTTGCCAATCTACTAAATTGACATTTTTCTTGTACATAAAACTTCCTTTATTCCTTTTCTGACATCCATTGCCATATAAAATATCTTCCAATTTTTCACACAAGACTTCTGCCCTTGTGATTGGTTTGTCGTCTATAAAAGCTTGATACCACCAATCAGAATGTTTAACAACAATATTAATCATTTTATTGTTGTAGAATTTTCGCCATTGAGATATTACTTTTGGTTTTGACATATAGATACCGCCTTTCTAACCTAATGAAATACATATTTCTAACATACCTATCACTCGGCAAATATATTGTTTTCCGATATTTTTTCTGTTCTGTTTTATTCAAACTCCGGATATAGGTACAATTATCTTTTACGGTAATTATAAGTAGACCTTCTTGCACCATCGTATCTGCGATGTTCTCTACATATTCTATGGTCATGCCTGAACCGTAATTTTTACCATCGTTTTCAAACAATCTTTGCAAACGTACATGATCAGCAACTCTTCTTAAAACATCGATTTTCCTACAGTATTTTGCAGTTCTATTAGTAGATGCAAATTTAAAAATCAGTTTTCGGATGTCATCCTGTTTACTATCCAGATACTCCAAATATTGACTGTCGGGAATATCGTACACTGTTTGCCGGATATCTACCCAACGAATAGAGGAAAGTGCCATATGGTCAATGGCTTCTGCCACTTTCTTAACATCATTTTTCTTAATTGTCCCACTAATTTGCTGCGGATGTGGATATAAACAACCAGATTTACATTTATCACGGTCCATTTCCATAGCAGTTCCTTCCTCTATCTGGCACGAATAAATGACATTGCTGACTTCGTTATGCCATTTTTTTGCATCTTCATTTGTTTCAAAAGATGTTCGGAAATCATAGGAAGGCGTATCAATATTAAAATATACATTAACATACTCATTCCCATAATCTTTATCAGGATTCCAGTTATCTGTTAATCTGTGATCCTCTCCATATTCAGTTCCTTTTCCATATTCGTGATATTTTATTTTCATACGTACTCCTTTCTATTAGCGAATATAGTTAATGAGAAATTCATAGTATGAAAATTCATCAACATTTATCCCATATCTTTCTGCTGATTGCTCATTTTCTAAAACAGCAAAAAGCATATCTACGATTTCGCTCATAGAATATTTTGCTAAAAACTGATCCTTTGATAAATAGCAGACATCAGGAGATGCAAAATAAAATGCATTTTCTCCTATGCGACAGCATAATTCGATACAGCCGCCATACGAATCTTCAAAGGAAATAGTTCCCTCCTGGATTCCTTTTTTAATCATTTCTTTTGTCATCACTTTTCTCCTTTCTGAAAAAAGCCACCCGCAGGGGTGGCTCTCAGGTCTTTCGACCAAAATAAAATATTGAATTGTTATACATAAGTAAATACTAAAAATAAGAACTATTCTGCAAAACATAGTCATTTATTTTTAGTGAATAGACAGAAATTGTACTATCTTTTTTTCATTTCCTGCCAGTATTCAATATTTTTTTTATCAATTGCCGCCAAAATGGCATTTTTACTATTTTCAGCAATAATTTTTTCTCCTACTTCTGTTCCAGTGATTTCTAATGATACAGAAACAATTCCATTTGGCATCTGTACTGCTATGATAGCTGTATCTGCTTCCGAATCTGCCGTATCTGGTATGAATTTGGCATAATACCCAGGAACAGAAAGGACATTCATTATCTTTTGTTCGTCAATTCTTATTTTAGATTTTATTTCATGGACATCGTCTGTTAATAACTCGTCCATAATTACTTTTCCAATGTGTTTCATATTTCTCTCACTTTCTTATACTATCATTTTTAACTGTCCGGATGCTTCTGTATCAATATTTATACATGGTATCCGTTCCCCTACTTTTAAGTAGCTGCAGTTTGCTTCTACTAAAAGTTTTGCCATTTCAGGTACCACGCTATTACCGATTCGCGCCACCTGTTCAGACTTTTTATATTTTTTCCAATTGATGTCCCGATCAATAATATAATCATCAGGAAATCCCTGTCCTTTTTTCAATTCTTCCGGTGATAACATCCTTAAATATATATCCAGGAGAACATAATCTGTTCCAAGAACCGTGATCAGTGCAAAACGATCCTTAGTCACAACAGTAGGAAGCGGATCATACATAGAAGATCCTATGCTGCATCCATAATATTCAATCATATACTGCGCAACCCAGTTGCATTTTTTTATAGTTTCTTCCGAAACACCATTTTTCAGAAGTACATCCTTTTTTATCATCTGCACTGAAACCATGCCAAAATGGCCAGGACTTGTCGTGATTGTATGTATTGGATCATGCATACTCTGCCCAGAACCTGATTTATAAAATTTTTCTATGAACGAGGCGATTAATGCATTTTTCTTATTGCGCTTCTCTAAACCTTGAACGATTCCTTCTATTCGCTCTATTCTGGGTGAAACGATACCAAATCCGTGTTTGGTTGTTATTGTAGGAAGTGGTTCAGTAAGACTTTGCCCTCTGAAATTTTCTCCACCATGATTTACCTGAATCATAAAAGGTGCCGATTCAGATGTTTGTATCTGATAGATGAAAGGATTATCACATTCAAATACAAACTTTTTAAGTCCGGCTGCTGTACGGCGCAATGTCTTTTCTGCCAATGGTTTCTTGCGGTCAAAGATTGACTTCCCAAAATCACTCAGATTCAAAACGGTATGAACCGGAACCCATGGTTCTAAACCTTTAGCACCATTTTTACTATGTGTAGGTTCTGGCCAGTTGATTGGTTTACCATCATTCCGAAAAATCGCATACCATCTTTTCCGAGTAGTAGGGGCGCCATAATCAGCGGCAACAAGCTCCCTTGAATCAAATTCATATCCAAGTGATCTCATTGCATTTATAAAACGGTTATATTCCGTACCCTCTTCCCCTTTTACTGGCTTTCCATCTTCTAACCGGCACCAGTTTTTTATTTCACATACATTTTCCATACATATGACAGATGGTGCAAATTTCTTTGCATGTTTGTAAACAGACCACGGCAGTACCCGTAGCTGTTCACTCAAAGGTGTTCCGCCTTTTGCTCTTGAAAAATGGGTACATGTGGGACTGGCCCATAATAACCCCACTTTTCTTCCTTTTATGTATTCCGAAAGATCTACTTTGAATATATCTTCCGTCAAATGCAACGTGTTAGGGTGGTTTACTGTATGCATTCGTATTGCCTCCGGATCATGATTAACTGCGATGTCTACCTGACGCCCCAGAACCATTTCAATACCGACGGATGCACCACCGCCTCCTGCAAAAAAATCTATTACTAATGGTAATTCTTTCATTATTTTTCCTGCCTTTCTAAAGAAAAGTGCCCTGTTTCCAAGGCACTTTTAAAACTTTACTTTATGATGCCTTATCAAGCTGAAGGATTGTATTCAGCTCAGTTAGGCGCTCCATTTTCTGGTTCAATTCCTCATTCTTTTCAAAAGGTTTTTCATACAATGTCTTCGCATTGTCTAAATCAGCCTGTAACTGTTCCAAACGTCTCTCATACGCATCCACCTTATTATCTAAAGTTTCATATATAAGCGTAGTCAACCGGGATAAATTTCCACTTGTTGACTTCAGCAAATCCACTTCATATGTATTGTGACCAATAATCGTAAACGCAGGTGAAATATAATTACGAGCTCTTCTGATCTTAAATCCAGCAATCTCACAGATTGTGATTTCTGGATTTGTAAGACTTTCAATCATTAACGGTTCTAAAGCTTCTTTTGCTTCCTTTGATGTAGTATAAGGAATGTCATTTATCAGAACTTTCCATACCGGAACATCTTCCTGATATTCCGTGTTTTGCTTACGCATTTCGATGTCTTTTCGAAGGTTATCCAAATACTTATTGCAAAGTTTAATTTTTTCTGGAATTGTTTCAGTAAACTGTTTTTCCAATGAATATCTATCATTACGATAGCTTGCCTTCATCAGTTTCAGTTTTGAAACCTCATTATCCAGTTCCATTTTTTCCTTGATTAAAGGATTGCCGGTAGCAACTGCTTTAATCTCGGCATATGATAATGTTGCCTCATCCACGTCCTCGCAATTTCTGGCTACGACTTTTGAGGTCATAACTTGGCTAATAAATCTCTGCTTATTCTCTACTAATGACCAGGAATAAGCATCAAAAGTTCCTTTAGTTACATATCTGTATACAGCAATTTCAGGGTTAAGATTTCCCTGTCTGATACCACGTCCTTCCCTTTGTTCGATACTTGATGGTTTCCACGGACAATCCACATGATGCAGTGCAACAAGATGTGTCTGAACATTAACGCCTGTGCCGCATTTATCTGTAGATCCAATCAGGATTTTTACGGTACCCGTTCGCATCTGCTCAAACAGTTTTTTCCTTGCATCATCTGTTTTTGCGTCATGAATATACCTGATCTCATTTTCCGAAATACCACATTCAATTAATGTGGCCTTAATAAAATCATATACATTGAAATGCTCCTTACTTGGGGTTCCAATGTCAGAAAATATCAACTGTGTTCCGATAATACCTTTCTTTTCTGCCATTCGGTATTCTTTCAGTACATTCGCACATACTTTCAAAAGTTTTCCGTCTGGATTCATAGGGGCATCCTGATTTAACAACCTTGCATCCGTACCAAGCAATTTTGCTTCATGGGTAATCTTAAGGAAATTGTCTTTAGACGGATCTACTAATCCTTTGTGGATTGCATCTGCACGTTCTACAAACTCATCCATGACCTTTTTCGTATACTCGTCTGGTTCACTTTCCACAATAATGCTTTTCCCTGTCCTTAAAGCCGGCACTGGAAGATTCAGGTCTTTGGCCAATTTAATATCGGCAATATCTCTGAACAACGTCATCAACTCAGGAAGATTACGGAATTTGTTAAACCTGCTTTTAAATCGGAAACCGCTTCCTTCCACGGTTAATTCTAATGCAGTGGTAATTTCACCAAAATTGGCAGCCCACGCATCAAATACATTTAATCCTGTACGTTCCAACTCATCATATTGCAGATAATTCTGCATTACATAGAGTTCACACATGGTATTGCTTACCGGTGTTCCAGTAGCAAATACAATGCCTTTCCCGTGATTTTTCTCGTTGATATACCGACATTTCATTAACATATCCATGCTTTTCTGCGCTGTAATCGTATTGATACCAGCAACATTTGCCATTTTCGTATAAACACTGAGGTTTTTATACGAATGAGCCTCATCAACATACATTGCGGTAAAGCCAAGATCCTCAAAATAGATATTATCGGTATCTTTCTGAGAATCATTGTTTAATTTTTCCAATTTTGCCTCCAGACTTTTCTTGGTGCGCTCCAGTGAGCGGACAGACCAGTTGTTGTCGCCAGAAGCAGATGCAAGCTCAATGCTTGTTGTAACATTAAATATTTCATTTTTTATCTGTTTCTTTCGATACTCTGGAGATAACGGGATCTTCTCAAACTGTGAATGACTCATGATTACAGCATCAAAATCCATCATGGCAATTCTTGCCACAAATCGCTTTCGGTTCTGTTTGGAAAAATCTTTTTCAGTCGTTACCAGTATATTAGCTGCCGGATATAACCGTAAAAATTCTGCAGCCATCTGTCCCACTAATGATTTTGGCACCACAATAACAGGTTTTGTTGTAAGACCAAGTCTACGCTGCTCCATTATCGCTGCAATCATTGTATAGGACTTACCGGCGCCCACTACATGGGCCAGCAAGGTGTTTTTTCCAGATAAAATACGTGCTACCGCATTCTTCTGATGATCCTTTAATTCAATATCTGGATTCATTCCTGGAAATGTCAAATAGCTTCCATCATATTCTCTCAGACGAATCGTATTAAAGGTATCATTATAATACCTCACATATTTTTCACGTCGTTCGGCATCTTCAAAAATCCACTCTCTAAATTTTTCCTGCAAAAGACGTAATTTTTCTTTTGCCAGAATTGTTTCTTTCTGATTTACCACATATTTGACATTGCCATGTTCATCCTCAGACGCATCTTTCACGACGGCATCTTTCAGATTTAATGCCCGTTCAAAAATTTCATAGGCATTCATCCGTTCGGTACCGAATGTTTTTGTAGCCATAACCGAATGTGCCTGCATTTTTTTATTTTCGATAAAAAATGCCTGCTTACTATCATCTTTTTCGATCATAATATAATTAGGTCTTCGATAATACCGGTTATTATATGACTGCAATTCACGGGAAAATCGCATATATTCTGGTACTTTTAATGTCTCATACAGAAATGCTTCATAATCAGCAAGTTCTACCCATGTGGTGCCAATCTGTACATCTATATCACCTGCCGGAATATCCTCTGGTTGTACAGCCTTTAATGCTTCTACATTTTCAGTAAATACTTCTGGATATTCCTGTGATGCACGAATAGCAACCAACAGTTTATCTTTTACTTTTCCAGAAAGGTATTCTTCTGATGTCTGATAACGTATATCCCCAGATTCTGAATCATAAGTGCCGGGAATCCCAAAAATTCTTCCTTTTAGTTCCTTTACAATATGATCTTTTGATTTACTGTACAGTTTTGCCATATAATCAAGATTCACCTTGCCATAGGCATTCAGGCTACAGTTTAAAGCTTCAACAGCAGTGTCTACATGAACCACCATTTTCTCTGGTACTACAGTCCGTTTTGAGAAAATATCTGCTTTAGTGACTGTATGATCATCTTCATTTACGATTTCCAATGCTGATAGTAATGGAAAATCTGCATCCTCTCGGAATGCACTTTTATTCTGTCTGGATGTAATATATCCGTATTTATCAACAAATTGATTGTAGGAATGGTTTAATTGCTGTCGCTTTTGAATAATTGCTAATGAATCGCTATCGTTCAACTGTAGTGCAATCAGTTCCCTTACCTGTTTCCGGATATTATCCAGTGCGATGATACGCTGCATTGTAATTACTGTCCCGTTCACACGACGCATAATGGAATTTTCTTTAAAAAATACTTTTCCATTTTGAACTACATAGGTGTAGTTTTTTGCATCCGGATCTGCCGGAACAATATCCTTGCCTGCCAAATCTTCATCTAGTACAGGTTCTGGAAGTATTGCATGAAAACTATCCAAGATATCTTTTACCATATCTGGATGAAAATCCTTATTGGAAATCGTATACATTTTTCTATCACTACCAAATCGTGTTACTGCTTCTATACTTCCAAGCATATTTGACATGTGTGATAAAAAATAGTTGTTCACACGATAGCCATCAATAAAACCAGTTTCTAACCATTCCGGTTCATCATCGGTTGCATGGTCTTTTTTCTGAAAACACAGAATATCGCACGTAACCTTTGTTCCTGAGTGATGAAATGCTTTATCTGGCAATCTGACAGCTCCAATGAGTGATGCCTTTTGAGCCATCAATCTCCGCACCGAAGAATCAGCCTTATCCATGGTTCCTTTTGAAGTAATCAATGCAATGATTCCTCCAGGTCTGACAAGATCCAATACCTTTACAATAAAGTAATCATGAATAAAAAGATTGAAACGATTATATTTCACATCGTTTACCTTAAATTCACCAAAAGGAATATTTCCGATAGCCACATCAAAGAAATTATTCTCAAACCTGGTTTCCTGTAACCCTTTAATCTGGATATTAGCTTTTGGGTATAATTGCTTTGCAATACGTCCCGTCAGCGGATCAATTTCAACCCCATATCGTTTCACGTCATCATTTTTCAGTTCCATTACGGAAAAGAAATTTCCAATTCCCATGGACGGCTCCAAAAGGTTTCCTTTATGAAAACCGAAGCGTTGCAATGTTTCCCACATATACTTTGCTATTTCTGTGTCAGTATAAAAAGCATCTGTTACAGTTGCGCGGGCATTTTCATACTCTTCAGCCGACAGTTTCTCTTTTAACTCCGTACTTTCCTTTTTCCAATCATCCTTTGAAAAATCAAAAGCTTCTGTTACTCCACCCCAGCCTGAATACTGAGCTAATAACTCCTGCTCTTCCGCTGTTGCGAATCTTTTTTCATTTTCAATCTGCCTTAAGGTACATATGGCTTTTAAGTTTGAAGAATAACGTTCCTTCTTACCTTTTAAAGCACTTTTTGCTTTCTGAACAAAATCCTTAAGAGTAGAAATCATATTGCTTTTTTCTTCTACCTCTGTTTTTTGAATAAATAAATCATGAAATGATATTTGTTCAGAACCTTCATTTACTTTTGCTTTCTCTTCATGTTTGGATAACGCTCTCCAAAACATAAAGAAAAATCTATTTTTCTTTACGTGCATATATTTATTTCTCCTATTTTTGTAATTTCACACAGCTTCTACATACAACACTGTGTTTGATGGAATATCATTTTCCTTGCAAAATTCACGAAAAAGCTCAGAAAACTCCTTAACAGATTTCACATCATCAAACTGTGTTTCATCTTCTGCGCCAATGTCATTGATAAAACCAACGTTGTATGTTGTAAAATATCTTGAAAAATTACCTTTTGCCATTTTGTAAACTGTTGCCATTTAGTTCTCCTTTCTATAACGGACAAATTGATAATTTAAATTTGTCCAATGCCACTAAAATATGTTCCCTGATAAAACGTCCCATATGCTGTGTGACACCGTTTGCTATTTGCTGCTGTTTTGAATCAAGGGAATGGCCATAAACCTGAAAAGATTAATCAAGTCCCATCAGTGCTGCCGCTTCACTTACATTCAGGATGCGATTTTCATCTGGATGTGTAATACAGCATTTTCTCCAGTTGGCCAGTGTTATCGCAGGTTCATCCCACGAAAGTCTCCGATACATGTTTGAAAACTTGCTTTTTGTTTGAAGCTCTTTCGGAAGATCTTTCCAGTTTCCACCTGGAGGCACAAATGACATTCGCTCTAAAGTAAGTGGAGAAGGCTTGCTGCAGTCCATCCAGTTAAACCAGCTTTTATCAACTTTGGATAAAGCATCCCGAACCGTATGCATAACAGATACCGTTATACTTGGTAAAACGATTTTTCCGATTAGCGAACCTATTACGATTGCCCTTTTTCTTCTTGTATAACCGCCCAGCCTAGTATCGTCTAAAATAGTAGTGGATAGTGCATAACTACTTAACCGCTCTTCTACGCGTTTCAAATACATAGCATCCTTTTGTGTCAAAAACTCCGGTACATTTTCCATTACAAATACCAATGGATTTTTTGCTTTTACGATTCTGCAAAAGTCATCTATCAATAATCGCTTCTGTTCTGCTATTGCCGAATTTTGATTGTTATGGTTTACACTGGAATATGCCTGACAGCATGGGCCACCTATGACAATATCGCCATCTGGAATATCATCTTCATTCACAGTTATGATATCTTGACAATGAATATGTGGTCCAATGTTATGTCTGTATGTCAGACAAGCATCTTTATCAAAATCAACCGCATAAACGAACCTGATATTGGGACCTTTAAAGCTATAATCAAGCAGTCCTGCACCTGAAAATAGTGAAATCGTGTCATATACGTTTTGTATATGTTTCCGCTCTTTGCGTTCATCCCATTCCGGAAATACGTTTCCATTAACGTATCCAAGCTCTGGTAAAGTAACAAAGCTATCTCCAGACGCTTTTTTCAGAATGATTTCTCCTGTTTTTTCACCAAGAATGTAATCTTCTTTTTGAAAATCAGAAAAGAAAAAGACAGTGCCTAAGCCTGTCTTTTCTCTACGATATATATGGACAATGATTCTGTCTGATGCATCTGTTACTTCCATGTAATCAGCTTCAGATACCAGAGTACGAACCTCTTGTGATCTGATGTCATACAGAGGTTTGTATATCTTTCCCGACTTTTTTCTACTTACCGTACTGGTACCATCTGGATCGGAAATTATATATATTTCTGATTTGTCTCTGGAAATAACATATCGGAATTTTGTCCCGATTCGATCCTGATGTTCCGCCGGCAAGGAAAATGTCAGTCCACGGTTACTTTTCTTAATTTTTTTCAATTTTCTACCTCCTTTTATACTACTTTTGAAACCTTTTGAGTTTTATTCCTCTTCCGTAGGTTTTCTTTGATACAAATTGCTGTTTGCCCTTCAAACTTAACAACCAACCGGACACCCGGTATAAAATAAGTTTTAGACATGTCAATTTGCTCACATCGGTGTTCCCTTCGCAAATCTTCATATGCCTGTACCCAGTTTCTGTGATCTGGTGACATCGACATAAAAATCACCTGATTGTGCCAGACATGGATGTACATATCCTTGTTTTTAGAACGTAGGATACTTTTGTTTAAAAGAATCCTTAAATCTTTTCGTTTCAACTCCTGTAGCATAGTTCCTTTGAATCCCATGCATTGACATATAGAGACCAACGCATTTTCATTAACGGGAAAATCATTGAGCTTTGGATCAAAACGTAAATACATACCTGAACCAGCCAATACTTTTGCATGGCTACGTATTTCTTCAAGTATCATTTCATCGACGTTTTTTTTCGTCGGATCAATAAAACTGATTTCCTGCGTTTTTACAGGATACCATCTGCTATCATGATCCATTTCACAGAGTGTTTGTATCAGTTGGTGTTCACTGCTAAATATTCTTTTTTTGTTTTTTTTTGCCATTTTTCGCTCTCCTTCATTTCTAAATTTGAAACATACGTTTCTGTTTTCTCTCTGCGATTGCTTCTTCTAATAATCTTTTTTTCCCAGATAAGTAGTAACCATATCCAGATTTTTCATTGAGAGATTTTATTTTTTCCGCAATCTCAGATAATTCATTTTCCATCTCACTAATCGTAAACATTTCCCTTTCTTTTTTAGTTAAATAATACATAAGTAAAAAACTCAGGCACTTGCCTGAGCTTCCTTTCTATAATATGCCTCTGCTGTATTTTGATTAAGCATCATGATCTGATACTCAACCCTTTCGTTATTTGACTCATCTACATATTCGTCTCGTAACGCCTCCAGTTTTGGATATACCTCTTTGATTTTTGGCTCAATTTCATCCCATGAATGAAGTTCATAAATAAAGTGATAGCACTCTGTTTTATGGCTGTTCAAACATTCACTGAGTAATTCCATATACACTCCGTTTGACCGTGGTGTGTCGGAACATAATAAAACTTTGAAATCAAGTTTAATAAATACCTGGTATAACTGATAGATAATACATTTACGCAATTTTTCATACGCAACATGAAAACGTGGCTGTTTATCACAGTCCGGGCAATTTCGATGCGCAGCAAGTAATTTGTTCTCTACCAGATCCTGCAATACTTTCAGTGCTTCTTCCATTCCTTTCTCCTTTCACAAAAAAACAGATTCATTAAAATGAATCTGTTTTTCGTACATATTTAGTGGTTTTCGTTTTCACGAGATGGAAATTAATAAAAATGTTTACATTATATAGGTACTAAGAAAAGATCTTTTTTTGCAATAAAAATTCAATATTTTTTTATTACAGCAAGCAAAGAAACTCCTTTTTTCAGATCTTTTTCTAAAATAATATTTTTTTCCATCCTAAAAATTCTATATAAAAATGTATTTAATAGCTTGGATGAGCTACTTTCTACATCAGTTTTCGTAATTTTAAATATCTTTTTCCATAACCGTTCTATATATGCAGGTAATAATAAGATGCTGTTATAATACGTGCAACGCATTATTTCTAAATCATTTTCTGACAACAGATCCATGAGTTGCTGTTTTTCATATCTTCTGTAGTGATGATTCATTACATCATCATTACTCCACAATTTCATATTAGCCGGTACGGTCAATACTAATATACCCCCAGGTGCAAGTATATTATATAACGAAAGAACAGCTTCTTTATCATTTTCTATATGTTCCAGAACATCCAGAGCTATTATGGTATCAAATTTATGCTGAAAAGGTATGTTCTCAGGTAAACTTCCCTGCTTGATATGATCAGATGCATTCTCACCATGGTAATTTTCACGGCAATAATCTACTGCTGTCTGCTCCATATCAATTCCATATATTTTTTCTGGTGGAAAATCATGAAGCATGAGTCCCATACCACATCCAACATCAAGAACATTGCCATCCGACTTCCCATATTTTTTTATGAATGCCAACACAATTTCTTTTTTCGCTTTAAACCACCAATGGATTTCCTGCATTTTTTTTAATTCGTCATATTGTGATTTTTCCATAATTGCTCCTTTTATATGCTACAGATTTCAAAGAAATAAAGCCGTCCTGCTGTTATTATAAAACAGTAAGACAGCTTTATTTGTACGTTATAAATGATTAGTAAGAAGTATGCAATAAATCTGCTAATCCATATTCCGTTAAAATTTTACGGATTTTTTTTCTACGCTCACCAACCGCCTGGTGCGTTATACCAAGAATCTCGGCAGCTCTGGTTGTTGTAAATTTATCGGCTTTCCCAAATCCATCCATCAACATCATATCAAAAATTTTTAAATCGACCGCATCAATTCTTTTATCCAAAGATAAATCATTTCTTACTAATTCCATCTCACATTTTACATCGCAAATATCACAGCTATATTCTACATTATCTGCGATGCTTTTATCTGGATACAATAAATCGCGATATTCCTCATTCACGTCATAATTTCGTTCTCTCTTGTATCTTTCATCAAGGAGTTTCTGAATTCTTTCAGGTGATTTTCCTTCCATCTCACTTAATGTTTCTATCGTTGGAAAAAGACCATATTTTTTATAGTACGCTTCTTCAGCTTTAATTAAGCGATTGACTTCCTGAACATTTGAAATTTTTGGTTTTTTTGATTCAAAATAATCTAATACAGCTTTACGAATCCAGTTATTAGTATAAGATGCAAATGAAGTTCCTTTATCGAACCTATATTTTCGAATTGCAGGATATAGGGAAAAGTAGGCAAGAATAAAGCATTCCTCATAATCATCTTGAGATTTGAATTCAAAATGTCTTTCAAGATATGTAAACACATGTTTCATATGTGCCATTATAATGGTATTTTGTGCATCGGTGTCTTTAGCCTTTGCCCTGATAAGTAATTCACGTAATTCATCTGGCTCCAGATTTGGAGTCTCAAAACACTGTTTACGTAATATTGCAAATGATTCAGCAATGAGTTTTTTCAATTTAACCTCCTCTGATTATCAATCAGAGACCAAGTTCGGTTAAAAATTGTTTTTCAAGCGATTCAGTTCGGGTTTCATTTTCAGATCCCTTTGCATGATCTATATCACTGTCCTGTAATAATTTGCGAAGTTCTGATATCCGGCTTACCTCCTTGGTCCCCTCTTGAAACTTAATCTTCTTTTCTGCAGCGAGACCATGGTTCCAGATATATTTGCTCAAGTCCGCAATGGGCCTGTTTATTAACTTTGCAGTCAATGCCATAGTGACATTCAAATCTAAATATAACCAGCGTATATTTTCTTCTGTGTCAGCAAATTGAAGTTTTTCCTGATACCAATCGTAGCTAATGTGTGTCACTCCCTTCTTAAATAATCCTCTACAAATTCATTCAAGCCGTAACGTGCTAAACGTTCTACAGCTCTTTTCTTTGCAATGGAAATATAATTTGATGTCAGTGTAAACTGTCTATCTTTTTCAGGACTTAGATGACTTTTACCAATTTCCATCTCAGTTAATGTCTTCTTACCTAAATTAGAATATTTCTGGATCAGTTCCTGTCTCGCATTTACGTTCCCATGTGCGCTTTCATACAGAAATTCCAATCCAATGCGGATTACTTTAGAAGTTTCATTTTCATACGCTCTTTTGAGCATTGTATCAAATTTTTGAAACATCTCATCTTCAACGAAATGAGTAACAACAGAACCTTTGTTCGATAAATTTGAGGATAATTTTTTGGTTTCATCCAGAAAATTGTTAGGGTTTTCATATTCGTTATAATGAAATTCATTTGTTAAATTGCCACGTTTTGTTATAACTCTCCAAAAATCATAGAGTTTGTGCTGAATAACTTTTTTGGCATAACCTCTAAAGTCTCCCTTTACTGGGTTGTACGTATCTGCCGCGTACATGAATGCCAAACATCCCTCCTGGTATAAATCATCATTATCGTAGATAAACTCGTTCTGAACTTTACCGCTGATAAAGGTATAAACCTGTGCTTTTACAAACTCTAAGTGATTTTCAAGTTTTGTATCTGTTACATCGCATGATGTAAAAACATAAAATCTAAATTTTCCCATTTTTATAAATCCTTCCTTTGTGCATTTTTAGAAATCCCAGTCACCACCCTCATAGTTTTTGGGATGGCTATATCATAACGAACCAGAAATTTTTTTAGTAAAAAAAAGCACAACGAAAAAACAGGTAAATATGCACAATTTCATATCTTACACGCAACATTTTGGTACATTTTTTTGTTTTATATGCACAAAAAACACACTATTTTCTTCGAAAAAGTGGGGGAAAATAGCTGTTTTTTTTTGAGGGAAAAGTGTTGTCACTCCTCCTTTCGTTTTAATTTTGTAAGAAATGGCATTAATCTCTTATGCAATTTAATTACTGAAGTCAAGAAAAAAAAGGAAAGGCACAAAAACAAATTTTTACAAAAAAAAACAGCCAACCCCCTGTAGGTTGACTGCTTTCTGTTGTAGTTATCTGATTGACGGCTGATCATCTATCAGATAATGCTCTTCAATAACTGGATACATTTCCTGCATCCATTCGTCAGAAGTAGCAAAGGCTGTTACATTTTCGTATGAATCGATATAAGAAAATGTATAGCCTTTCGCTTCTAGTTCATTTTGCCATATTGGAATATCTTCATCATCTACTCCATTTATATAGCACTGGCATGATTCATACTCCAGTTTTTTCAATTCATCAACCGGGGCATTTGTACGGAAAACGATGAGTTCTCCGCCCATACCTGTTCCATCCTGCAGTGAAACAAGCCTTTCTTCAATTCCACCTTCAAATGTTTCTGTAACCATTGTGTGTAACTTGTGTGCAACCATTGTGATTTGTCGTGTATTTCTATCATAAAAGTACACACTATTTGAAAGTATTTCTTCATCTTCTATAACATCAGTATTAACATATGATACAGCTGCTAGCATCTCTTCCGGTTCTACGATATCCGCAGCTATTGCAAGTACCTCATGCACACTTGAGGGTAATATATAGAGATTGCTTTCAAGCTTTTTAGCCAATTCATATAACCTATCTTCGTATAACATATTAGCAGCCCCATAGTAATCCTGAACATTGGTGATTGCCCATAAATCTTTATCTATTGAAAGACAAGTAGCTGACTCATCTATAAAGTTTTCTCTTAACATATCAAGAACACTTCTAACAACGATAGGAAACATTTTTCTCGTATTTAAATAAGCACAATGATATAATTTCTCCTCATTCATGCCAATAGCTTCAGCAATTTCATGAGTAACTTTGATCGCAAACAACATATCATTTTGATTGAAAACTATTTCATAAATAATTGACAAATCATGAAATGCTCTGTGCGGTACATGTTCCAACATCGATAGATTCATCTGTGTATTGATAATACGAAAAACAATTTTTTCTTTTAAATTTTCCCTAATTTCATCCCTATTTATCGATGGAGCCTCATCATATCGCTCGACGATCAAATCACAAGTACTTTTTAATACCTGTTCTAAATCATCTCCCTGTAAATAAGATTGATACATATCATTAATGTAAATGATAGGTGAAATTCCATCTTTCTTTTTTATGCTAAGGCCATCCAGTATAGCGTTCGTTTTTTCTACCGGAAAGGTTATTAATTCGTGGTTTCTGAACTCATCCGGCATATATTCCAAAATTTTTTCTTTTACTATGTTCTTAAACTCATTATACGTCATTTTTATTCCTCCAAAATGAGGTCTGCGTATTTTTCGCAGACCTCTATAATATATAATTTACTTATGCTACTTTTTCTGATTCTGCCGCTACAGTTACTCCAAGAACCATGTATTCATAGTCCTCGCCTTTTATAACACAAGGAGTTTTGTTCCCATTAAAATAAAAAGTAACATCCTCGTCCATAATGGCTTTTAATGTTTCCATCATGTAACGTGGGTTATAATGAAGAACAACATCTTCACCGTCTGTTTTGGCCATAAGCTCATCTTTCATTTCCCCAATTGCGGAGTTTGCTGCTACAGTCAGGTTTCCTTCTTTAACAGAGAAACTGATAGGTTTATCACGATCACCGCCGGTAAGGCAATACAACAGAGATCTATTAAGACTATCTAACAGTTCTGTTTTGTTTACTGTCAGCATTGTCTTGTACTCCTGTGGTGTCAATTTTGCCACATCGAAATAAGAACCTTCTAAGAGTCTGGCTGTCAACAGAGAATATCCTGTTGATACTGCCATTACATTATTATTACAATATATCTTGCAGGCATCACTTTCCTTATCGGAATTTTTTTCTGATAATAACCGCATTAATTTCTTAGCAGTATTTTTCGGGATTAATGTATCGAGCGTTATATCATTTGCCTCTGGAATTGCAAATGAACTGGATGCCACACGGAATCCATCTAATCCCTCTAAACGAAGCACTCCATTACTCAAATTAATATGCAGTGCACCAAGCTCTTTCTTCTGCGTTGCATCATCTGCTACTGCAAATAACACAGCTTCGATGCCAGCATACAGTTTTTTTCTGTCAATACTAATAACTGTATCATCCGGTCTTGTCATGTCATCAGGGAATTGATCTGTATCCTGATAAGCCAACTGCATCTTTGACTTCTGCTGTTTCACCAACAATTTCCCTTTGTTGGTCTGGATATTCAACTCTCCTTCCGGTGCTTTTGAAATCAGGTTCAAAAACATAGAGCCATCTACACAGATTTCTCCTGGCTCTTCCACCTTGCTGCAGGTGATTCCTGTCTGAATGCCGATGCCTTCTTCCATGCTCATAGAGCGAATAAAAAGGAACTGCCCTTCGGCTTTTATCACAAAACATTTTGTGATTTGCAGATTTGTTTTTTCACTTGGCAGTGCTTCTGCTGCCATTTTTGCTACTTTAATAAGTTTCTTTTTCTCAATTTTTACCTTCATCGTTTTTCTCCTTTTTATAAAAAATATTTTTTTGTTACCAGTAGATATATAATTTTTCTGAAAAAATATTATGTGACTCCTTTCTAAAAATTTGTAATAAAAAAGGTTCCGGCGAACCGAAACCTTAATCCTCATCTAAGAGGTAATACAGAAAAATAAATATATATACATTTTATAATTACTACTAAACTTCACTATTCTGCAAAGGAGATACAAATTTTTTATGCTGTTTTTAGAAGAGCTTTTTTGGTGATCACAGCCTCTGGCGTAACAACACATTCTACAATATCTGGATCAGAAGGAATATCGTACATGGCATCCATTAAGATTTCTTCTACGATAGTACGTAATCCTCTTGCGCCTGTGTGATTATCATACGCAATCTTGGCAATGCTCTGTAATGCTTCTTTCTCAAAAACCAGATCAACATTATCAAATGCAAATAATTGTTTGTACTCCTTGGTAATTGAATATTTTGGTTCTGTCAGGACACGAACCAGATCATCTTCATTCAGCTCGTTTAATGTGATCCTGATCGGCAATCTTCCGATAAGTTCCGGAATCATACCATATTTTTTCAATAAATCCGATGTTAAACTATCTGTTTTTTCAGTCTGCTCTGAATTTTTCAAAAAGCCAATGGATTTTACAGGTTCAGGTGTAGTCTGAAACATTCCTTCAAACGCACCACCGCAAATAAATAGTATATTGCTCGTATCAATCATAACATTACCGGTCTGTGGATGTTTCCTGCCGCCGGTAATTGGAACAGATACTTCGGCTCCCTCGATCAATTTTAAAAGTGCCTGCTGCACTCCCTCTCCGGATACATCTCTCGTGATAGATGCAGATTCTGATTTACGACCAATTTTATCAATTTCATCAATAAAAATAATTCCACGTTCACATTTTTCTACGTCATAATCTGCTTTGACATATAAGCGCTGGATCACATTTTCTACATCGTCTCCGACATAACCAGCTTCAGTAAGAGAAGTTGCATCCGCAATCGCAAAAGGTACATTTAAAAATTCTGCAAGCGTCTGAGCAATCAATGTTTTTCCGCATCCAGTTGG
Source organism: Roseburia sp. OM02-15 (assembly GCF_003481835.1). Taxonomy (NCBI): domain Bacteria; kingdom Bacillati; phylum Bacillota; class Clostridia; order Lachnospirales; family Lachnospiraceae; genus Roseburia; species Roseburia sp. OM02-15. Next base: position 152,368 of record NZ_QULX01000006.1, read on the forward strand.
ACCAGCCAAAAGAATATTACTCTTTTTAAGTGTTCCTGTCGCGTCTTGCAATCGTTTGTAATGGTTATATACGGCAACTGAAAGAACCTTTTTTGCTGCATCCTGACCAATCACGTTTTCATCCAGAAAATTCTTAATATCATGTGGAACCGGGATAGCATTTTCTTCTGTTTTATCATCTTTATAATTTTCAAAAGATACTGTTTCGGCAATTCCCAAAGCTTTTCCCAATTCATTATCCAGTTCCAGACACATCTGAGTCATAATGGAATCGTTCATCTGAATTCCTTTCACATTCAGCATTTTTTTTGCACATTTTTCACATACCAAATGTGTACCATCTGGCATGATAAAAAAGGTATTCTTCTCCTCAATTTTATCCTGGCAGTAAGCACATTTTCTGTTATTCTCATTTAAAATAGTTTTCATAAAGCATTTCTCCTTTTTAGATTCGGTTATTAATTACCTGATCGATTACTCCATATTCCAGAGCTTCTGCTGCCGACATGTAGTAGTCTCGTTCTGTATCATATTTGATTTTTTCATAATCCTGTCCGCAATTTTCAGCCAAAAGATGATTCAGCTTTTCTTTTGTTCGCAAGATATTTTCAGCTACTATCTGGATGTCCGTTGCCTGCCCTTTTGCCCCACCAGAAGGTTGATGGATCATAATCTCAGCATTAGGCAGAGCAAATCGTTTTCCTTTTGCGCCACCTGCCAACAGGAATGCTCCCATGCTTGCAGCCATACCAATGCAGATCGTAGATACATCGCATTTGATATACTGCATAGTGTCGTAAATTGCCAGGCCGCTAGAAACCATACCTCCCGGGGAATTAATATACAACTGAATATCCTTATCCGGATTTACCGATTCCAAAAACAATAACTGTGCAACGATTAAGCTGGCAGAAGTTTCATTTACCTCTTCTCCCAGAAAGATGATCCTGTCATTTAATAATCGTGAGTAGATGTCAAAATTTCTTTCACCATGACTTGTCTGATCTACAACATAAGGTACAAAACTCATATAATTAATCCTCCATTCAATTTTTATAATACTGAAATTATGATATTAGCGTTTTCTTTGGTTTTTGTCCCAATTACTTGTGCTCTATTTACTAATACGAAAGAAATATATTGTTTTGCAACATATATCTGTTAATTTTATTAAAAACCCCACGAACGTTAAACGCTCGTGGGGATAAATCATAGCAGAAACCGGATCACTATCCCGATCAGAAATACACCCGGAATAATCAGCCATGTTCCAATATAATATAAATTTATTTTTTTGCGCTTGCTCTTCCAGTACATATGGTTTTCATCATATGTGACTGTCTCAGCCAGTCGGGATTGTAGCTTATCCATAAAAGCAATAAGTTCATCTGTATCATAAAACGTACCATCAATTTCAAAAAAGTCATTTGGAATTGTCTGACCGCCAATGAAGATAAAACTTAAACCGGTATCCGTATTAAATTGGATATAAATTTTTTTATCTTTCGTTTCTACGATGCTGGTAATTTCGGAGATACAGATTTTACACCCCTCATAGTTTTCTCCTGTAGCCTGATAGCAATTAAGCCAGCCATTTTCGATGTTTAAATAGCTCTCCTTGATATCAGTTAGTTTTTTAGTTGCAGATTGTGATTTCATGTACATTTTAACTGATTCGATACATGTTACCCCTAATGCACATACAATAAGGATCAGCTTGAAAATACTAAAAAAAGTCTCGGCCGGCACTGGAAATAATACGGCGATCATAATGATTGCAAAACCAATCCCACACTCTAAAAAAATATATTTTGCATGTTTTTCTGAATCAGTTAATGCATTCATCATAAGATTTTCTTTTGGTTTGATCTTATATTCCATCCAGAAATGCCTCCTGTCTTATTCCTATTTATGTGGTCTGATAACACTAATAATCTGACCAATCGCCAATCCTTTTTCTTCATCCATCTTCGTACAATAAAAACGTACCTGATCCTCTTTCTGCGGTTCTCTTCTGGATCTTAAAGATGTATGTGCTAATGCATTTGTACCAACATTCAGATACAAAGAATAGACACCACTGTTTACGCGTGTTACTTCGCCAGAATACGTTGCTCCTGGTTTACACATATGTATATCATCCGCATTAAGAGAACGTGCTTCACAGAAAACGCCCTCTACTTTTTTATGATCCTCAGAATAAATGATCTCTGTGATCCGAACTCTTACTTTATCGCCTACAAAATAGCGATCCCTTGCGTTAGATACCCAGCGGTTCTGTAATTTATATACAGATGTGAGTGTTTCGACACCAAAGATCTCTAATCTTACTACTGTGGTAGCGACAGACAGGATTTTTGCTTCTACGATAGAACCAACCTGTACCATGGGATGTCCTTTTGCTGTTTCTGCAATAAACATGTCATGCATTTTTGCGTTCATGGCCAACTGACGGGATGCCATGATAGAATGAGCTTTTTTATCCAACGCAATGACTGTAAAATCAATATCGGCTCCTGTCATGCTGGAGCAAATTTTGGATTTTGCCTCGTTGATCTCTTCCTCTGTCTTATCCGGTGCTGAAATTAAAACATTCATGTAATCCACCGGAATGATAACCCTCATGCCCTTATAATCAGCAACAACTACATTAATTGTTTTTCCACCGACTGAAAATGGTTCCACACCGGAGATAATGCCTGAAAGGGATTTCCGGCGGTGATATGAGTTTTCAATTTCATGCCAGGCAATTTCCTGTCGCATATTTTCTTCATCACCATAACCGCCTGCAAAACGATCTACCGTAATTACTTCTCGTTCATCATACTGATGTGTTTTAATGCGGTTCGGGACCAGAACACTGTCGTCACTTTTAACATTTGTTGAGCTTTTTTTTGCCGCAGACTTAGCTTCTTGATTTTCCGGTGTTTTTTCCGGCGCAGACTGCAGTTCGTTTTCTTCCAAAGTTGTATTTTTTGTATCTTCCGCCATTATGTTACACCTCCTTATATTTTATAAACAGCGGACTATTTTCGTTGCCACATAGTAATTACTAAAATGGCATACAACTTTGCAATCCAAGCTTAAAATAACATGTTATTTATGATGTGTGCATTATTCTCTCCTACCCTGTAATCACTTGGACTTCCAGATAAAATCATCAGGTAGCGGTCATCATCACGGAACCGCAGCTTATAATGTGCATCTTTTGTAATCGCAAATCCTAATGATTCCAATTGGTTTTTAATACGTGGAGTCAAATCACCACTGCCTTGTAGGATAGTTTTTACTTTATCTCTATATATTTTGGCATTTCCGGTAATAGTATTTGTCTTAACAAGATCTGTTAAAATATGGTATTGTCGCCGACTTAGATTTTTTTTATTATGGGACATATTTTTATGCTTTTCTGTAATGGCAGCAATCACTACATCCCGTATTTCATCTGGGTAAAAATTCTCTTCATTTGAATCTAACAGGATCGTCGTATGTGAATGCTGGCCTTTCTGTTGACTTTTCTTCATACTTAAATACGGATTCTTCTGTTCTAATTTTTCTTGTAGAAGTTTAATGTCATAGCGCAAGGTATCTATTGTTTCAGAGGACTGTTTTTTTTGCTGTTCCAATTTTTCCTTACAATCTGCCAGCTCTTTTTCTAACACTTCTTTTTGAAGCATCAGTGTTTCCGGATTTTCGAATCCAGCTGCCTCTTTTTTTAATTTTTGTTGTGATTGTTGATAAGCATCTATCATGGAATCTTTCACTTCCAGCTCTTTTTTCAAAGTTCGATTTTCTTCGGTGAGTTTTCTTATCGTATCTAATAGTTGTTGATTTGTCTGACGCTCTAATCCAATGCTATTTTCTTTTTCGTATTCAGTCAGTTCGTATGTCTTAATCTTCTTTCGTGCATGATATAATACAGCCTCCGTAGCAATGGACCAGATACAATTAGTGATTAATTCTTTCATATCAATACTTCTGATTCCTTTATTTGCAGAATACTCACTAAAATTATCCACATCTGCTTCTGTAGATTGTTTGAAACATTTTTCATATTCCTTAAAAACATACATTTTTAAAATATCATCCAATCTTTCTTCCACAATTCCAGACAATTTGGCGATTTCACTTTCATCTGCATGTATCGAAAAAATATCAAGCAAAACGTGTTGATCTACCAAAAGCTGATTAATGATTCTGCACATTTCGCTTCCTTCCGTTAGTTGAAAATGAAAGGATGCACTTCCAGGTGTCCAGATCAGCTTATCTGGTGTGCAGTTATTTTGCGCAACCTGAAATAGTAATACTTTACTTATTGCGCTAAGTGATACTTCATTTCCATCCAGCATAAAATGTCTAAGTGGCAGAAATTGTGTAATACAATAATCAATCAGTCTCTTTTCCAGACGCTCCTTATTTTTCTGTACCATAGGTATATCATAAAAATCCCCATACCCAAGATCATCAGCCATTAGTTTTTCCACATATTGTCGTGACATATCGGCACAGACACGACTATCCGCTATATATTTTGTTATCTTTTTATTTTTATCAAATGCTGATGGATTGGTAAATCCTGCCTCGTCTATCTTTTTATATATCATAGCCGGATTATTAAGTATCTCTTGATTTTCCTTTGATAAAGGCATCGCCGTATTATTGAAGATTTTGATATAATCTTCTGGGATAAATTTCTTCCCGCTGTTTTCCAAATATTTCCTGATCAATTCGATTTTAGTAAAATACGAACTCAATTCTGTATTTCCTACCCACAATTTATCTGGAACTAATTCTTGAAATATCGGCAATAATTGGACAATATCTTTGTCTATCTGCTGTTTTAGATCATAGTATTCTTCTGTAGCTGCTGCCGTATGAAGTCGGAATACCAGCTCTGTTATTGTATACCGGTTAAGTATATCTATAAAATTTTTCATTTGATTTACACCTCTTTGTCTTATTATATATCTTCTCTTTTCATATCCTCTGCTTCATCTGGTATATATACTTTCCTGACTTAACAAAAAATGCATCTGTTTTCATTTCCACAAGTGCATTATATGTTAATATTAACAGTTATGATTATTGGTTACCACCATCTTTTAATTCTTTTCTTATGCTAGGTGTGTAACAATACTGTATTTGCGTTCTACTACTTCTACTGTTGGATATTGGTACAGATTTCTGATATACGGATTGTCATCGTAAGTCAGTATGATATCCGTACCTGGGAAGCCTTTATACAGGTTTTCTAGTAAAAATGCCAATTTTTCATGTTCTTCTTCTGTGTAGTATTCACTGTATAGTTGTTTTCCTTTTTCATAATATGGTGGATCAATAAACAATGTAGCATGTGGCATCCAATACATCTCTTCAATAAACTCACAGGCATCTTGATTTGACAGATGTATGTGAGAGCTGTATGAATGGATATCTAAGATTCGTTTTCGTAAGGTTTTAGGAGTCCATCTGGCAGCAGGATCACTCATACAGTTAGCTTTGACAATGCCAGAAAATGATAAGCGGTTTGTGATCAGCAGATTCCACGCTGCTGCCAACAAATCGCATCCAACATACTTACGATTTACAATCGTCTGTGCTTTTCTATATTCTTCTTTTGATGGGACAAAATTATCAATCAGCTCCAGAAGCGGAAATGGATCAGTTTTGATAACCTGAAACAAAGAATAGATACCGTAATCCTTATCATTAAGGTATAATTCTTTGATATTGCCTGACATCAATAATGATAAGCCCACCGATCCACCGCCGGCAAATGGTTCAATAAAATTTAGCATATGATCTGTATCACACATCTGTAAAATATCTCCTGCCAATCGGCTTTTACCACCCGGCCATCTGAGTGGAGACACCTGCACTTTTAATCCTGGTCTATACCTGCTACCTGACGCGTCAGTTCGGCAATTGTTTACTTTCTTTTCTAAGATCAGTTTAAACTGATGACTTATTTCTTGCTGATTGAAATTATTAAATCCTTCACATACTGGGCACCAATATCCTCTATGCAATTGATAATCTTCTTCGAAATCATCAAGCAATTCGGATGAGAATCCACAAAAAGCACATACATATCCATTATCTTTCCTTACTCGTCTATCCACTATATTTTTCCCTTCTTTTGCACTACAGACATTTTTTCTAGGCTATATACGTTATTTTTCATGCATTCAGCTTGTAAAGAAGACTATAACTCTTTAAAAAAGCTGATTCAGTTATCGCAGTTTCTGCCTATAATGATAAATACGGCATGAATCTGTATTTGTGCAACAAAAAGTCCTGCCTTATCAAGGACAGGACTCTATTATTATGTGTTATTAGAAATAATTCCATGGAATATACTAAAACCCAACACCAGTCACCATGCGTCTCAGTGACACCATCATCTGATGTCTTTTTTTGCTACACTTTACACTTGCATCTGTGTGTTTCAAAAATAATGAGATATTTACATTGCTTTCATTAACGTCTGAACTTATCACATTCTTCCGGTCTGCATCCTCTGGGATGCCCTTCAATCGTAATATAATCGCAATATACATTTCCGTAATTTTTTGATGGAGAAGACGTTTTTCTCCCATAATAGCATTTATTGCACTTTTCACGTTTGATTTTTATAATGTCAGCATCTGACATTTGTGACCATCGTATATTTTCACTCATTGTTCGGATTCCTCCTTATAGATCCAAATTTCCTATGTTAGATCCCCTTGTGATCCTTCCTAAATTTCCAGATGTATTGCTATGTTTATTATCAACTGTATCAGTTTCACCCATATCGTCCCATGAGTCACCTTCTATTGTTTCTGCAGGCTCATCATCAACTGCAGAAGTTTCATCAGATCTTGTAACAGCAATTATTTTTGGCTCACTATTTTGGTCTGTATCTGGAAATTCATCTTCCACCTGTTCAACTTTTTCTTCTGTAACATTCGGTTCCATAGATACCTTGTTACATTCTGTATGATTTTCGCCGGTCTTTTCATCGCTATCCTGATTATTAGTATCATATAAATGCATCATCTTCTGCACATTTACAGGTATCTCAGAAAGATCATCTCCGTATTCATAACAAGTCGTATCAAAATCCGATGTATCATCAGCAGGCTGGGCATTGGTATCAATATTTTTATTTGTATTGAAGATCTTATTCCTTTTCGCAATGCGTTCCTGCGTCAGTTGCTGTTTCAGATTAACTTTATCCGTATCAGACATGAAATTTCCATCATCATTAAGAAACGGTAAACCACAAGGAAAAGCACTATCATCAGCATATAACTGTTCATACACATGCAACTGTTCGATCAAAGGTTTTCTCTGGTTGCCGTAATCTCCATCTGATTTGATTACATATGCACTCTCATCCTGCTCTTTTTGTTCAATCACCATATCGATGGTGGCAATATTGCTGCTATTATTTTTTAAATCGGTTCCATTTTTCATAATCCGCCACAGAGGAACAATCTCATTTGCTTTTATTACTTTCAATGCTAATGCTGCCGGATGTATATAATAATTGAACTTTTCAAAATAATATGTCTGGCCCAACAAAAACATAACGACATATTCCCGTGGAAGTCTTCTTAATTGATCCGGATAGATTAATGGTCTTTGCCCTTCGCCAACAGAAAAGCTATCATTGGTTTCCTGTGTGATATTGAATACCGGGAACATCTCTTTTTCCCTGCGTGTTTCAACACGGATAGTAGTCTGTCCAGTTAATTTTGAATAATATTCAGAAGTTGTGTTATCATTACATCCTAAATAGAAGGTAAAATCACATTCTCCAAGGATATCTTCCCATTCATTATTCCCATATCTTGCTTTTAAAAGCGAAAGGTCCTGAAACATAATGACCAAACTTAAATTGTAGCTTCGTGCCACCTGTAGCCAGGTTTTGAATTGCTCCATGTATCCCAGCGCTGGGAATTCGTCCAAAAGGAAATTTACGGGTATATCACACTTTCGGTTAGGACGCGACTCCGCATAAGTCATAACATTATGGAATATAAGTGAAATCATAACGGACTGTAATACCGTATAGGTATTTGTCTTTACTGATGTGATCAGAAAAATTGCTGTTTTCTTTCGTGGGATGTCTGCAATACAAATATCACTGGTTCCTGTTATTCGCTGTACGATTTCTGATTGAAAAATATCCATACGTGATGTTAAACCAACAATCGCATTAGGCATAAACTTTTCACCCTGAAGAAATTTGTTAAAATTCTGCTTCGCTTTGGAATTGACATCATTAATGCTTTCGAACATACTTTTTAATTCTTCCAGGTTTTTAGTGAGTAGAAATTTATATGCTTCGCCAAGTGTTCTTTTGGAGTCGGCAGTATTAAATTCGACAACATAAAAAACCAAGGCTTTTAAGAGACTTTCTTCCAGATTATCAAAGAAAGCTTCTGTCTTGGCTCCAGCCACGGAAGTATTTACAATTAAAGTGTGGCATATGATATTTATGATAGTTTCTCTTTCAAAACTATCAGCATTTTTAGCATCTTCCAATATATCAATACTATTAGAATTCCAGATAGCTTCATCATTTGTGTTAAACTGATATACTTTATATCCCATTTTGCGCAGATAATAGGACATTTCTTCGTACAATTCTGATTTTGGATCTGTAATGACCATGGATTCACCACGCATTGCATAATGCATGATCCATGGTTTTGATATAGAGTTTGATTTACCTGTTCCGGATGTACCACAGATACTCATGTTTCGGTTATATCCCATATCTTTCGGGATAGAAATTATTTTATGTGTATCACAGGTTCTTCCTAAAATTGTTCCACTCGTTTCCAATGGACTATCTGATATATCAAACCCTTTTCTTCTTATGTCGTTTTCATTTGATATAAGCTTAGAATCTCCATAGTTTTTCGAACTTCTTTGTGTCGGGGTAAAATTCATGGTATGTTCAATTTTTTTCCCGAATTTTACTGATACGATTCTAAGTCCTACTAATATGAAGATTAGAAATGCTGAAATGATAAAAACTGTTCTTCCGACACTTGTCGTAAAGGTACATTTAAAGGCTGAAACAATATTAAATAATTTTTTATTCCCAATACTGAATCCGCCTATTATGCCGCTTACATATGCTGCCAGAATGAGTAAACCGATTCCACATAGAATATGTGTTTTGGGGGAACCTGCCTGTTGTTCATCGCGATCATCCAGACTGGCAAAGTCCCCTTTCATTAGTTCTTTAAAATTATTCACTTAAAAATCCGTCCTTTTTCATATATTGCAATCAGAAAATCTTCCTGCTGTAAAATAGTTACTGTCTGCAGCAGGTATTTTGCAATTAGAAATAAGGAATTTTTGTATGGAGTCTCAGAAAAAAACTGTTATCTCACTTAGCCTAAGCTTATGAGATATTATTCGTTTTTCACGTCCCATGTCACAGGTAAACTCCCAGTTTCGATTTATATTAGTGTACGAGATATTACAAAAAACAGTGATTTCTCAAATTCAAGAGAAAAGTTCCACGGTGAGTATTAATGTTGTTCCTGCATATATCCAATATAACCTTCTGTCGTATCATGCATCATAAAATAGAAAAATTTTCTTCCAAGATTTTCAGCCATTATTTCAGATGGTGAAATATCTGGACAAGCTCCAGCAACAGGTGATACATAATATTCCTCGGGTACAACATCGCATTTCCTTACAGTGGTATTGGTTACAGTTTCAGCAAACAGGTCATATACTGCATTAAGAGAAGTATTATTCAATGTATCTACAAGCACGTTTCCATTATCATTTATACAATTATGTTCCTTTAACAAATCATAAGCTTTCTGGGTACGATCTGCTACGTAACCATTTTTCTTCTTTTCTCTGTCATACCTGGTTACCGGTCCTACTGCCGTTATCAGCCAATCCGTTTTTAATACATATCCTGTTTTCTTAACTTCTTTTGTAGTATTTTTCCATGAATCTTTTAAAAATCGTTCCATGCTGTTATAGTTAAATTCAAACTGAAAACTATTGTTGATATAGGAAATCTTTTTCATGGCCAGCAGTAATTCCTTTTTCGTTTTTAAGGCGTTTATATTACCAAAATTGAAAAAGTTTACAAAACCGGATACTGGACACATATTGGTATATGCACCATTAAGATAAAATACATAACCATTTTGAACCGAACTTAAATTTCCTTGTTTGGTAAGCTGATATGGATTCGTCAGACTGCCAGCTTCACCATCAGAGATATTTTTATTATAGCAGTCATTTAATCTCAATTCCAACCTGCTTTCAAATGTTTTAAACAACTGATTATCAATCATCTGCATCTTATTTTTAAAAGAATTATTTACTTTTTCCAAAACAATAACAGCATCATAGGTTGTGACATACTTTACAATTTCGCCAATGGCAAGATCAATATAATGTGTGCGGATATCCTTTATCCGTGTTGTATATTCCCAGTTGTTTGATTTTTCTGATTTTCTGTATTTATCTATTTTTTTCAAAAGGGAATAATAATCAATGCCATTAATAATATTAAGGCTTCTTTTTTCTATTACTTTGCCGTTTTTATCAAAAAGCACACAATATAATAAATCATAGATACTACGTGAAATAGAAAGAACAGCTTTTCCAGCTTCTTGAATCTCTTCTTTTGTTTCCTCATTGATCATGTTATATCCATAATTCAATACATCAGCATTTTTGGTGTAAATAATCCGAATCAGGAATTTTTCTTTGGTATATTTTGCGCTTTTTATAAAATTCATCCATGCAGTTTTTGTACGAACAAATGGAAGTTCTTCCAGTGCTTCTTTGGAAAGTTCTTCTTTTGATACATACCCCTGATAATAATTATATATTTCCATATAAATATCATTCAGAATCTGTTCCCCATTTTTATCCCATCTATTTACCAAGATGGAACCTTTTTTATGAGTTATTTTTCTTTCATAAACAGCTTTTCTATACTGAAAAGAAGGTGCGCCGTTTAAGTGGATCACTGGATTTTTAAAATTTTCTTCTGAAAGTAGATATTCTAATGTTTTCACATAACTGTCTGGATTTTTTTTATTTTTGTAAAGGTCACGATGTGAAATCTGGAATAAAAGCATAGCACCATCTTCCACCAATGAGTTAATCTGATTTTCATCTACATCCAGCCAGGAATAATACGCTGCTTTGGTATCGCAATAAGCACAAAATTCTAACCATGAAGAATAATCTTCAGGTGCTTTAAAATTCCAATTGACATTGGCATAACTCACAGTTAATGGTAAAATTTGCTGCGCCAGACGAATAGTTTCAACTTCCCAGTAGCGCCGTTCCTCTTCTGTGCAAAGATGTTTTTTTACTGCATCCTGTGTCTTCAACCCTTTCTCATTTGCTTCATATAATTCACGTGAAATTTTTACAGGATATTTCATGTCCTGCTTGGTACCACTCCACTCACAATAGTCAATGTCCGCTTCAAACATTTTTTTGACACTGATCTTTCCATTTGACTGTCCAAACATTCTTTTCGGTAATTCATTTTTCATTCCATTTGAACCTTTTTTTACAGTCAACACAGAATAATTTGATTTTCCCGTTAATAAGGAATCTGCTGAAATTGAATTTCCCGGAAGAAGTGTTGCAAAAAAATATCGGTTATCTTTTTGAAGAATAAGGTTTTTACCGACATCAATTTTGTCTACACCATTCCACCATTTTGCTATTGTCTTCTGAGCTGATCCAAAAAATGTTTCAGTTGTGGCACCTTTCGCTGTATCAGCAGGTTTTCTGGTTACATAGTTTCGTACCAGATTCAGTGCTTTTTTAGCTGTTGTAAAGCACTCCAGCTGTTTATTTAAGTCTTCATAGAATAAAATATCCGCCTGTTCAGACTCTGCACCCCTTGCGATAAGCTGCACTACATGTCGGAAATCATTGATGGACTCCAGGTAATCTTTAATAATTTTCTTATTTACTTTACTGTGAAAATCACCAAATTTGATCAGTCCAGATTTATCAAATAATTCTTTTTTACTCAATACTCTTTTATACAGCAGTTCCAGTTCATGAATGTACAGAGATTTAACATCACTTTTACAGATTACAGAAAGTTCTTCCAATGAATATTGTATATTTCCAGATCCTACAATACTTCTGGCATTGATGATATTTTTCTCAATTTTTTTTCGTTCACTTTGTTTTGAAACTGTTTCCAGCTCGTTGGTCCTTTGCACAATATAATTTTTTTCCAATAATTCAGGATATGTATTGTGGTCTTTTATGCAAAGATGTGAAAGGGTATGAACATCATTACCTATCACAAAAATCCCATCGCCAGTCGTTTCCTTTAAGAGGAGAATAATATCCAGTAATTTTTTGGTTGGTACTTTGCCATTTAATTCCCTGAATAATATACGTACCTCTTCATCAGAATCAAGGTGTTCAATCGAAAATACTTTTTCTGCAGGATAGAGAATCTGTTTATCCAATTTTTTCAATGTCCTGAAAAATGAGCCTGTATAGGTATGATCATTACGATTTTTTATATTTTCTTCATTGACACACATATTAAATCCTTTTACCCGAGTCCCATCTGGATAGAAAATACCGCTGATCATAAGATTGTAATAGTCAATTCCTTCCTGTGTTAGAATCTTTGCATAGTAATCAGCATATTGAAAAGATGACAGATCCGGGAAATTTTTCTCTAACTCAGAAAATACCTGTGATTTCATAAAAAGCTGAATGTTAGCTATATTATTGCAGTAACACTCAAAATTTTCCATGATTCGCTTCCCAACCGTATTTAAAGCTGTTAATCGTGTATTCATAAATTTTTTCAACAACACTGCACAACCGGTAACATTTTCCATAATTTCCTGATATTCCATATAGTTAGGATCACCGACCAAATGTGTGTCTACGTATTTTTTTATACCTTCAAATAATTTAGCTGAAATCAAATCCTTTTCTTTTACCGGACAAACCGATAAGAAAGCAGCATGAAATATTTTCTGAATCTCTGTAATATCTTTTTGATAATTTTTCACGACAACTCTATGTTTTTCCGCAGATAGTTCCTTATCGCTTGTGAAACGATAATCTGCTTCCAGTTTCGTGAAATCTATATAATAATCACTACCCGGTTGTCCCATTAAAAAAAGAGCTTCACGGATATAGTGCTTATAAAACAAATCAATCAATGGTTTCACTGTATCCAGTCGCTCATTTATCTCCTGATCCGTTTTCAACAACTTTTTATCTGTGATTGTCTGTCTGGTTTTCCCTATTGGTTTTAATTCAAAACTCAATACTTTTGTTAATCTCTCTTTTTTTGTTCTTTTCATCTTATTACCTTTCAAAATGCGCATCTTTCTGGGAACATACTTACCTATCAATCAGCTCTTTAGCAGGTACCCATCTTTTTTCCTGTTCATCAAATTGATATAATTCTTCTGCTGATCGGCACAAAAAGCGACAGCCAATCGCATACTCCTCTTTTCTTTCCAATGATTTTATCTGGATAGTTTCAACAATATATATTTCCGATCCATTATCAAAACTAAAGCAAATTCCTTTTTTCATAATATTTTCACCAAATTCGGTCCATGAAGAATGGATAAATTCATTGACTGAATCCGGTAGAACAGTAAAATTTTCCGGATGAAACCCATGTTTTTTGATAAAATCCGTTGCATAATCCATAGCATTGTTTAAAACTTCTAATCTATTCTGGTAAAAATCAATTCTATCCATCAGATAATTTTTTACCCAATCTGCATGAATAGTTATGCATGTGTTCTCTTCCGGACAATTGGTGGTTTCCGCTAAAGATATTTTTCTTTCATTGAAATCTATAATATTTTTTCCCACACTCATACCTCCAGATCTTTAAGATTTCTTCTAAAAAATGTAAACTTTTGCTCCTGAATTACTGTGATTTACTACCATTTTCTGTTCTGTTATCATCTACAAAAAATTTACATCCACGACCTTTGTATCTGCGATAGAAGCTGGTTTCGAATAATCCATCTTCCGGTGCATTACTCATATGGCGTTTACAATCAGTACTGCCACATTTTTCAAATTCACAAAACCGCATTTTCGTTCCCTCCCTCGAGATTCTTTTTTATTTTCTCTTTTTTAATCGGTAGCTTTAATACTGATCAGCCGTTTCTATCTTCCCATTTACAGCAACTTCCTGAAATGTATATGAGATATAGAATTTTTGTTTTTCATCATAAAATCTCATATAATGTGGCAGGATATTCACTAATTTTAACTTCCTTTTGGTTTTATTATCTTTATGATAGCTGTCAGTATCAGACTGCTCTCCCATTGTAAAGACTGTTCCAATAGGTATAGCCTTCAGAAATTGTATTTGATGAAACAATCTCTGAATATGTAAATCTTTATCATTTTGTTTTTCTGTCATTCTGCTTCTCCGATCTTGATTAAAAGCCTATGATAAGCCATTTATATTTTCTTCTTGCTAGTAAAAATCATTTTATTCTTCCAGTTTTTTACGGAACTTTGACATGTTTTTATCACCAGCGATTTTCCGATATACTTCACACCAGTCTGAATTTTCAAATGCTGTGTTAATATCCTCACCTTCCAGATACGAATTTAGAATTTTAATATCATTGTCTGGAAGGACTCCGTTTAATCCTTTCCCGATTTGATTACGGCATTTGACAATCTTACGAAGTGTAAAACTGTCTATATGACCATACTGACATAAATCTTTTGCCAACATCATATCGCTATACAGTTCAAGAAATTTTTCTTTACATCCGTTTTCTTCATATTGTGCATACAGGGCATTGCATATCATTACCAGATCATCTGCACTCAATTCTGCCGTTACAGAACCTTCATTTTTAGTAATATTTAGTATATTCATCCGTATCCTCTCTCTTTGACATATATTTTCTGCTAATAATAAATACGAAATGGCATCCCTGTTTCGCAACAAGAATGCCATAGAAATATAATTTTATTTTGGGGTGTAAATATTAATTGCAGAATCCTGATAGATCAGATCATAATTACCGGTAAGATTTAGATAAGTGTTTAATTGCTCTGCTTTCATGCATACGAAACAATCAAAATCATATTTTTCAATAATATCTGCAATGTGGTCCGCATCAGTCATATCTATCGTAAGATCCTTAAAGTCATTTAGGATTTCACCTTGATACATATCTCCTCTGCCGTCTATGAATACATCAAAATCATTATAGATCAGCTCACCGCCGAGATCATAATGATTATACATCCGCTTACATCCAGTGTCTTTTAATACCTGAATTGCTTCCTGTGACAATACAGAATCCTTCATGCCCTGATATGATCTGATATTTATTCCAAACAGGCAGATGACTAAGAGCGGCAGCAGAATCCCCAGTATTTTCTTGGAATTTTTGACACTGTTATATATTCTGGATTCCATCATAAGTTTTGGAATGTAATGAAATACAAAAAAAGCCGATGCGATCACAAAATAAAAAGAAAAACGATAACTTCTCATAAATAAATAGAAAAGCGCCAGAAACAATAATAAATCATGCAATCGTATGTTTTTCTTTGTAGTGATCATACTGATTATAGTGATCACAACCATGATAAAACAGATTAAGTGGGAAAACTGTTTTACATCCGGCGCAAACCATTCACTTACAAGCTGCATAGGAACTTGATCTCCCATAAGATTAAATACGAACGAAAAAATATGGTAAGTATTCGGATTTATCAGCATGTAGAGAACACTTGCACCAGATACAGAAATAAGTTTTACCCATCTTTTCATTGGTAGAACTGTTGTTTCGATTCTTCCAAATGGTATCTGGATACGTGTGGATATAATGAATACACCCAACGTAATATACCCTAATGTAGCCATTCCACCATGAAGATTTGCCCACAGGACAAAAATCACTGGAATCAGATAAAGCAGTTTTGTATCCTTTTGAAGATATTGATATAGGATCTGCAACAAAAAGAAAAACAAAAATCCACTAAACAACTGCGGTCTTGGTGTGACTGCCATGAATATAATGATTGCTGCTAATAATGAGTAGAATCCGGTGAATAACATATTTTTTTTCAGATATACCTTATTTTGATAAGCGATCAGAATGACCAATCCCATTCCCATTAACATGCACATAATGTAAATGGCTCTATTCCCTCCCAGTAAATAAACCAGATAGAAAATAACTTCGCTTAACCATTCATGGGATGTCCAATAGAGTCCGGCTTCCTGCGCGGACCAGGAAAATATGCCAGATACCGGTACAGTTTTATTTTTTGCAATATATTCACCAATCTTTACATGCCAAAAATAATCATTAGCGGTCAAGTTATTTGATAACAAAATAAATAACAGAAAAATCGTCATTGCTGCGAATAATATTGCATTTTCTGTATTTTTAGATATTTGAATTTTTTTTACCATAATAGTTTTTCCTTACCCTAAGCATTATGTATAAGAACGTGAAGTGATTTCTCGGATCAACATTACAAAAATTATGATGGATCATCACTTGGATAACTTTCCTCAGAAGGCAAACCTCCAGTGGTATTTTTCTTTAAGATGTCCTCTTTTGTCGGCAATGAGGTAACACGCCGTTTCACTGCATCCATTTGTTTCCTTAAATTCTCATAATCTTCCAAGCCATTACAAGCCTCAACTGCACTCTCTCCATCACTTAACAATTTCTGGGTATATTCCCCATAAACAGTCCGCTGTCCTAATTGATTAATGTACCAATCCGCAAGCCGGACTTTTGATGTATTATAAATTTCCAGAGATTTTTCATAAGAAGCCTGCGCATCTACAACTTCTTGCTCATTTTTTAAATTTTCCTGCTCTGCTGCCTCTTGCTCAATTGCCTTTTGCCAACTGTCTTTTATCTCTGTCGTGAACGTTTCGTATTTTCTGGCAGCACGATCATATAAAGACGTTTTCTTATTTGCATCATTTACCAGTTCAATCTTATTCAACACATCCTGATACCGTGCATCAAGATTTCTTGCTTCATCTGTAGATTGGATCATATAACTTTCAAATTCAGATACAGCACTTTCAGCAGCAGCAGTGTTTTTCTTTTCTGCTTCCGCTTTTTGATGTTTTTCATATTTTTCTTCCAACTGATCAGAACAGTAATCCCATCCGTCTGGACGTGACCAGTAAATGTTATCTGAATAATCTACATTGGTTTTGTCTGTTCCATTTGTCAGCTTTATCGTATTTGGAACTGTAAACTCTTCCTTTGCAAGATTGTTATGAATGTCATTCATAAAATTACTCCAGATCTGCGCCGGATATGTATTACCATACAAGCCGTCTACAGATTGAGGCGTATCATATCCGGTCCATACTACGGTAGTGTAATAAGCGGAAAATCCACAAAACCACGCATCCTTATTATTGTTTGTGGTACCTGTTTTTCCAGCATATACCTGATTATCGTTTACATATTCATGAGCAGTTCCATATTCCTGTTGAAATACCCCTTCCATCATATCTGTAAGCAGGAAAGCAGTATCTGCCAAATATACTTCCTCTTCTGTCTTACTTTTATCGTCCGGAAGTTCATATATAGTTTTACCGATCTTATCTACAATTTTAGTCAGACAAGTGTTGGTGGAATACTTTCCACCATTGGCTATCGTTGCATATCCTCTTGCCATATCCGCAACCGTAACTCCATTTGTAAATCCGCCAATTGACACGGAATCTGCTGTCTCATCTGCATATGACAAACTTGAAAAATGTAATTTATCCAAATAAGTCAGTCCTTGATCTGCTTTTAAATATAACTGGACTGCAATCGTATTGATAGATTTGGCCAATGCATCCCGAACTGAAACTGGTCCGCTGAAAGATCCACTTGCATTTTTCGGTTCCCACCCATTTATATTAAGCGGTTCATCATTCAGAACCTCTTGTGGAGTAGTTACCCCTTCATTCATAGCCGGTCCATAATCCAATATGGGTTTTATGGCACTTCCTGGTTGCCTTTTAGACTGATATCCACGGTTAAAAGCATTATTATCTTCTCTGCCACCAACAATGGCAACTACAAGTTGTGTTTCGTTATCAATGCAGACAGCTCCACCTTGCATTTCATATAGTCCATCTTCTCCCTGATTTGTAAAATCTTTTAGGCCATCAGACAAGTATGACTGCAGTTTGTTTTGCATTTCGGAATTTAATGAAGTGTATATTTTATAGCCACCTTCCCGAACTGCCTCATATACTTCAGAATATTTCTCATCATACTGTTTTTCGTAGGCTTCATATTCCTCAGATGAATCGAAGGTGTATTGGGATTTAAAGTCCTCCTGTGCCATCAATTCCAATACAGTACAATGTAAGGCATAAGAAAACAGATATGAATTTGATTCTACATTTGTTGTTTTCTGTACAATTTTCGGTTCTTCAGCCATTGCCGAATCATATTCATCCTGTGTAATATAATTTTCATTCAGCATATTTTTCAAAACAGATTCTTTTTTCTGCATGGAAAGTTTGTAATTTATGACTGGATTGTAATTATTAGGGGAATTTGAAGTTCCAACCAGAGTTGCCGCTTCTGCCAGTGACATCTCCTCTGCCCTTTTACCAAAATAATACTCACTGGCTCCCTCTATTCCATAGCATCCATTACCGTAATAGCAGCTATTACAATATGCTTCCATAATCTGTGCTTTATCATATCTTTTTTCCAGATCAAGTGCCAATAAGATCTCCAGTGCTTTCCGTTTAAACGTTTTTTCTTGTGACAGCAGATTATTTTTTACCACCTGCTGTGTGATCGTGCTGCCACCCTGCGTAATTTCGCCATTTTTCTTGATCAGGGTTATTCCAGCTTTCACAATTCTTTTCAAGTTAATACCGTTATGATAAGGAAATTCTTTGTCTTCCTGTGCAATATAACCATTTGTAACATACGGAACATTATCTACTGATATATATTCGTAATGTTCATTGCCAACACGACCTATAAGATTACCTGCTGCATCATATATTTCGGTATTACCTGCCCGGATAAAGGTATCTTCTGACATAGTGCTTAGGATCTGATATTCCTGCGTTTTCAAATCCTGATATACCGGCAACAGCTTATGGATCATAAATCCACAAGCAATTAGAAACAGTAAAAATATAACCAAGAAAATTCTTCGCATGAATTTCCTGCGTTTTTTCCTTTTCTCTTTTCTTCTGATCTTTTTATCAGCTTTTGATAATGTTTCATGTTCAATACTCATAAATAAATCCTTTCGTCCTAAATATGGAACCTGAAGAACACATATATTTTGTTAAATATGTTAGTAGTTCCTATTTTTCACGCTGTTTGTCGCCTATGCTCTAATTACTAAATTCAGAACGTTTTTCGCAATCAATATTGCTATTTAGGTAAAAACACATTCATAATCCTTATTTTGAGCATGAAAAAGCGGTTACAATACATAAATACTGCAACCGCCAAATTTCTAAATCGTATTCATTTTTCACTGGAATCCAAAAATTGTTTTATTTCAGCCAAATCCTCTGGTGTTAGTTTCCCACTCTCTTGTAATGCATTCAAAAAATCTTCACCATTAAATGTATCATAGTATTCGAAGAAATCTTTGAGTTCATGGATTGTAAATTCTTCTTGCGTGACTTCTGGATAATACAGAAAAACTCTTCCTGCTCGCTCAAATCGAAGATATTTTTTCACTACTAACTTTGCCAGATAGGTAGAAATGGTTTGTGGTTTCCAATCTGTGCCATATCTGTTATTTACTGTCTGCACCAATTCTGCTAATGCCATAGGATGATCTGTACACCAGATAGACATCATGACTTTTTTCTCTATCGGTGTAATCGTTTTTTTCAACATTCATTTACCCTCTCTTTTGATTCATTATTCAATTATACTATATTCATCGGTGATTGGGCAACCCTTGAAATGCTTTACATAATGATCAATCACTCCTTTTCTTCCCCTCACACGTATGGGGACTGCTGAATTATCGGCAAGGATAAAATTATCTGTAATATCTATAATATAATTCATATTTACTAAATAGCTCTGACTACAGCGCAGAAAATTTTTGTCATTAATAATTTTTTCTATATCCCCCAATTTTCCGTATGTATGTATGTATTTCTCTCCCATCTGATAAGTGTACCAAAATACTATGCTTATTACTTTCTATATACATAATATCATCTACAGCAACAAAAATATCTTTTCTCATGCTTTTGAAAGCAATACGTCTCTTTTTCTGCTGCAGTAAAAGGCGCTTAACTATGGTTGTGACTTTATCCTGCTTATATGGTTTTAAAATGTAACCCGTTGCACCAATATCATATCCCGCAATCGCATATTTTTCTGTGTTTGCCTGTAATACGATCTGTGCTTTGCTTTTAAGGTTTCTTAGTTTACGAGCAACATCCAGACCATTTGCCAATCCCAGATTTATCTCCAAAAACAAAACATCGATTGTGATGTAGCCTTCTTCTACATCCTCAATTAGTGCTTTATACGAATTATACCCATGGAAATTTGCGTTTATCTTATATTCGAAACAAAGCATTTGAACGATTTGTTTCAATATCTTTCGTTGCTGTTCTGAAATGTCACAAATTACTATCTCTAACATGTCATCTCCTGTACTATGCTATCAAAAGCTGCGTTTCTCCATAATTATATGGAACGTTTTTAATCTGTGTTACCCGGTTACTGATCAGTTCCGTCCGGAACATATCTTTTAACTTTGTTCCATTATTCCATCCATGGATAACCGTGACGGTAAAAGAACCTCGGATTGCTACAATAATATTGTGTACAAAGCGTTTTGCGTCTTTTCTACTCATTGCATGAACATCTACATACACATTTTTTCCAGTTTCTTCTTCTACGATATTGATTCGGCTAAGTTCCTCCTTAGTGAAAATTAATTCTAACATTTGTCTGCCTCCTTATTATTTTCTTCGTATGTTAATTCCTCTGCGTTTCAATTCGTTCAACAACTCTTCTGTCAATCTGTCGATAATTGTATTTATCAAGAATGACGAACCACATATTATCCCCTTCCTTATGCTTTATACTTAGTAATACGAATCAACGATAAGATTTTGCAACAAAGAAATTCTAAACATTCTATAAACTTGCTTTTTCTTCCATTATAAACAAGATGTATATTTTTTAGATTTTAATAGTTTTTTAATAATTTTATGTTAAAATATTGTTGTGAAATATTGCTTTCAAAACGTATAAGTATATATAGACCAAAACAATATTTCAATAATAAGATGAGGTACGATTTATGAAGAGAAAGATGTATTTGAAAAAGGCGATTGCAATGGCTGGTGTCGCACTGGCAATCACACTGGCAGCCGGAAATATGTCCGGGGTAAAACTCAATATGCAGGCAGCAGGCGGAAAAGATGTTGTTCGCATGGCAGATGGATGGTACTACACAGAAGATGGTAACGTAGTGCGAACCGATACCATTGCCCACAATTCTAACGGATGGTGGGTAATCCGCAACGGTAAAGTTGATTTCAATTTCAATGGATTTGCCCAGAATGAAAATGGTTGGTGGTACTGTCGTGGCGGTAAAGTTCAATTTGGAACTTATGATGTAATTCAAGGAACTGTAAATGGAGAATCCGGTTGGTGGCACGTTGTTAATGGATGTGTGACATTTGATAACACAGTTGCCAATAATAAAAATGGCTGGTGGCATATCGTAAATGGAAAAGTGGATTTTAATTCTAATACTGTTGCCAAAAATGAAAACGGCTGGTGGGTGATACGTGGCGGTAAGGTTGATTTTAATTATGATGGTATTGCTTCCAATGAAAATGGAACATGGATCATTCATGGTGGTCGTGTATCATTTCAGGATACCGGTATAGTAAAAGCTGGAAACAACTGGTACTACGCAATCGGAGGTGCCGTTCAGAAAATCAATTCCGTAGAATGGAATCAGAATGGTTGGTGGGCAATCCGGGATGGAAAAGTAGATTTCAACTATAATGGACTCCTTGCTAACCGTCGTGGACTCTGGAAGATCACCGGTGGTAAAGTCACTTTCGGTGATAATGGAGTAATTAAAGTCGGAAATGATTGGTACAACGTGCGTGGCAGTGCTGTTGTAAGACAGGAAACTGTGGCTAATAATGCTAATGGTTGGTGGTACTGTGATTCAAACGGAAAAGTAGATTTTAATGCCAATACGGTAGCACAAAACCAGAATGGTTGGTGGGTAATCCAAAATGGAAAAGTCAATTTCGGTTATAATGGACTTGCGTCCAATAAAAATGGAACTTGGAAAATTACCGGTGGTAAAGTTACTTTCCGGGATAACGGAGTAATTAAAGTCGGAAATGATTGGTATAATGTTCGTGGCAGTGCTGTTGTAAAAGGTGCTACTGTTGCTCAGAACGCTAATGGTTGGTGGTACTGTGATGCCAATGGAAAAGTAGATTTTGGATATAACGGATTAGCCTCAAACCAGAACGGAACGTGGGTAATCCAGAACGGAAAAGTGAATTTCGGTTATAACGGAAATTACTCTTTCAATGGAAAAACCTATAATATTATAAATGGATGGGTTAAAAATGAGGTTCATGTTCATGACTACTCTTCTACCGTTACGAAAGAACCTACTTGCACAGAAACTGGAACAAAAACATATAAATGCGACTGTGGAAATACCTATACAGAAACAATCAATAAATTAGACCATCAGTATGTATTAAAGGAAACGGTTGCTCCTACATGCACAAAAGAAGGTTCTGAAACGTATGTATGCAGCCGTTGTAATGATTCTTATACAAAGACCATTGACAAATTATCGCATACTTATAAATTAACAAAGACAACACCTGCAACCTGTACAGAAAACGGGAAGAAAACCTACTCCTGTTCCGTATGTGGTTACTCCTATACAGAAGATGATCCTTCTGTACCGGCAAAAGGACATTCTTATAATAAAGAAGTACGTGTTGAGCCTACTTGTACAACAACTGGTGTATTAGCTTATGTTTGCTCTGACTGCGGGGATGAATATACAGAAACAATCCCAATGAAAAAACATAACTATGAGCTTACAAAGACAGTGGATGCAACCTGTACAGAAAAAGGTGCCAAAATCTACACCTGCTCTGACTGTGATGCATCCTATCAGGAAGAAATTTCTGCAAAGGGACATCACTATGAGCTTACCAAAACGGTTGCTGCAACCTGTGCTGCAGAAGGTTCCGAAACCTATGTTTGCCCGGACTGCGGAGATACTTACACTAAAGTACTTCCGAAAACGGAGGATCATCATACGGTGGAAGTAAAGGAAAAAGTTTATACACCGGATGAAGAGTTGATCTGTGACATTTTTACCTGGTACGATCTGGATATTGTATGCTCCAGTGGAGAAAAGGTTCACGTTCCATCTCCTTCTGGTGATGGCTGGTCAGAATATCGTTCATTAGGATATGACACTCTTGTTCCAGAAGGAATGATGGAATACTTCAATATTTATCTTGAAAAAGCATTACAGCATGTAAAAGAGACAAATTGTGATGGAACATTACATATTGTATGGGATTCCAAAGATAAAATTGGTATTGAAACCTATGATCACTGCAGTGGATGTGGTGCAGAATTTCCTCCTAATTCACAGGAAGGTTATGATCATATTTCTGAATGCCCTCACACATTAAGTCCTGGCGCAAGTATCGGAACATTACACAGACCGATTTATCAGATCAATCATCATGACGAAGAAATCGCCTACAAATTAGAATCTCATTATAAATGCAGCATTTGTGGCAAAGAGAGATTAGATTAAAATTATACAATTGGAGTCCCTATCCGTGAATTATCGCATAAGGGACTCCAATTTTTAGTTAAAAAGCATAATATAATTGTTGATATAAAGAAATATCCTGCGTATAATTTATCAGCTGTTAAACTATAATAAAGCGTGATATCATATCTAGGTGATACCACGCTTTATTCATAAGAGTAATTCCCTCTTTCAACGATAATTGATTTTAAACATGTTTCTTTTTACGACCAATTAAGATATATGTTCCAAATGCGATTCCAGCAATTCCAATAATAAGTACTACGTACAATCTATTTTGATTACCGCCAGTAAACGGCATCGTAAGAACAGTGGAATCTCCTACGGTAAAGGTCAGGTTATAAAAGCAATATTTTCCGGCTGCATTATCATAGACAGCCTGGTTAATATCTGCTCCATTTGCCATAATCTCATCCAGAGACATTTCTATCGGAAGCGTTACCTCAATATTGTCTTTCAGAAGATTATAGCCATCAACTGTTTTTACTTCCGTAATATTATAATGCTGAGGGATCAGATTATCCCATGCAATCTTACCATTTGCATCTGTTGTTGCTGTATATTCAGCACCATCTTCCTGTCCCACTAATTTAAACGTTACACCTGCAAGAGGTACTTTGCTTCCATCATCTTTTAACTTCACGAGGGAAATAGAACCATTTTCAATCGTATCATATACATTTACAGCAAGATTTGCTGCAGTAATCTTACCATCGATCAGATTATCTCCATCATAGATCTGCGGCCGCTGACCATTTCCGTCCTGTCGAATTACAGCAGTAAGACCTTCTGTGACGTCTTTTTTATCTGTTGTATTCTGTATAAAGCTCATCGTACCAATCTTCTGGTAATATTTTGGGGCAGATACTTCTTTGATATGGTAAGTACCAATCGGATATACGATTGTTTTTCCGTCGGAATCTTTATATAAGGCATCTGATGTTACCGTCTTCCCATCCAGATCCATAGATGCAACCAGAGAATTTTCATTTTGGCATGACAGTTTTCCATCTTCATTAGTCTTAAAATACCATGTTCTAGCCGGTGTTCCATCTGTTTTAGCATTGATATTCGTATAATAAGTTACTTCAAAAATTCCACCAGCCAGAGATGCAATACCTTGTGCTGCACCGCCTGTATTCACATCCATTTTATTTAAAGCAAGATCAAACGGATCGGTTCCAACTGGTTCCACGCAATGTACAATTCCTGGATTATCAATGGTATTTTCATCCGTTAGAGTAATACCGTGAATACCATTATCTGAATCATCTACTGATCCATCACAGATCAAATATCCTTGAGACGCTTTTAATTCCTTGACATATTTTCTTCCTCTTTTTACCCATACTTTATTTGTATTTCCAGACGCATCCGTTACCAGTGTGGTTAAGCGGTTTGTATCATTCAACGCATCCTCTCTGCTATCATACACTCCGTACTCAGCACCTGCTAAAGAGTAACAGCTATTATTTTCAGTAAGATCAGGATTGCTAGATTCCTTTTTCAGCTGAATATATCCGGCATCTTTTTCATCTGTGATTGTTACTTCTATCGCATGTGTAGTCAGATCATATGTCTGTTCAAATTCCTGTGGATTGATCTTATAGCTATATGGAGCTTCAATTTCCACTACCTTCCACGTATGTGTTGTCTGGGTTTTCAGCTCTTCTACTTTTGTGGCAAGGCTGTCCTGTACGGATTTCTTTGCTTTCTGGTAAGCACTGTTCCATCCACTGTAACTTGCCACTGGTTCTGTTGCTTCTACATAGTCAGTCCATACTTCTGCACCTCTCCAGTGGTAAACAGCTTTTCCATCCTGATCAGATGTAACCGTAGCCATTTTCTGATCATCCATATAAATTTCAAATTTTGCACCAGCTAAACTTTCGTCCGTATCACAGTCTTTTTTGCTGATATACAAATCCATAGACGGAGAAACTTTCTCCCTTGCTTTATAATGAGCCTGAATATAGGAAGATCTGTTAAATACAACCCTTAACCCACCATAAGTCGGATTCATTGTACCGCTCCATGTAGTTACGCTCTGATATCCGGTTCTTGTGTATACCAGAAATGCTTCACTACTGTTTGGAATAGCATTTTTGTAGAAGCGGATTACATCCGTTTTCCCAGCCATAGAACTGTTTGAATTAATCCAGATACCGTTGTTATTCTGCCCTTTGCTGATCCAAACATTAGATGGACATATAAATGATGTCTGGCCGACTACTACATTATCATCCTGTACCCAAATAGATTGTCCTGCTGTTCCATATACAGTCTTTTTATCGAATGATGGCAATGTATTATAGGAATAGAAACGGCTCCACACATTCTGTACAGCTTCATCAACTTTAGCTTTCGTATCTAAATGTCCGCAAACATGAGATGTTTTATGAGCGCCATTTGTCAATACATATCGTCCATTTGCATCAACTTCTTTCCAGATCAGATTCTGAACAAGCACGTAGTTACATAACCAGTCACTTCCATAATAATCTTTCGCAAGATAAACGGCTTTTGACAGATTCATGATTTTTGCATAGCTCCAGCCATAACGATTTTTGAGCCATGTCATAGCATCACTGTTTAAGGAATAAGACCCACCGGAACTTCCGATATCTATAGCCGGTTCAATACACCAGGCTACGGTATCACCAATTTTCAGATAAGATTCTGTACAATCCCAGTCTCCATTGCCATGATAACATGCAAACTGTTTTTCATATTTTGTCAACGTAAGTGGACTTGCTGCTCTGGCCATAGAACGTTCAGCATTATTCATGGTAACTGCAAACGGTACATTGGTACCAATTGCATCCAATGTATTTCCGATGACTGAATCCACCATGTCTTGATTAGAATCGGATGGAGTTGCTTTTTCCTCATTTGCAGTGTCTGATTCTGTGATTGTTTCTCCGGACACATTTTCTGACACAAATTGTGCTTCGATTGTAACATTGCTTTCCGGCATACAGAGTTGTAATGCATCAGGATAATCACCGGTTACTTCGTTTCCATCACAATCTGTAACAGAAATTGTTTTCTCATTTTCTCCGGTTACTGCTAATGAGGAAAGTTTATATCCATCATCTGCTTTCACCGTCAACAGGATCTGGTTTCCTGCCTGCAAGACAGCATTCTGATCAACTTCAATATCACCATGATCCGTACTGCTAACAGTAATCGTATAATATGGTTTTTCTGTTTCTGCTGCCATTGCCGGAATAGATAACAGACTGCTCCAGATTGTCATAAGAACGGTCAGAAAAGCAAGAAACATAGCCAGACACGCTACTCTTTTTCTTTTTACTTTCATATATTTTCTCCTTACTGGGCGCGTCCGCCACTGAAATAATATCCGTATGCAGAATCGTTGTAATTCAGATTAACTTTTCCACCAGATACATACCAGATGCCATTTTCATTCTGTACAGCGCCATTAAAGCCAAAATTAACTTTACCGCCCTGGATCATCCACCAGCCATTTTCATTTTTTGCAAGACCATTATAGTCGAAGTCTACAAGACCATTTCGAATCTTCCACCAGCCATTTGCATTCTGGGCTACCGTTTCGGCACCAGAGTCAAATTTTCCTTTTACAATGTAGAGCCATCCGGAAGAATTAGGTGTCACACCAATGGTATCTTTTACTACTCCGGTATAACTGTCGCTTACAATACCATTGCTTACCCAGAAAATACCGTTTTCATTCTGTGAGAGTCCTGTATAACCGGTATTGGCTTTTCCGTCTTCCAGATACATCCAGTTTGTTGCCGTGTTTCTGAGTGTTGCATTTTCTGTTACCTGTAAACGACCATTAGAAAGCATATACCATCCTTTATCATCTAACTGTGTCAGACCATTTGTATTCTGCTTCCAGCCGTTTTTCATGTGCCACCACCCGTCCCAGTTCGGGACCAGTAAGGAACCACTGTTGGTTTGTACTACGCCATTGTTGATGTAACCAAGCGCGCCGGTACTGCTTTTTTGTATCGCCAGTGTTGTCATGCTTAAATCAAGTTTATCTCCATCGTATACATACTGGTTTTGATCGTTAATATCCTGAGATACTTTTCTTACCGAAACAGATGGTTCTCCTGCCTGAGCAGGTACTGTAGTTGCTAAAATACCAGCAACTATACCAAGTGCAAGCAATTTTTTCCACCTAGATTTATGTATTTTCACTTCTCGTTCTCCTTTCT
The DNA here is from genome assembly GCF_003481835.1 of Roseburia sp. OM02-15. Lineage (NCBI taxonomy): Bacteria > Bacillati > Bacillota > Clostridia > Lachnospirales > Lachnospiraceae > Roseburia > Roseburia sp. OM02-15. The sequence continues at coordinate 180,450 of NZ_QULX01000006.1, forward strand.
TCGTTTTTGTATACAGATTGTAAAAATAACCATTCCTATAATCAATACGCTTGCTATTTTACGCAACCTGTTTTCCAGTCTTATATCATCTTCAGATGAAAGATATTCCGTGTTTTCTGTGAAAATAACGGGAGTATCTTTCTCTATATCGGATGAATCCTCCTGATACATATCATCTCTTACACAATATACGGCATAGCGATATTTTCCATTAGACCGATATGGGTGGCACGTAATCAGCGTTACCATATCTTTTCCTTCCTGAATACCGATTGACTGATCATCATCTGGTTGAATAATCTTTATTTTTTCCACTTTATAAGTGAGTGTTTCCCATGGGTTTGTGATTTTTACGATATCCCCTATTTTCAAAAGTTCGATATACTTGAAGTAAGGAACACTCCGCCAACCTCTGTGTCCGGCGATTACAGCATTTGTGTTCTGACCACCTACCGGGATTGAGGTACCGCCCAAAAGGGCAGCACCTTTTCCCATATGTTCATCTGATGCACCTATATACAGTGGAAGTGACAGATTATTCATTGCCGGTATGTCGATATAGCCAAATAAACCGTCCGGGTTATCAACCACATCAGGGATTTCTTTCATCACGGTGTTGGTAAGTTCCTCACCATTTTCGAAAAGACTTTTATTATATTTAACGATTCGTAATTTTTCTTCCATGTTTTCAGCAGACTCTGTTTCTGTTTTAGGTTCTTTTTCCAGATCGGTATTCTCAGATAAATCTTCCTGCTGATCCTGAAAATTATGAATCGTCGTTTGAGCCTGTTTATTGAACAGCCATGTCGAAATGTCAGGATAAAAGAATATCCCAATTCCTATCACAATGATTACAGTGTATAAGAATCGTCGTATCATTCCTTTTCCTCCCGTGACCATGTTCTTCCTTTTCGTACTACTCTGGTAACGATCATCAGAACTGCCAATATAATAACAATGCCAATACCGATCATCAGCGCATTACGGTACGCTTTCATCCACTGAGAAGTATCAGATGTTTTTTCACCTTTCGCTTCATTCTCTAAATCCTGCGAATATTCGGTTCTTTCACCTGTCACTACCAAACGTTGCGTATTTGTTCCATAAGGAGTACATGTAATAAGACTGACAAGGTCTTTCCCTTCCTCGATCACCAGATTCTGTGTATCTTCCGGTTCTATGACCTCTATCCTGCACACTCTGTATGCAAGTGTATTATCAAGTACACGTATAAAAAACAAGTCTCCTTTTTTCATTTCCGTCAAGTCAGAGAACATCTTACTGGAATTGATCCCGGTATGTGCTGAGATAACCGCATGTGTGCTTGCTCCTCCGACTGGCAAGGAAGATCCTTCCAGATGTCCGGCTCCCATCTTTAAGACATCATCTGATGTACCGTGAAAGATTGGCAGGCATACATCTATTTTTGGGATTTCTACAAATCCCATCATTCCACGTTCATCTAAAGACAGTGTGAAAAGATATTTGATATCCTCTTCCTCATCTCCGGTATCAACAAAAGGATCTGTAAGGGCAATCTTAGATTCAGCCAGATTTTTATTATATTGTTTTGCAGTTTCCAAAATGTTTTCTTCTTCGGCTGCGTCGACCTGTGCCATTTCTTTTTCCATAACTTTTACAGACGAATCTACCTTTTTGTCGTATATCCAGTTGCTAAACCACGGATACAGCAGAAGGAGAACTCCTGCAATCACGATCAGGACTGCAAAGATCTTATTTTTTTCTATGCGTGTACGTCTCTTATGCATGTTTCTTTCTTGTTACAAGATAACATCCACCAGCTACTGCTACCACACCTACGATTGTTGCTACATACAGTCCGTTTCCACCTGTTTTCGGAAGCAGGAAACTCTTTGTATTATTAACAGTAAGGATAACAGATGCGTTATCTTGTGTCATGTTGGCATCAATACCATCAACGACTGCGGATGCACACTGGATGGCTCCCACATACATATCTGTTTTTCCAATTGTACGTCCATTTGCGGTTTCATCTGCCGGTGTATTTCCTGTGTCACCTGTGATTTCATCAACCTGACCTGTTACAAGGTTTCCATTTTCATCATAAATTCCACCATTATAGTTGGCTACAATATTTGCAACTGTCTCGGCATCCATGCCGGTTGCACCTGCTACAGAAGCAATTACATCACGATCAGTTGCTGTGATCTTGATCTTAATCTGATCTTTCAAAAGATTGTATCCATCATCCGTTGCAACCTCTGTCAACTGGTAGGTATCGGCTTCAATACCGTTTACAAATAATGCACCATTTGCATCCGGAGTAAATTCAGTTGCTTTGTTTTCATCTGTGGTCTTTCCTGTAACATAGTACAGTCCATCAGATTTTTTTTCTGCCACTACATAATAAGAGTCTGTGCTGTTATACATTTTGAATTTAACATTTGAATAATCACCTTTATTGTCTGAAAATGTTTTTGTTAAATCCATTGCATAAGAATATACATAGTTGCGGTCCTCTAACATATTGTAATAGCTGTCAGATGTTCTGTTCCATACCAGTCTTACATCATTTGGGTTACCCTGGTCACCTAATACAACAGATGCATCAGAATTTACATTTGCTGTATAATAAACAACCATATAGTAGTCTGATAATCCAGTGGCATTTGTTGCAGTGGAATTATTTACACCTGCATGGTTTACAACTTCCAGACCAGCTTCTGTTAATTTTACAGTCATTTCTTTTGTGCCATCAGAATTGTTTTTATACTCTCTTGTGAAGTATGTACCTGCACTATCCCAAAGTAAAGCTGCATTTTTGGTATTATTTGCTTTTGCATCTTCTGCATTATCATAGAATGCAATTTTAGCATCCTCATTGTATGAAATACCTTTGGATAACTTATCGTAGAATGTGTATTCGCTCAGATAAGTTGCTTTTGTTGTGATATGTGGAAGCTTTGACAGTAATGTATAATCCAGTACATCACCCTCGGATGCGGTTGTTGTATCACGGTATTCGTAATCATAGCTGTATCCTGCACCGTCTTTTCCGGCTGTGATACCATCTTTTGTATATCCACCACGGTTTGCGATATATGTAGCGGCATCTGCATCTGCTGTATTTTCAACTGTATTGGAATCATTGTTATATACAATAAGAGAATTGGATAAGGAAGATGTTACATAATCTTTACCAATGTTAAGTGCGCCGTTCTTATCTGTTTCAGAACTGTTACTGTATGCATTTCTTACGTTTTTATCCAGTGTTGGGTTTCCAGTCTGGTTTTTCGGATAACATGTCATATCGTATAACCATTTCTGGCCACCTGTTGTTGTATCAGATGTTGTATTTGTAAATGGCACCTGCACAAACCAAGGATTAACTGTAGACACAACCTGTTCCGGTACTTCTGTTTCCACAACAAGATACAGTCCAAGTTCCAGCTCATCAACATGTGTATATCCATATTTATCAGTTTTTGGCATATTTACTACACCTGGTTTTGTAGCCTGATCTGTTGTGCTGTCCTGAGTTCCATAATCATAGAGATAATTTTCCAGTGCATTCTTTGCGGAAAGGTCATCAGCTTTTAAAATTGTAGCCAGTGCATCACTGATCTGCTGGGATGTATAATGACATACTCCTGTATGGGTACAAGGATGTGCTTCTTTGATAGAAGTCATATCAATGGCATCTGCCGCTGTCAGGTTTAAAATTTTTGCTAAATCCTCCGGGATTTCATAAACCAGAGTAACAGTTGTATTTGTACCATTATTAATACTGTGTGTCTCTACATCACCGACACGAAGGTATGAAAACTGAACTCCTTCTACTCCAAAATTTTTCAATGCATTTTCAACTCTTGTATCTTTTTCGCCAGTAGCTTTATACAGACCTTCTGTATATTTGCCTGCTGCCTCAGCCGATGTGATGTCATATTTGTGGATAGAAAGAGAACCTGTTCTTGATTCATCAATAATATCCGCATTGTTCAAATCATTAGCAGTTGCAGTATTATTGGTTGTTACTGCGGAAGTAGCTGCCATTGCTGGTACAAATGGTGACATTCCCAATGCTACTGACATTGCAATAGCACCGAGTTGAACTAATTTCTTATTTTTCATAATTACTTTTCAGCCGTTGTGATACGGCTACACTCCTTTCTTTGTTCAATTTGAACTTTCTAACAAAAAAACAAATAGAATTCCCATAATGATACGAACTGAAACAGGTACCACTAATAGGCATATTTTCGGAGAGTTCTATCCCCTACTAAAAGTTTCCTTGTCAATTCTTACCATTCGGCAAGAATTGACATATTGTTTTGTTTTCCTCATCACCTCCGGTTTTAACATAGCTTTTCAGTTCCTATGTCTGTATGTAATTACTAAATTAAGTCTAAATCCTGCAATCACTATTTTCTTTTACACAAAAAAATCCCCTTGCAGTCAAAAACTGCAAAGGGATTGTGTAATGATTAAATTAAATGACTTTTTTTCATTCCTCTTTTACTGCTTAATTGGCAACAGCTGTGTTCTCATTAATCCAAGACTGAACAACATCGGCATCAATTTTAACTGCTTTGGCGATATTATCAATAGATAATCCCATCTCAGCAAGTGAAAGTGCCGTCTCTTTTGCTTTTTTCAGTTCACCCTGTTCGATACCCTGTTCCAAGATTCCTTGACTTAGATTACACATATCAATACACTCCTTTTCCATGGATATAGTCATCGGAAGACCATATTTCATTTCCAGACTATCTTTTTTATTAACAACTGACAATTTTGCAGATAATAACGTCGACAACATACCGATCAGCTTATTATCTGATGCTACCGTAGCATCATCTGCAAGGCAAATAAATACTACAGAAAGAAGATCATATCTACCTACCGCTACAGGGTGATCCAACTCAGACTGGTATAAGATTTCCGGTTGCATCGAATATTTAACAATCGTATCAGATACGTCTTCCTGCTGTTTATTCTTCTCAGGAGTATTCATACAAATAAAGATAGAATATACTTTTTTTGCTCCATCATAATTGGTTGATGTATATTCGATATCCATCTGTTCAGAGAGCAATCTTGCACCATAAATAACTCCTCTTGTAACTAAATCATACCCCGGATAGAATGAATTCTGGGCTTCCAGATTCACATATATTTTCTGCTTTTCCTTATATTTTGTTCGGGCAAAAAAGACAATATCAAAAAGCATTTTTCCCTCACCAGGTATACTGCTTTCTGTTTTTTCACCTCTGATTGCTTCAGGCTCCTGTCCTGTACCGGGATATACACCTCTTGAGGCAACTTCCGGTTCTCCTTCAATAGCTGCTTTTGCCTCTTCAAACGTATAGCCTTTAAATTCTTCTACCGCGTATATAAGGATATATGCAAGGATGCCTTTATCACTCAACAATCTTTTTACATGATCGTCGTATTTTGCCCTCTGTCCAGCAACATCCAATTCCTGGGACAGATAAGTTTCTCTTTCCATTTTTACACCTCTTTTCTTGTTTTTTAAGAAATTCAGGGTGCTTCTGAATGAATATATTATAGCATACGGACCTGCCCGATAGCAATAATTCCACCCAGATTCCCTGAATAACTTTTCTGAAAATATAATACAATCCTTTTGTTTTGTGATATGCTATGATTCCCTCCTTTCCCAAAATAATTATTAAAAAAAAGACCGGATGGGTTCCGGTCTCTCCCTATATAGGGTAAAAAGAAATGATACTATATTTTACATGTTTTAATTACTATTATATGTAACAAATTTGCAATGAAACAGTAGCATCACTGCCATCATTTTCGCAGATAGCTTTTTCTTTCGCCTGTCACATCATTTTGTTTTTAATCCTAACGGTATATTTTGATTGAACACGCATACAGGATTCCTAAAATGCCCCATGCTACTGCTGCTGCTATGACAAATCCCATCAGATGCATTCCCAAAAGCATAAATGTGATAAGTACCGACAGAATCGGTATTACAACCACGATTACACAGCTGTATTCAAGGATTGTCTGACCGAATTTACCAAAAATGGAAGAACCTTTTTTATTCCATATCATAGCAAAATGCATTCTGCTATTCCTTACTGCACAATAGATCAGTGCTGTAGGAATTACATAAGGCAGATAAATAATGCCCACACCTGCTGCAATGATCAAACCAAAAATAGCACCCTCAATAAATGCTTTCAGGTATTCCCAGATAACAACATTGAAGATTTTCTTAGCAGGTTTATCCGGAATCAATGTAAAATAGGGACTTAAAATGTCTTTTTTCCATTGAATGCCAAATCCCTGAAAGAGTATGCACGATAAGATCAGTATAAGAACCATGTATACCGGGAAAGTAAACAATGCATCCCCCCTGAATTTTGATAATGCCAGTATTACTGCCAGCACCATAAGGATAACGGTTGTTCCGGAAAAGATAAACATCGGTTTTTTCTTGTATTGAAGCAGGTTCTTATAAAATAATGCTCCTGCATATGGTTTTTTATATGTTACATGTGCCGTTCTGACATGTTCCTTCTGTCCTACTTTATAGATACCGCCCATTTTCCGCTTTTGAATTGCTGCTTCATATAATTCGGTATATTCCATTGCATCACCATAAAAATCCCCGATGCATTCTGCCTTAACTGCCAGTAAAGTAAGTAATACGATAAATGCCACATTGATCAACGTCAGGATCATTGTATATGATGTCGGTCCCATAATGCATAAATGGATAAGTGCAATCTCCCATCCTACAACCGGAATCGCCATCGTCAGTGGACTGTCAAAATATGCCGGTATCAGCGAAAATCCAAATTCACTTGTCAGCATAACACGAATAAGTGAAACAACCAGCAGTCCTAAAATGATCCATATAAAAGCCATTACTGCTTTTTGTGCAGAAGTTCCTTTGGATCTGTCCTGACCATATAAAAGGATTGCAAATGATGTGTCCCGCACGATACCAAATGCCAGAGACAGTATGATATAGATCAGGCAGGAACCTATTTTTACTTTAAATACCGTAAATGCGATCAATGCCAGATAAAACTGCGTCAGAATGTTCATTATGATATTACGGTTTTTTCCATATATAATGATCTGCTTTGGCGGTATCGGTGCCTGAAAGAGAAAATGAATATCAGCACTTTTAAAAGTGATTCCCTTCCGGACAAGAAACATATACATGATATATGGTGTTTCAACCAATGCACCCAGTGAAAGCAGATAGGTGAAATTATCCTGTCCTCTTAGGAAGGAAAGGTTTACCTGATTAAATAAAACCGGTATCACTGCAAGATACACAATTACAAATAGTAAGGTCACAAAGGAATGTTTTTTACTTTTAAATCTCTGTGGTATATTACGGATAGAATGTCCCAGAAGATATCTCATTGTCTGCATGACTATCTATCACCTTCCTCTCCCTGTTCCACAACTTCAAAGAATAACTGATTGATTGCTTCGTCCTTCAGATCTTCTTTTTTAAACTGTCCTAACACCTGTCCTTTGCTGATCACAATCGTGCTGTCCCAGATATCATCTACCATTTCCAACATGTGTGTGCTGATCAGGATCGTAGCACCGTTATCTCTTAACCGGATCAATTCTTTTTTCAAGACTTTGATTGCTTTTGGATCTAAACCGACCATCGGCTCATCCACGAAAATCACCTGTGGTCTTATCAGAAGTGCCATACAGATACTGGTTTTCTGCATCATTCCCTTTGAAAGTTCTGATCCTAAACTGTTTTTTCTTCCGGCAAGGTCGAAATAATCTAAAAGCCTGTCTATTTCTCTATGGTAATAATCCGGATCAAGATCATATGCTTTGGCAATAAACTCCATATGCTCCTGTATGGTAAGGTCTGTATAAAGTGACGGTACTTCCGGTATATATGCAAAAATCTTTTTTGCCTCCAGTGTCTTTGTATCCAATCCGTTGACAGTGATCGTGCCATCATGCGACAGAAGTCCGGCAGCAGATTTTATAATGGTACTCTTTCCTGCTCCATTCGGGCCAAGCAGAATACAGATCTGTGAATCACCGATTTCAAAAGTTATGTCATTTACAGCGGTTTCTTTTTGGTATTTTTTTACCAAATGTTTTACTTTAAGCATCTTAATACTCCTTTGCTATTCTGTAATTGCCAAATCACTCGCAGGCTGCAGTAGCACTGCATGTTCCTGTCTTTTTCACCAGAGAATGTGTTGAGATCCAATTTGTGAGCAATTTTTCGTTTTTATTTAAAAAAATGTTTTTGGAAAAATTAGAAGATTTTTCAAAATTTTCCGGATAATCTATCTGATAAGCATCAATAATCTCTCCGTTTTTGACATAACAAAGATATGGGACATATTGATAACCATATTTTTCTTTGAACAGGTCATATATAAGCTGACCTTCTTCTGCGACCATACTATCTGGATCATCGATCATATCTTTATATTCCTGTGTATCCAGATAGACAATATCCACATTGGTATTTCCTTTACATAATGCAGTTGTCAATGCATTACAATATGCACAACTGTCACGTCCGATATATAAAAAGAAGCTATCTTTGCGTTCCAGCATCTTTTGCACTTCACTGTCTGTTTTTCTGTAAAAATATTTATAATCATCTGAGGTTTTTGTGTAATCAATATTGACTACGACCACGATGGCAATAATTAAACTTAATACTATGATTTGAGCAATATCCATAATTCTCCATAAAACTTTGTGTTTCTCATTCTTATCTTCATTACAATCCATTTTTCTCATATACAGTGTTCCTTTTTGAACTTTACCTGTTGTCTGGTAAAATCCATCAAATAATCATATACTTCGCGTTGTTCCCCCTGCAGTTTTGATGGATTCGTATGTTCTGTCAGCCAAATTGCAAAGAGAACATAACGATCCGGTTCTTTTTGGATATATCGTTTGATATCCTGCACAGAGGGGAGCCAGCCATACGGTCTGTAATTCATGTCATCGATCAGATCATATAACTGGCACATTTCATCAAAACTCAATTTTTTCATAATCAATCCCTCATCCCGGTCAGCTATTAACCGGCAACCAGGGCAACGGCATCGTAAATATAATATACACCTGCGATACCTGCGTAACTGAACAGGAAAAATGGTGCCAGAGGAAAATATTTATCTTTTTTCAACAATCTTCGGATAATGGAAAAAATAAGAGCGATGATCATAGCACCAAAAAGAACGATCACAGCATTTGTGAGTCCAAGATAAAAACCAAAAGCGCCAACACATTTAATGTCCCCTGCCATGCTCTCATCCCGAATAACTGCGATTGCCAGGAATAGTCCAAATAAAAATGCTGCACCCAGAATGTTATGATAGGAAATTCCCATCAAAGGGATAAATGCTGCTCTTGCGATGACGATAAGAAGGTTCAGCCAGTTTTTAATCTTTCTTTCTTTAATATCCGTGTATGTAGCAATTCCGAGTAGTACCAGCAAGACCAGTACCGGGATATAATTTTTAAAATATACCTGAAACCATCCTGCGATATCCCCGATTTTCGGTGCGTAATCCATAAATAACATATTGTAATCCTCATTTCTAAAAAGTGTTTCATAAAGTGTTTCGTTCTTATTATTTTAAAGTAACTTTTCCGATTGCCTGTATCGGTACCGTAACCAGTCCGTCTATCGCACTGTTATCATTGGTTGCTTCCTGATCTTCTTTAATAAAGATATTGTAAAATTTGGTACTTACTGCACCAATAAAATCCGTATCCTTACGTACACTGTATGTCAGATCAACAACAGCATCCAGGAAGCAGGAAGTTACCTTTACTTCCTTATTTATAACGTTTCCGTTTTCATCTGGCTGTGATAACTGCACACCAGTAGCCAGTCCATCATCGTTGTATGTGATATTGATACCGTCTTTTCCACCCTGTATGCTATAACCAGTGATGTTTCCCATACTACCGGTACCAATACTTGAATTTAATATCTCCACAAATTTATCCTTGGCCAGATCTTCATCTATCACAAGATATCCCTGATTCCATTTATCTTCATCAACTGCATAACGGAGAGCTTCTACCGATGCCAGATCCAAAATGGATTCCACTTCTGTCACATCCTGCGTGGATTTGAACTGGTCCACAAAAATTATAAAGGAAAACGTCAAAATCAGGATGATAAATACAAACGGCAGTGAAACCGCACCATTTTCACCTTTGCAATTCTTTCGCAATCCTTTCCTGAGTTTTTTCATCAATGCTCACCTTCCCAGTTTCCATAATCATACTTCCATTCAGACAGACAAGGCATTGCTACTTTCAGATTAGATTTCACATCTGTTCCCGTAATCTGACTATATAATTTCCATTTATAAGTTGCCTTTAGCTTTACATGGAATGTCGTAAGGTAATCTGCTGTATAGATTGCGGTAGTGCTTTCAGTCAAAAGCGGTGTCTCATAATAATCATCCTGACCTTCAGGTTTGATATATACGGCCCAACCATCTTCCTCAAGTCCCTGTTCTGCCAGAAGATCTTTTACAAGATTTTGTAATTTTTCCGTATTATAATAATTTTCTGTATAACCGGCCGGAGCTTCCGCCCATACTCCACCCTGGACGGAAAGGGTTCTTGCCAGTTCTTTTGATACGGTTGTGGCTGAGATCTGTGCATTTGCAAGTAATACGACATCTACCATTGCAGAAAATGCGATGATAAAGATGATACATGCAATAGCCACTTCATAAGATGTGATACCACTTTCATCTTTCCAAAATTCTTTCATTTTTGATAAGATCATTGATCTGTCTATTGTCTGTTGTTTCATTTTTTACTCCACATTTTCGCTTTCCGGCGCTGCGCTGCTTTCAGTTTGGGCAGATGTATCATCCGCATTTTCTGAATCACCATTTTTATCCGATTCATGATTTGAGATTTTATAGACATATGCCTCTATATCATCTGACCATTTATCTTCGGATGCCTCATAAAGAGATAGGATTTCAAGGCAATTCTGGCTGATCGGGTTCTTGTCATCTTTGGCACATGCTTCATATGATTCCTTCACATAGCTGTTTAATACTCCGTTTTCATCAAACAATGGTGTATTATTATAGCCGCCAAAATAGATCTGCAGATAAAAATCAAGACTGTCATGGTAAACGTCTGCCAGCTCTGAATCACTGAATTTGCTGATACTGCTGCTCAAAGATTTGATCCGGTCGACTAAAACATCCATATGATAGGTTTTGGTTGTATTATCATAATAATCTTCTGACTGTTCTTTGGAATACAGGGTAAAGATCGTTTTATAATCCTCTTTCATATATTCTCCGTATGCGTCTATGAAATATTTATAGTCCACATTTGCCACGACTCCACCATTTCTATATCCTACATACGCATGGATGTTTTGAAGTTCCTCCAGTTTTGATGCAAGTGTTTCATCCGACATCATGGATGCCTTATAATCACCTTTGTCATCACATGCTGCTGCAATCAGTTCCTCTTCTGTTGAGGAAAGGTCATATTTTGAAATATTGATGTATACCAGATATGCTAACGAATCTATATAATTGGTTGCTGTTTTTTGATCCAGCTTTGGAAGATCTTTTTTATATAATTCTTCAATATCTGATATCGTTGAATTATCATCTTTCAGAATATCATTCAGCTCCGTTTCAATCTTTGTCTGTGCTGCCTTCTTTTTTTCCTGTTCTTCCACCTGTTTTTCGTCCCGATATTTCAGTATTTTTACGGTTCCGAACGTAGCTGAAACTGCAATGGCTGCCACAAGCACAACCATAAGGATCAGGTGTTTCGGTGTAAGGGTTATCTCTGTTTTCTTTTTTTCTTTTCCCAAAAGTGTTTCCTCCAAGTTACCGTCTTATTTTTCTGAAACTTCTAATGTGATCCCATGAATACCTGAATCCCATACCGGCAGGTATCCAAGTCCGTTTACTGCTGAATATGCGGAAACGTAAAATTCTCCCTGATATTTCAGGACCGGTGCTTTTATATTTCCTTGTGTATTGATCCCGGCTTTACTGTTGGACATACTGATCGTTTTGGAATTTTCCGTACCTGAACAGTATGATCCGTCTTTTGAAATGGTGAAGCCATTTCCGCTTACGCTATAGGAACCGCCAAGTGCTTCTGCCAACTCTTTTACATTCACTAATGTAATAGAGTCATAGGTAAGAGCCTTTACCTCTTTGAGTGTTTCATCTTCTGTTTGAACGGAGATCTTCTGCTCACCATCTTTTAAGGATTCCACATACTCTGTGATTCGATAGTTCCCTTTTAACCGGGTATTCCTTACGGTTGCCTTGATTCCGGCAACATTCAGGTTATTGATCACATCATCAGTGTTATACATGGATGTTTTTAAAGCCACGAAGGTATCCTCACCAACTGTCAATGCACTGCCGACGCCAGTTGTTGAAAATTTTGCATCCGTATGTCTTGCCACACATTCATAGATTTCTTCTACCTGCAGACCGGATAACATGCCGTTTGCTACAGTATAAATACCGGTATCATAATAGCCGTCCCCGATTTTATACTGGAAAGTAGTTTCTACACCTGCATACTGTTTCTTTACCATCGACTGATAGATATTTGCAATTGCGATAAAATCACTGTAGGCATCCATTTCATATTCGGAATATCCTACCTGCAATCCTTTGGTAGAATAGTTTTTTAACCATTTTAGATAAATGTTGTCATTTTCTGTATAGTTCTGTACAGATGTGATATTCTTCTGATAAAGGGAATCCATAATTTCAGTCAAAAGTCCATTCAGGGAATCGGAATCGTCGGTTGTTCCCTCTTTCTGGTCCGATTTTTCTCCCTGCAGCAAATGATTCAGGTCACTTGTTGTGTAAGTATCAGGTTCTTTTTCCTGTTCCTTCCCTATATTTTCATCAAATTCCTGATGGCTTGAATCTACCGGCTCTGAAATATCCGGTACTCCCGGATCAACCGGCTCTTTGACCTCACATGCCCCATATCGGGTACATAGTTCATTGATAATATCTTCATTTCCGTTATTGATCTGCTGCATGATTGTTTCCTGATCCAGATAGTCAGGAATCTGTACTCCAAGATATTCCCATGCATACGAAGGTACTGTCATGCACGTTGATACAACTGTTACTGCCAATATGCCAAGTAAGAGCTGCTTTACTTTTTTGTTCTTCACTCTATCACTCCCATCCTACGTGAGATGCCCGCCGGACACCTCCTGCCATAAATTCCTTATCCGCATCGCCAAAATACATCAATGCTGTGACCAGTACAATCACGATACTTACTACCACTACTGCTTCCATACTACTCATTCCTGATTCGCCTTTGAGTGCATGTAAAATTTTATGCTTCATATTTCCTGTTTTCATAAAACCACCGCCTCATCCTATGGGTTCTTTATTGTTACCTGTATTGGTGTATGTGTATTTATTTCCATGACAATATCTGTCTGATCCAGATTTGTATAAAAATAACGAAAGCCTGTCCGTATATCATCAAAGCATGGCTCTTTTTCCAAAGTCCCGTCTGCCAGATATTTATATACAGTGCAATGAAATTTTCCTTTGACCGTAATTTTCTGATTTTTCTTGTCGTAAATACATTTTTCAATATCACTATATTGGAATGTGTCTAATTCCTGTATTACCTTCTTATTACTGTAATAATGTTTTTCACGAAAAAGTGATATGGATTCCTCTGTAAACCGTATATCCAATTGTGCTGGAATACGCGGAGTCTTTAAATCATAGGAAAATATTTTTATTCCAAGCAATACCAGCAACAGTTTAAAAGGGAATGCCAAATCTGCAAACAAATTTTCCTGCATGATGACAGACAGAATGATAATGACGATCCACACTGCAATATAGATATGTTTTGCTAACTGTAGCTTTTTTGGTGGAACTGCATTGACTGCAGCCACATAATGAATGGTATATTCTGATTCTGCCATTGTTCTACTTCTCCTTATTAACGGAACAGATCTATAAGAGAACCTAAAGTTGGCAATGCGAACGCAAGCATCATACAGAGTAATAATGGTGCTTGCACAATCGTCGTATACATTTTTCGCTTTTCAATCTTTTTCTCTATGATTTCATTCAACATTTCCTGCACTTTTTCTGCCTGCTGTGCAAAAGAATCTTTTACGGAGTTACCAAGCTCCAGGTTCAGTTTTACGACAGAAACAAATTCCTTAATCGGAACAATATCTACTGAATATTTGAGCCATTCGAGGGCATCTTCTGTACTGCTTAATTCTGCCTTTGTGACGAAATTGCTCATGATTGGCTGCCAGTGTTCTGACATATGTGGCAAGGAATAGCTGACCGCATCCACAAACAGCATATCTGCAGACAGGTAACCACTGATGATATTGATCATTTCAGGGAATCCGTTCATAAGATCATTCTGCTTATTCTTATATGTATTGTTCAATAACAGTCCCGGAATAATGAATATGACAACACCAATCGCAATCGCCATTACATGTGCGATACCATCATCGCCTAGTACATTAAACAAAACAATGCCGATCAGCGCACCACCGATACGGCAGATCCACTGCAATACGACAAACTGAAGTGGTTCGAAGTACTTGTCCCATTCCGTAAATTTTAATTTCCGCTGGATCTGGTACAACTTACCGCCATTGAAATAATCTGCGGCGAACTCCATAAACGGAGCTGTCAGTGTTTCTACCAGTTTTCTGGTCTGTTCAATATCCTTCTCTTCATCTGACATTTTTGGCTTATTTTTTTCTGTCAGCTGTTTGGAACGTTCCTCATCCAGATTCCGTTTATCTATCTTAAATACAACAGTAAAGAGGTTATGGATAAACAGAAAGAATACTGCACCAAAGATAACGATGCAAAATATCAGGTTACCACTTAAATTATTCATAATTGACTTCCTTCCTAATCTTTATCCAGAGGCGCACCAACCTTCTTATTTACAAACCAGAAGATTCCCGCCGTTATAATGATTACCGCTGACAGACCAACTTTTCCTAACAGTGTCGTCGTAACGAATGTGATATAGTCATGCTGTGTGACACAGCTATATGCAATGATGATCGGAATAACCGCCACCATAACGTATGCTTCCATTGTCAGCTCCCTTAACTGTTTTCTCATGGAACGCATATTTTCCT
Organism: Roseburia sp. OM02-15; assembly: GCF_003481835.1. Lineage (NCBI taxonomy): Bacteria > Bacillati > Bacillota > Clostridia > Lachnospirales > Lachnospiraceae > Roseburia > Roseburia sp. OM02-15. The sequence goes on from NZ_QULX01000006.1 coordinate 195,625, forward strand.
CATTTTTCTGGTATTGTGCTACTGCCTGGTTCAAAATATTGTTTCTGGCCTCTTCGGTACCGATCTCTGCAGCAACTGCATAATAATCAGCAAAACGGATTAGATATTTATTATCCAGACGTTCCCCAATCTCCCTTAATGCTTTTGTAAGCGGCATTCCGTTTTCAATATTGGAAACAGCACGGTCTAGTTCAGAGTACATCGGATCTTCACCAACAAAATCGTCCTTTGTTGCAATGAATGCCTTATAGAAATCACCAAGGACTTCAAATCGTTTCAGTATCATGGTAAAGAAAGAACCTACCTGATTATTGATGTGGATATCTTTTCGGTTTTTGATCATTGTAATGACCATGTCCGGAAGCATGTTTCCTACCAGGAACATAAACAGTGACAGGATCATATTATCGAGTGCCACCTGCATGGCTACGAAACCGGCAATACCGATGATCAGACCGATAAGGATTCCCTGTGTATAATTTAACTTCAAGCCGGCCTGTAAATATAACTTTTCTTTTTTATGTCTTCTGGCAACACTGGTATGTTCTTTTAAGGTGCTTTCCAAAATTTCCATGACCGGATTTTTAGATTGTTCTTTTTTCTTCTTTGGAAGAATCTTCCTGATCCATCCAAAGCCGGTGCTGTTTGCCATTGCCACAATCATGTAGATGATCAGTATAACGGCAATTATTGTAAGCTTCATAATCCGCTCTCCTTTCTCAATCCCTTATTTTTTGCTTGCCTCATAAGCAGCTTCACATTTTTGTTCCTGCGCTTTTAAATAGTCCAGAGATTGAATTTCTTTCACACGGTCCAGTGATACACCTCTTCGTAACATGGTTCTGGTTTTTTCGGCAGATGCAGCAGAAAACCAATCCCATTTCCCGGTTTCAAAGGAATATTCGATGATCGGTGTCGCTTTTACGGTTCGCTTGTCGAAATCGTAGGATACTTCATGTATGGATGTAACCCTACGGCCAATACCAGGTACATCATCCTGTATCGCAACATAATCTACTGCTGATCCAATGATACGCTCAACGACTTCAATACCAAGAGAGGGCATACTCATCAGATATTTTGTTACGAGACGGTTGATGATATTCCAGACCGTACCCCCATGCATGGAAAATATGGTGGAATGTCCAGTTTCCATTCCCTCAACGGCTGCCTCTGCTTCGACACCTCGTACCTCACCGACTACAATATATTTTGGCTTCATTCGCAGCGCTGTAAGGATCAGTGTTTCCATTGTTACAGACTCTTCTTTCTTATTAGAATGTACCGTTTTCAATTCAACGGTATGTTCATTTTTCAAAAACAGCTCAGGAGTATCTTCCAGACACAGGATACGTTTATTCAACTTCGGGACATAATGATCGATCATGGCTCTTAGCGTTGTCGTCTTACCACTACCGGTGATGCCGCCATAGATGAGGTTCACTTCCCCTTCAATCAATGTTCCGATAAAATCAGCAATATTCTGGCTCATGACATTCTGCCGGATGATATCCTGTAACCTTACCGGGTTTTCACTATGCTTTCTTATGGTCAGCGTAATACCTTTTGTCGCAACCGTATCAATAATGGCATTACCACGATTACCGAATACCTCAAAATCGACGATCTTTTTCTCACCTTTATTCAGGTCCGTACCACCATCACGCATGATACGGTCAACGAAATCTTTATACTGACGTTTTGAATGAAATTTACGTTGGTACTTTTCATTTTTTCCATATTTTTCTACATAGATCAGTTCATATGACATGACAAATATATCTGTAACCCCCGGATCTTCCATTGCCTCTTCCAACACCGAAAATCCAACAAAATCGGCTGCAATATCTCGTATCAGATCTTCTGTTGTACGATCCTCCGGCTTATGTTCATGTTCATACCCGGCAACACGTATTCCTTCAAGGGCAATGATGGAAGAAATCTCTTCTTTATACTGTTGCATACGCTTTCTGTACATTTCCTTGTCTTTCAAACCATTCAGGTCATCCGGATTCAGGACTTTCTTGGATTTACTTTTCTTCTCCAGTTCGTCCCTTACAAAATTCAAGGCATCTTCATAAGACATGATACCTTTTACATCTTCACCATTTTCACTGGCTCTGTTAAGTACAATATTATAGGAAACATCAGATTTCATTAACTTTGCTATATTATCTACTTCCATCGAAGCCATACGTCATTTCTCCATTCCTGTTATTATTTATCTTTCTTGAGTTTCTTTCCTTTCGGTCCTTTAAGGAAAGACAACAATCCTTTCTTTTCTTCCACCTGTGACTCTGGTTCCTGTTCATTCTCTTCCATTTTCTTGATATAGTCCGGACTGGTTTTAATCGGTGTGATCATATTGGCCAGATTCAAAAAGGCATCTTTGATATCTTTTGTATATGGGATATCTTCATCCAGAACTACCGGCTGTCCCTCATACAAGCGGTTCAGGAACACATTCCTGCTCAGTGCTGGTATCTCAATTGCAATATCAAAGTATTTATCTTTGACCATCCTCTCTGTAAAAAGGAGTTCTTCCTCTTCCTTTCTCTCTTTCTGGTCTCCCACTCCATTCTCAATGGTTTGATTCAGCACATAGACCAGTTTATCTTTCACATCTATATCTTCGAACACACTCTGATATTTGATATTATTTCTGATGTTATTGAAATCTATGTTAAGGACATAAAAACAGTTTCGTGCCCTTTTCAGCAATGGGAGCGTTGACAGATGCAACAAAGAAGAATTAGTGTCTACGATCAAAAAGTCATAATATCTGGATAAGATCTCTGCCAGATAGATAAAGCCATTAGCTGAAATATAATCCCCGTTTACATCCGAAAATGTAAGTTGTGATCCTACCAGTACATCAAGATTTTTACAGCCCTTATACGGCTTCATACAGTTTAAAATTTTCTCATTTGCCTGCTTAGTCTCATCAATACTTACTGCTACTTTTCCATCCTGCATAATGGAGTCCACTGTTTTTAAAGCTGTCATGAGGTTTTTATCATCCTCTTCCATTTTCAGCAGTGTACCAAGGGAGAGATTTTGCAGGTCAGCTTCAATCAATGCTACTTTTATGTTTTCTCCATACTTTGCACATGCAGCAGCCAGATTTGCAGCAACAAATGATTTCCCGGAACCCGGTTTTACGGATGATACGACATACAGGTTTTGTATGCCCTCAAAATGTTTTTCCTTATCATTGGAAGATTCATAAGAAAATCCGTTATTTGCTACTGTGGATTCCACTCCGAGGATGCGTTCCGTCAGGTAACTCATGGAGCGTTCTGTTTTTGGATGATTGATGATATCTTCGATCAACTCAATGGAAATATTTTTTTCATGGATAATGTCATATATTCCGTTCAGTACCAGCAAGCCTAATGCATCGATCATTGCCGTATTTCTGGCATTCAGTTCTTGTGCCAGATAAATGATGCGGACATCCTGATATTTATGATGGAAACGGAGTAAGAAAGGGATCATCTTTTCTTCTCCCGGAAGATAATCACTGATCACCATAATATCCGGCTTATGTGTCATACAAAAATCGTAAGCATCCTGCCGCTCTGTTACCGTTCCGATAACAAGACATCCATCTATTGAATACAATTCTTTCTCGATAGGTGCATAACCTGTCGCAGATAAAATTTTTAATGCCATTTTTATTTATGGTGGGGGAAATCCCCCACCTTCCTTTCTTTGTGTATTTTAAAAGTTCATCCGATTACAACACATAGATGCAGATGGAAATTACTGCTGGTTTTCAGCAGCTTCTTTATCAACATCCACTTTGTTAGCGCCCTCAATATCAGAATCAACGTAGAGTCCATTTGATTCAGCATTGCCTTGTCCAAGGAAAATCTTGCTGTATTCGCCAACAACAAATCCAAGTGGTGTAACCTCTTCGCTCTGGTCTAACTGTTTTACAAAGGAGATATTTCCGGTAAGTGTACGTGCATAGATTTCTTCAGCCTGTGAAACACTTACTGCCAGTGTCATGTAGGCTGGACTTCCACCACCTGTATTTTCTTCCCCATTCAGACTTTCGGTAGTTCCACTTGTCAACTGTTCAGAACTTGCATCATATGGTACATAATCTGATCCGTCTGCCTGTGTCACCTTATATACCATGACATTTTGCATAAATAATTTTGTATAGGTGAATGAGTAAGATTCTCCTGTGGTCTCATCTTCTGTAGAACCGGTACCGCTGTACATCAGGTCAATGGTCTCTCCAGTTTCAATCGTTCCACCAAGTGTGGTAGACATAGATACTGGCAATGTGATGAGTCGGTAATCTGTTCCCAGTTTTGCAATCGGATCTTGTGCATCCCCTTCTTCTTTCAAATGATTCGAAATGATATATTCGCCGGCATATACATCTGTGTTCAGATATTTGCCCTGAATATCACCGATGTTGGTAATGATATTTGGAGTAACCGCACTTTTTGCTATGGAAACCTCCTGCACATCGGTTGGCTGCAGCTGATAATCTTTTTCTGCATCAAATTTTATATCCCTGGTAAACTGATACACCGTCATTGGCTGTGTTTCTTTCCGCACGTACAACATAACTGCAAAAAATGCAATCAATACAAGTGCAAGTTGGATGAGTAGTAAGACTGGTTTTTTTACTGCTTTATTCTGGTTCATAAATTTGCCTCTCTTCCTTATTATTAATATCCTGTAACTGTGATTGAATCCTGCGACTGCATAACCTTTAACTCAAGGTCTGCAAGGACTGAACACAGGTCGATATAATAAACGCCATTTTTCACTGTGGTATCACCGGAAGGTGTTACAACATAATCATTAAACACATAGTCTGTCCGGTCATCATAAAATACAAATCTGTTCGTTCCATAAGCGTATGCGATACTGTCCTCTTCCTCTGTGACGGCATATCCAAATACGGAATGCAGGATATCACTGTTTACCATTACCTTTCCGGTAGAAAATTCAGTTACATCTTCGGTAATGTCATACGTTCTCCCATCTATATTCAATGTATATTTCACGGAAGGATCATCCACTGTCACGTCCTGGATCGGTGTTTTCATAGCTGTCTGCGCATTTTTCCTATCTCCACTTCGGATTCTGTTACCTGCTAAGATTCCACCGACCACACAGGCAATCACCACGATAATGAACAGTAGAGCAAATTTTTTTACTGATATTTTCTTTTTCACTTCTTTGATTTCCTTTTTTCTTTTTTCTCCAGCTTGCCTTTTTCTCTCATTCTGGCTTCTATTCGTTTCTTACGTTCTTTCTCTTCCTGTTCCCGGTACGCATCATCGGTCAGACTGTATGCTTTTCGGTTCTTCCGCACCATGTTCATAATGATGAGCATTAATATAAGGAAACAACTGCCAAAAATTCCAAGCGTTTTTCCAAATGACAGGTTCAACCGATCCAAAAAAGTTACCGTATCTTTCGATTCATCCGACTGCTCATTTTCTTCCGGTACAGCCGATACATCTTCCTCTTTTTCCGGTTCTTGCTGTTGCTCTTCCACTTTTTTGGAATTTGCCAATATCGTATACGTCTTGGAATTTCCATTTGTTGTTACTGCGATATGTATGGTATTTAATCCATTTACCATACCTTCATTTCCCTCAATAGAAACTGTATCCTCTCCATTTTCCGGGACTGCAGTTATTTTTACTGAATCTGCAATGTTTTCTGGAAGGTCTACCCAGTAAATATCTACATATTTATCAAAGGCCGGTGTCAGTTCTGCTCCATCCACGGTCAGAGACGATAAAAGACACTCAGATACCGCCGGATCGATTCCGGTACCGGCAGAACGCAGAATACTTTCTGTGCCATATGCCTGACCTGTATTAGTAACAATGTCGTAAGCTTTAAAATACATCCTTCCATTTCCAGTAATCTCAAAAGGGATATATATGATATTTCCAGTTACCGATACTTTATTTTCCGGATATTCCCCCTCCGTTATCTTCATACAAGACGAGTTATACCCCATAGTAAATGTAAAAGATTCCGCGCCTTCCGGAACACGTACTCCAATTTCCAATCGGTCACCAATGTTATATTCCTGTTTATTTTCCGAAAGATATATGATCGCACGTTGTGCTGCATTTGCATTGACAACACTAAATATCAGACTGCCTATTGTGGTTAATAGCATACTTGCAACAATCAGGATACATATAACGGATGTTCTTATGCGCTTTTTATTACGCTTTTTTTTCACTCAATTTCCACCTCCATCTTTGGGCATAGAAAAACCATTTCCCCATGTCTGTATGTAATTACTATTTTCAGGCTTTCATTTGCAACTAATATTAAATACTTTTTGTATTTGGACATAAAAAAGTGTCTTCGACACTTCAACTCCCCTGCCCCTCACTCATGAGGGGTAAGGGGT